>JASHSV010000325.1 GCA_030038535.1 Candidatus Acidiferrales bacterium
ACCTCAGAACACCTTTCCGGCGTACATCAGCAGATGCTCGAGAATCGGACCCAGGCTCAGGGCGGGGAAAAAAGTGAGCGAGCTGACGATCAAAATCGTCGAGACCAGAAGTATGGTGAACAGCGCGCCGGTCACGCGAAACGTCCCGAGCGACTCCGGCGTGATTTTCTTCTTGGCCAGATTGCCGGCGATGGCGAGCACGGGGATGGCCATGAAAAAACGTCCGAGCAGCATGGCCACGCCCAAACTGCTGTTGAACCACATCGTGTTCGCGTTGATCCCGCCAAACGCTGAGCCGTTGTTTCCCGTGGCTGAGCTGTACGCGTAGAGAAGCTGAGAGAGGCCATGCGGCCCCGGGTTGGTGATGCCTGCAAGGCCGAATTTCTCGACCGAGGAGACGGCGGAGAACACGAGGATCGTGAACGAACCGACGAGCACAAAGAGCATGGACATCTTGACGTCGTAGGCCTCGATCTTTTTGCCCAAATACTCCGGCGTGCGCCCGACCATCAGGCCGGCGATGAAAACGGCCAGGATCACGAAGACAATCATTCCGTAGAGGCCGGAACCGACGCCGCCGAAGACGATTTCTCCGAGCATGATGTTGATGAGCGGAACCATGCCGCCGAGCGGAGTAAAGGAATCGTGCATGGCGTTCACTGCGCCGCAGCTCGCGTCCGTCGTAACAGTGGCATAGAGCGCCGAGCCGGCGATTCCGAACCGCACGTCCTTCCCTTCCATGTTGCCGCCGGGCTGGAGCGGCCCAGCGGCCTGGTTGACGCCGGGGAGCAGGGGATTTCCCTGCGCCTCAGCCCAATAAACGGTGGCCGCGCCACAAAGAAAGAGCACGGCCATGGCCGCCCAGACGGCCCATCCGTGCCCCGGGGAGCGGGTCATGCGGCCCAGGGCGTAGGTGAGACCGGAAGGAATCGCGAAAATGAGCACGAGCTGAAGGAAGTTGGTCGAGGGAGTGGGGTTTTCAAAGGGGTGAGCGCTATTGGCATTAAAGAAGCCGCCTCCATTGGTGCCGAGGATCTTGATCGCTTCCTGGGAGGCTACGGGCCCCTGAGCAATTTTTTGTTCGCCAACTGTCTGCGTGGCGGTCTTCCCATCGGCCCCGGTCACCTGCACCTTTTGGGGCTCGACGAGCGAGACGGTGGTGTAGGGCTTGAGGTTCTGCACCACGCCCTGCGAAACGAAGACGAGCGCGACGACGAGGCTGAGCGGAAGCAATATCCACAGCAGGCAACGCGTAAAATCCACCCAAAAGTTTCCGAGAGTTTCCGCTTCATGCCGCGCGATTCCGCGAATCACGGCGATGGCCAGCACGATCCCGACGGCCCCAGAGGTGAAGTTGTGGTACGCCAGGCCGGCCATTTGCGTGAAGTACGTCATGGTGACTTCCGGGACATAAGCCTGCCAGTTGGTGTTGGAGGTGAACGAGACCGCGGTGTTCCAGGCCAGATCCGGCGCCACATTTCCCAGATGCTCGGGGTTCCAGGGCAGCCAGCTCTGCATGCGCTCGATCAGATAGAGGATGAGCATCGAAACGCCGCTAAAGAGCAGCATGGCCGTGGTGTATTCCGTCCAGGGCATTTCCAGATGTTCATGAACGCCGGTAAGGCGATAGATCATCCGTTCCACGGGGCGCAGGACCGGGTCCAGAATCGTAGGTTCGCGATTGAATACGCGCACCATGTACACACCCAGCGGCTTGGTGAGGGCGAGAATCACCGCGAGGAATACGCCGATTTGGAACCATCCGACGGCAGTCACAGCTAGAATTTCTCCGGTTTCAGCAATGCGTATAGCAAGTAGCCCAGAAGCAGGACGCAGATGGTCAGCAGAACGACGTCTTGCAGATGCACGGCCCCGCTCCTATCGCAGCCGTTCGCAGGCGCGAACGTAGAGGACAGCAACGCACACGAAGAGAAAAGTCGCGACGACGAAGATGATGTCCAACATGGAGACCTCGGTGTTCCTGCGGGTTCAGCTCTCTCCCAACCGGAACAGGCTCATCGTAACTCAATTCCTAAGAATCCGAACTTGGCCGCGCCGCGCCCGCGGTCTGCGCGAGACGGGCAAAATGCACGACCACGCTTCCGGCCTGCGGCGTCGAGCTGCCGGGCAGGTCCCTACCCAAGCGTTTAGCTCCACAACACTATCAGCCAGAGATTAGAAAGTCGTAAGGGAGACATGGCTTTTTCATAAGGCAGCCGGCGCGAGAGCGAGGCCAGAAACGCCCTGTGATCGCAGGTCAGTGAGGCGCCGAATCAAAGGACACAATCAGGCCGAGAATGAGCGTGTTCTGCGAGGGAGTGAGAGCAACCACGTCTGGAGAGACGTAGTGGTCGGCGAAGAACCCTCCCCCGGGCCCCCGCGAATTGTCGAAGCGATGTTCCAGCCGGACGATGGTGTTCCACCGGCGGAAGGGCCAGCGATATTCGAGACTTTCCGTGTTGGAAGTGATGAGCTGATCGTACCCGGTGAGGCGTCCATCGGGATCCCAGAAAAATTCGGGACGCTCCGTGACGCTCCAGTGCGAATTGAACGCCCAATGGATGGGCAACTGCGCCAGGGTCCAGAATATTCGGGGACTGCCGGCCGTGGCCAGGCCCTCAGTGCCCACTTGATATTCGAAAGCAACCGTCGCGCGGCCCGGCTTCCATTCCACGATGCTATCGGAAAGGAACCGCCAGTACGGAAGAGAAGCATCGCGCTGTTGCGGGCCGTAAAAAATCGTCTCTTTCCAGTTGAGGCGATCGGAAACCTTGTAGGCAATCTGCCCGCCCACGCTGGGGCCGTGGCTTACCTGCGCCAAATGCGCGTACCCGTTGATCAGAAAAAACGCCGCGGTAAGCTTTTTGCTGAACGGATAGGAGGCGTTAACGCCGAACATCAGATAGGGGGTGTAATCACCCGCCCAAGGACGCGTGTAAGTGAAATTGTCGCGGGCATAGAGCGAATCGTAGCCGATCAGGCTGCTGAACAGTCCGGCCTGAATCGTGAGCCCGTTTCCCACCGACGCGAGATAGGAAACGTCGGTCGGGCCGAAATGACGGAGCCAGCGGGCATCGGGAACGTTTGGCGAGGTGGCAGAAAATCCGAAATCCTCGGAGTCCTTTCCGGCCTGCCAGGTGAGCTCGGCGCCCCAGCGCGACTTCTCGACGGCCTGCTTTCTCACGTAGAGCAAGGCCATATTCAGGTCCGGTTGGTTGACCTTGAAATCAGTGCTGCGGTTGCGGAACAGGTGGTTCAGCGGGAAATCGAAATCGAGCAGATAACCGGAATCAACGAAACCGCCGTACTGCCAGAGGGTCTGGGGAGGCTGATCTTCTGGTTTTGGCGAGGCTGCAGCCTCAGCCTGTGACTGCGAAAGATCCGCCGGAGGCTGCTGCGCTAACGCGCTTCCTGGCAGGCCGGCAGCCACAAAAAAGCAGACCGTGGCCAGAGAGGCCGTGCGGGCACACTGCGGCGTGACTCCTGTCCGTCTTGCCATTTCCCAGGCCAACCTCTATACCGGCGCAGCGTGGTTCTCCCCCGGCCTCACCACCGCGCAAGATTAGAATGTGTCGCGCGATTTACAGCAAGGAGAATTTTGGGCATGCAGGGGCAAGGGAAAAGGAATTCGCCGCCCGATGCGGCAGTTGTGCCGGGTCTAACGCAGCAGGAGGGCGCGTTCCAGCAATGGTCCCAGCGAAAGCGCCGGAAAAAAGCTCAAGCCCCCGACGAGGCAGACCGTGACGGCCAACACCACACCAAAAGTGACTGTGTCTGTGCGCAACGTGCCGGCGTGCACCGGCCCGCGGCCCTGGCTGGCGAACTTGCCGGCGAGCGCCAGAGCAGGAATGGCCAAGGCAAATCTCCCGACGAGCATAGCCACGACGGTGGTGACATTGTAGAAGAGGCTGTTGGCGCTCAAGCCGCCGAAGCTCTGGCCATTGTTGGCCAGGCAGGAAGCATAGGCGTAAAGAATTTCGGTGAACCCATGAGGGCCGGTGTTGGTGGTGAGTCCCGCGAGCCCGCCCCGCGAAGTGACCGCGAAGGCCGTCAGTGCGAGCACGCATGCGGGCCCGGCAAGCGTATAGAGCATGATCAATTTCTGCTCGCAAGGCCCTACACGTTTGCCGAGGTATTCCGGGGTGCGGCCGATCATGAGACCGGAAAGAAAGACGGCAATTAACGCAACCAGGATGATGCTGTACATCCCCGTGCCCAGGCCGCCGAAAATCACTTCGCCGAGCAGCATATTGACAAGAGGAACCAGACCGCCCACGGGCGTGAAGCTGTCGTGCATGGCGTTGGTCGAACCCGTGGCCAAATTCGAGGTGACCACGGCGGTGAGAGCGGAGCCGGCGGGGCCAAAGCGCACCTCCTTCCCTTCCATATTCCCGGCGCGCTGATCCAGATGCGGGAAGAGAGGGTTTGCGCCGGCTTCCGCACTTGCGCAAATCCAGAAACCAGCCACGAGCAGCGCCAGCATCACGCCAAACAGCAGCCAGCCCTGCCGCGGCTGGCGCACCATGCGGCCGAACGTATTGGTGAGCGCCGCGGGGAGCACGGCAATCGCGAGCATCTCGATGAGGTTCGTCAGCGGCGTAGGGTTCTCAAAAGGATGGGCGCCGTTGGCGTTGAAAAATCCCCCGCCGTTGGTGCCCAGATTCTTTATGCTTTCGAGCGCCGCCAGCGGCCCCTGGGCGATCACTTGCGTGACGCCTTCGAGGGTGCGCACAACAGAGTAGCTGCTCCAGTTCATGGGCACACCCTGCCAGACAAGAAGCAAGCTGAGGAACAGGGAAGCCGGCAGAAGAACCCAGAGCAGACTGCGGGTCAAATCCACCCAGAAATTTCCCAGCGTTTCGCTCTTTTCGCGCGCGAAGCCGCGAAGAAAGGCCACTCCCACGGCCAGCCCCGCGGCACCGGCCAGGAAATTCTGGGCCGCGAGCCCGATCATTTGAGCCAGGTAGCTCATTGTGGTTTCGCCGGCATAGGCCTGCCACGTGGTGGTGGTGGCAAAACTGACAGCGGTGTTCCACGCCAGCCCGGGATCGATGGGTGTGGAAAGGTATTGCGAGAAGAAGTAGGGGAGGATGCGCTCGAGCCGAAGCACGACATAGATGAAGAGAATACCGGCCAGGCTAAAGAACAGGAACGAGAGGCTATATTCCGCGGCGGACATTTCCGCCGCGCTATCCACGCGGCAAAGGCGATGAATCATGCGCTCGACGGGGCGGCATAAAGGATCGAGCCAGGTGGGCTGGCCGGAAAAAACGCGCTCGAGATAGCCGCCAAGGGGATACACGAGCGCAGTCATCACCACCAGGAAAAAGAGGCATTGCAACGCGGCAGAAACGTTCATGGAAGCTGCGGAGCGGCCGGCCGTCGACGCCAGCGGGAATTTCCCAACGAGGCGTGCAGCCTGCGCGAGTCGCTGGCTCCCAACCGGCCGCTGGACAAAGGCGTGAGCTCGAACAACGCCGCCCGATTCAATGGATAGAAAAAATTCATCGATATTCCATCCCTCGCTGCTGGCTCTCGGAGTGAGGCTCTTCTATGATTTGGGCAAGGAGGGCGAGTCGTGAAGAAACTAAACATGGTGCTCGCTCTGGCTGCTGGATTTGCGGGCGGGGCGCTCGCGCATTACCTGGCTCCCGCCCCGGTCCGGGCAGATACGCTTGCGCCTGTGCCGGCCGAAGTCCGTGCACGCAGCTTCCTGCTCGTAAATGAGCAGGGCAGCGTGCTCGGCAAGTTTACGGTCGATCGAGCAGGACGGCCTTCGATCCGGCTGTTCGATCCCAGCGGGCGCGAAGTGTGGAGCGCCGAAGGGCCTTCCATGCGGGTCGCCACGGGCCGCTGAGCCGAGCGAATCCGAGGCACACCACGACGCAACGGGACGGAAGCCGGCCCGGAAGAATCAGCGTCCCTCATCACTTTCTGCATCGGCCTCATCAATTCCCTGGCGCAGCAAGTCCCTGGAAATCCTCAAAATTTAACCATGATTGCAAAGGTCGCCCGGTTCTCGTATTTCCTCAGGTCCGGAGTCCAGAGCGTTCCGTTCGAGAGGTAAACCAAGGAGCCCGGAGCGCCTGTGTTGCCGCCCGGCGGCGTGATTCCGCCCGGGCCGGAGAAGTAGGGCACGTCGGACGCGCGGTGGTTGAACTCCCAGCGGAAAGTGATGAACTGACTGGGCATGTAATCGAAGGTGCCGGAGACGTCCCAAGCTTTGAACGGATCGCCGGGATTCTCGGTGAAATAGGGCGTGCCGGAGATGGCCGTGGCGCCATTGATGGGCGGCAACAACACGAGGTAGCGGCCGGGATTGTCGATCGCGCCGCCGCCCGCAGTGAAGGCAAACCGGTCCCTATCGAACCAAAGGCGGTCATAGATCATGAACCCGAGGAAACTTTGCTTCTTCACGCCGTTCGCGCGGTCTCCAAAGCAGGCAACCCCGCTTCCGCTCTCGCAGCCCGCGTCAATGGTCAGGGTAAACGCGGATTTGTCCATCCAATTGTCGGGCACGTCGAAATATTTCACCTGGATGCTGTCGTCGGTGTGCCAGCGTGTGCGGTTGGGCGCGCCGAGCGTGTCTCTGCCGACGCCATACTGGTTGCCCACAATGGAAACGCTGTTCGACGGGCGCCAGAGGATTTGCCCGCCCAGCCCCGGCCGCTTGTTGAACTGGCCGTAGGATTGCCAGCCGTTGATGAACCAGGGCTCGATCTTCAGTTTTTTGGTAACGAAGACCTGGACGCGCACGCCATTGAAAAACCACGGCGTATTGGACGAGACATAGGAGGGCTGATAGGCCCAGTTGTCGTAATTGTAGAAGCTGAACAGCCCGATGTAGGACATGAAGATTCCCGCGTCCACATTGACCCCGTGCAATACATCGAAGTGATAGCCGCCGTACGCTTCAGCCAGATAGCGGTAAGCGTCGTCCAGGTCCCATTGTCCGCGAGCGGCGCTCGGATCGTTCCGCGGCTGGGTCTCGGAATACATGCCGAACTGGGTGAGCAGCCTGCCGCGCACATTGTCCACGTGGAGATCGCCGCCGATGCCAAGCTGGGTCAACTGAAATTCATTGGCGCGAAAGATTTCGCTGGAGCCGCCTATCGTGTCGTCGCTGGGGTGGTTGAAGTCTTCGGTGTACTCCACGTCCACGCGGACCTCGGGAGTAAAGTACTTTGTGGCGAGCGGATAATCCTTCTGCCGGCTGTTGCCGGTGAGCCAGGAATAGTCGGCATAATCAAACGGTTCCTCTTTCGTCTGCGAAGCCGCAATCATGGACTGGGGATCGGGGGTCAAGCCGGCGGGGGAGGCAGTTGCGGCGTTCGCTTCCTGAGCTGTAGCAGGAGCCGGCGCGAGCGACGCCGCGTCCGTCGCGGCACGGGTAGCTGTTGCGGACTCGTGCTCCTTCAAGCGGCGAATCTCCGCCTCGAGCACAGCGATCCGCTGCTTCATCGCCTCCAGCTCTTGCAGGACGGAGTCCGTCTGAGTGTGGTTCACTGCCGGGCTGTCCGCATCGTTGGGGCCCGGCTCGACGGCACCCTGCTGGGCATAAATCGCGCAGGGAAATGACAGAACGGCGAGAAAAACGGCGCAGACGCGCGGGAATCCCCGCAGAGAATTCCTGTGCACAGTGCCCTCCCGGCCCGCAGACCTCTAAAAATGCCCGTCAGTCCGGGCGCACAGGGCAGAATGGGCCGGTACGCGTAAGGAAGAAGTAATGGAGGCGTCAGAATTTCATAAGGAGCGGGGCGAGCCGGATGCGGGCTTTGCCTTCGGGTTCGGAAGAGGTTTCGTGACAATGCCTTGAATCTTGGTGAATAGCGCGGCGATTTCCGGCGGGGCGCTGCCGCGGTTGAACGATACCGTGAGCTTCGTTCCGTCGCTGTACTCCACCTCGGCCCACTGCACGGGCTCGTCCGCGCACCCGGGACACCCGATGCGCCCGGTGAACGCCGCGAGCACCTTGGCGTCGAGAAAATGCAGCAAATTGTCCCAATCCTCCTGAGCGATCGCGGCCTCCGATTTCATCTCCGGATAGTGCTTCTTGTCCGAGAGGGATCGCGAGACGCTTCGCATCAAACCGGGCTCGACGGTGGTCGAGGATTCGCAGTAGCCCTGGCATCTCGTTGTGGTGTAGCCGATCCGCACGCGCGTTATTTTCGCGTCGGGCACCGGAGACGGCTGCTGGGCAAAACCCGCTCCGCAGGTGATTAGAGTGGCAGCCAGCAGTCCAGGAAGATTGCGCCGCGAACCGGTTTTCCGCATGAGACTTGGATCGGTTGAAGTCACTGGTGCGTTGCCCCGCGCTGAGCGAACCGGACGCAGGAGAGCATCGCCCGGCCGGGGTTGCTGGAGGCGCGGGTGGGATTCGAACCCACGCATGGAGGTTTTGCAGACCTCTCCCTTAAACCGCTTGGGTACCGCGCCTCAGGAATTCCAGTGTAGCAAACCCTCACTGGGGAGTTGAAGTCTCGCCTCCACCGCCCCCGGCGGCGATCGCTTCCAGCAGCACAAACAGCAGCGGCAATTCGACCGGCTTGGGCAAGTAAGGCTGGCCGCTCGCTTCCAGGAATTCGAGTGTGGCGGGATTGCCCGTCTCGCCAGTGACAAAAATCACCCGGCTGCGCGCCTCCGGCAGGTTCTTGTCGAGGAATTCAAAAAGCTGCTTGCCATCGAGTTCCGGCATGTTGATATCGGAAAGAATCACGGTGAAGTCTTCGCGCACGAGCAACTGCATTGCCTCGCGGCCGTTCTTGACGGATACGGCGTCAAAGTGTGCCGCGGCGAGCGCTTTCGCCAGCACGGCGCGGGCATCCGGATCGTCTTCGATGATCAGCGCGCGCGGCCTGGCGGCGTCTTCGTCGGGCTCGTCGCGGAACCCGGTGGAGGTTTCCACATGCGGGCCGCCGCCGGCCATCACTTCGTGGCGGGTGACTCCCCGGCAGATCCGGCAATGGCGGTTGACGAATTTTTGCGAGCGCACTTCGCGGGCTTCGAGGTCGCCGAGCGTCACCTCGCTTCGAGTCCCGCAAGAAAAGCAGCGCAGTTTCACAAAGCGCAAGGCTCCCCTCCCGCATCGCGGGCCGGAAGGGGGCCCGTCTCCAATCCGTTCAGTCGGTCGGCACGATACTGCGGACCCGGCCGAGCCGGGCCGCCACCCTCAGTGCGGCACTGTGGCTGCGGCGGCTCCCGCACCGGCGGAAGCGGCAGCGGCGTCGCCGCCGGTGCGCCGATCCTGCTGCAAGCGCTGCTCGGCGGCCTTCAGCAAGTCATCGAGAGGCCGGTCCTGCGTGTATCGCGCCGAGCCGATGGCGAAGCGCAAATTAAATTCCGTCATCCCGCTGCGCCGGCTCCAATCGGCCAGCGACTCCTTGATTCGCGCGCTCAGCACCTGCACGCCGGCATCGTCGGTGTCGGGTAGAATCAGTAGAAACTCGTCGCCGCCGAAACGCACCACCAGGTCGGAATTCCGGGCCTTCGTCTGCAAAAGTTGCGCGATTTGCCGCAGCACCACGTCGCCGCCGGTGTGCCCCAGGCTCTCGTTCACGCGGCGGAAGCCGGTGATGTCCACGAGCATCACGGCAAGACTCTTCCCCAGGCGCTTCACCCGGCTGATTTCCTTGGCCAGCATCACGCGCAGATAGCGGCGGTTGTACACCTCGGTGACCGGGTCCTGCAGCGCCAGCTCGCGATTCAGCTCCGCCTCGATTTTCTGCTGTACAAGCTCGTGCTGAAGCCCGCGGATGACCGCGTCCCGTTGCGCCAGATAGAAATTCACAAGCACCAGGAGGGCAATCACGCCGAAAAGCATGGGTGGAATCAATTGCGAGATGCCCTGGATGGACCACGCCGAGCCGGGGGCGGTAAGCAAACCGTAGGCAGCGAGACCCATACCGAGAATCGCCAAGCCGAGCACGAGAAAAGACCAATATTGCCAGTCGCGGCGTTCCAGCCGTAACGGACGATCCTCGGTGACGGGATCAGTGAGCTGGTCAGGCATCGGCAAGATTCAGGGCGATTGATCCTTTTCAAGGGATGGTAGAGCACGCTGGGAAGGCAGTCAAGTTTCCGGAAACCCGCGGCAAGAGGGGCGACAACCCAGGAAGAGGCTCCTGCGGCGCGGTGAGGAATTCCAGCCGGGTCGTAATAGAGTAACGCATTTTCATCCACAGATAAATTAAGGTTGACATAGAGAGTTAACCTAGCTTAACATCCCGCGCACCGTGAAAAACTGCCGTGAATCCTTCGGCCAGGCTGCTGCCGCAGCACCATGCCGCCGGCCAGCGGGGCTCGACCGATTCGTACGGGGATCTTTGTCCGCGCTCTCCCTCGCCGCGCTGCTGCTCAGCTTTCCTCAGCGCGCCCTGCCCCAGGGCGAAACCACCAGTGCCATCACGGGGCAGGTGACGGATGCGACCGGTGCGGCTGTGCCCGGTGCGCACATGACCATCACGCATCGCGAGACCGGGCTAGCCCGCTCGCTGGCCACCGATCAAGAGGGAAGGTTTAGCTTTCCACAGCTCAAACCCGGGACCTACTCGGTTCGTGCCGAAGCTGCCGGTTTTACACCGCAGACGATTGCAGAGGTGCTCGCAGGCCTGGGCCAGAAGCAGACCGTCAATTTCATCCTGCAAATCTCCCAAGCGAGGCAGACCATCGAAGTGAACGCGAGCAGCACACTCATCAATCCGGAAAGCGCGAACACTTCCACGAATCTCGCCGCGCCCGCTCTCGAGAATCTTCCTAATCCCGGCGGCGACCTTACCTACCCTCTTCAATTCGCCCCGGGCGCGCTCATCAATACGGCGGGAAGCAGCAACGACTTTGTGGGGAGCTCGAACGGCTACGGCAACGTGGAGTTCAACGGTCTGCCCGCACTTTCCAACGGCTACATCGTGGACGGGCTGGAAAGCAACGACCCGCTCACGAACCTCAACAGCGGCCTTTCCACCAATCTGGTGCTGGGACTCAACTCAATCGCTGAAGTCACCGTGAACACGCTTTCCTACTCGGTGGATCAGGGGCGCTACGGCGCCGCGCAGGTCAACTATGTCACCAAATCGGGCACTAACCAATTCCACGGAAATCTTTATGAAATCTGGAACGGGTCCGTGCTGAACGCCGCAGACTACTTTACGAATGCCACGCCGGGAAATTACAAGCCGCGCTCCACTGTGAATCATTTTGGGGGGAGCCTGGGCGGACCGATTGTTCGCAACAGACTGTTTTTCTTCTTCGACAGCGAATGGGTCCGCATCGCGCTCCCGATTGTGAACGCCACTACGGTCCCCACTGCCGCGTTCGAAAGCTACGTCCTTCAGGAGTTGCCGCTGGGCGGTACGGACGCGGTGACAGGAGCGGTCTATCCAGCCTCGCCGCAGTCGCTGCCGTTCTACCGAAACCTCTTCGCGCTTTATGGAAACACGCAGGGGACGCCGCTGCCCGTGCTGGGCTGCCCCTTCAACGCAGACGGGAGCGCAGCTTCCGGCAACCCGCCGAATGGAAACGGCTGCGCCAACCGGCAGAGCGTGTCGCACTCCAGCGACGACCATGAGCAAGTGCAGACGGCGCGGCTGGACTACAACATCGATGCGAACAGCAGCGCCTGGTTCCGGTTTCAGGCCGATACGGGCTTGCAGGCCGCCTACACGGATCCGATCAATCCGCTCTTCAACTCGGTGTCGCCGCAGCCGCTCTACTCCTTTGCGGCAGGCTACACCTATGCCCTGTCGCCGCACTTGGTGAATTATTTCAATCCCGGATTCTCGTGGTACGCCAGCCTGTTCGCGCCCAGCGATTTTCAAAAGACTCTCGCCGCATTTCCTATTGTGCTGCAGGGCATCGGCGCGAACGCTCCGTTCACGACAATCGGCGGGCTCGACAACACCTGGGTGCAGGGCAGGCGCGCGGGGCGCGTATTTCTAAACGACAATCTGGCCTGGAGCCGCGGGGCGCACGAATTCCGATTCGGAACCAACACCAGGATCTTCCGCCTCAACGATTTCGATTTCGGCGAGGGCACGGTTCCGACGGTTACGTACACCACGCTGCCGCAATTCATTTACGGCGTCGCGTCCACGGTTTTAGAGACCTTTCCGCTCTCGGCCAACCAGCCCTTCAACTTTCTGAATCTGGATCTCTACGCGCAGGATACCTGGAAGCTCACCTCGAAGATTACCTGGACAGTCGGTCTTCGCGACACGTTCAACTCCAATCCCCTGAATCCACACGAGGAAATTGCACGCCTCCCTGGTTCTTTTGCTTCCATCCCACACAACGTGAACCAGCCGCTCAGCGCGGCCATCGAAACTCATCTGGGCAATCTGTTCGAGTCAACACCGTTAGCGATTCTGCAGCCGAGATCCGCGCTCGCCTGGCAATTCGCGCCCCATACCGTGCTTCGCGCCGGATTCGGACTATTCAGCGACATTCTGCCCGGCAGTATCGCAGACGTGCTCGGCGCCAACCCGCCCTACGTTCGAACCTTTGAAGGCGGCCTGCTGGGCACTGCCGGCGGCACTGCCATCGCGCCCGGCGTACCGGGGAGTGCGGTGGATGCGGTGGTCGCGGCAAACCAGGCATTCGGCCTGGGCTTTGCCCGGGGAGCTCTTTCGTGCGCGTCTCCGCTCTCCAACCCACAGAGCTGCCTGCCGCCAGTTGCCTTCACGGCCGTCCCCAACGGTGAGCTTCACGCACCTTACTTTATGGAGTGGAGTCTCGGCATCGAACATCAGCTCGGCGGGACAGCACTCGTACGCGCAGAGTATGTTGGCACGCGCGCCGTGGATCAGCCCTATCTGACGCAGGTGAATGGCTATCAAACTGTCTGCCAGGGCTGCTTCGCGCCTTACCCTTATCTCCAGCCCCCCGATCCGCGCTTCGGCGCGGTCACGCAGTTCTCCACCGGGGCCGGCAGCAACTACCACGGACTGCAACTCACGGCCATGAAGCGCCTGTCACACGGTCTCGAAGGGCAGATCAATTACACCTTCAGCCGCTGCATGGATGAGGTCTCGAACGGCGGCTTCCTGCAGTTCTCTGCAGGAGCGGTACTCTCTCCCTTACCTGGAGAATTGGCGCGGAATTACGGCCCCTGTGACTACGACATCCGGCACAACCTCACGGCGGAGTACACCTACCAGTTGCCGATGCACGTGCGGAGGCGGGTTCCGGGCTACGCGCTAAACGGGTGGCAGATCTCGAACACAGTTTTCTGGCACAGTGGAATTCCCTTCTCGGTGTTCAGCACGCCGTATTCGGCCGAGGGAAACGGGATCGTGCAGGGTGGCGGCCCGCAGTACGCAAGCGTCGTGCCGGGCGTGTCGCTGTACGAACACAAACCGGTTCCTGGGGTCACGCAGCCGGGCACCATTCAATGGCTAAACCCCAATGCGTTCGTCTCCACCGTGGATCCCAGCACGGGCGCCTGCTTCGGGGGCGACAGCCCGCAGAGCTGCCAGTTCGGAACCCTGGGCCGCAACGCGCTGCGCGGGCCGGATTTCTTTTGGAGTGATTTTTATCTCACCAAATGGATGCCGATCACCGAACACGTGAAACTGCGTTTTGAAGCGCAGTTTTTCAACCTTTTCAACCATCCGAACTTCGGATTGCCGAGCAACGTCTTCGCGGGAATTCCCGGAAAGCCGTCCACGCAAACTGGTTTCGGTGCGCTCACCTACACCACGTCTCCTCCCACGGGCCTGCTCGGCGTCGGGCTGGGGGGCGATAGTTCGCCGCGGATGATCGCCTTCCACGCCCGAGTCGAATTCTGAACCTTCCATTCCGGGCTCAATTTCGAAATCGCCGGATAACCGCAGGGGTCGGCGGGGAAACGGTGCCTGAGCCTATTCCTCTCCAACTCGAGATCGCGCGCCGGCGCCGCGCTTGTGGAGCTTGGCAAAATCGGTCTTGGCGGCGGCAACCTTCTCCTTCTGCGGCCCCAGCCGTTTGCGCGCCTCGCTGACGAACCCAAGGAAGCGCCGGGAAAGCTCGCGAATACGCTCCGCGTCGCGCGCTACGATCGCGTCCGCCGGAATCAGCTCGGTGCCCACGCCGATCCCTGTGGCGCCGGCCAGAATGTAATGGCCCGCCGTCTGTTGATTGACGCCTCCGGCCGCGATCAGCGGAATCTGTGGCAAGGCAGTTTTCAGCGACTTGATATATTTCTCGCCGCCGATTCCTCCGCACGGGAAAACCTTGACGAAATCGGATCCGGCGTCCCAGGCGGTAATCACCTCGGTGGGAGTGAGCGCGCCGGGAAACACGGCGATTTCGTTTCTGGCCGCGAACTCGACCACCTTCAAATCGAGTCCTGGACTGGTGAGGAACTGCGCGCCGGCGTCCAGGCACCGCTTGGCGACCTCCGCATTCAGCACGGTGCCGGCGCCGACCAGCATCTTGGGATGGAACTTGACCAGATGGGCGATCAGCTCGATGGCCTCGCTGACCGTAAGGGTGATTTCCACGATGGGTATGCCACCGCCAGCCACCGTTTCCGCGGCAAAATGCGCCTCTTCCGCGGTGCACACTCGGACGGCTGGAATAATTCCGATCTCCTCAATGCGAGCGCAGACTTCACCCTTATTCATAGTCGGGGCCCCTCATCCGCCCAGCCCAGCGCAGCGCGCTCAGGACGCAATTGCGCGCCGCGGAATCCTCAGATGGCTTCCTCCGGTTCAGGCTCCGGGAGCTTGTCACCTGGATGCGCCCACCAGACGTACAGCGTCGGCAGCAGAAAAATGCTCATGAGCAGGTCGGAAATCAGGCCGCCGACAATCACAATCGCAAACGGGCGCTGGGAGTCCGATCCGATGCCATGCGAAAGCGCCGCGGGCAACAGGCCCAGCGTGGCCACCAACATGGTCATCAGGATCGGCCGCAGCCGCAAGACCGCTCCTTCGGAGGCCGACTGTTCAATGGTATAGCCCTTGGCGCGGAGCTGATTGATGTATTCCAGCATAATCACGCCCGTCTGCACCGAGACTCCGAACAGAGCCAGAAAACCGACGCCGGAGGAGACGCTGAAGTTGGTGTGCGTGAACAGGAGAGCGAGCAAGCCTCCCAGGCGGGCCATGGCTACGTTGGTCAGGATGAGAAACGCCCACTTCAGCGATTTGAACATCGTGTAGAGGATTACGAAGATCACCAGAATCGTCACCGGCAGCACCACGAGCAGCCGCCGCTCCGAGCGCTTCTCGCTCTCATATTCCCCGGCCCAGTCAATGGAATAGCCGGGAGGCAGCTTGACCGCGGCGTGGACCTTTTCGATCGCCTCTCCCACGGTACCGCCCAGGTCCCTTCCGCGCACGCTGAACTTGATGGCGACGTAACGGGAATTCGCCTCGCGGTAGATTTCCGAGCCGCCGTCGGAGACGTTGATTCTGGTAAGTTGAGCCAGCGACACGCGTTCTCCGGTCGGGGCCAGCAGCCGAATTCTCTCGATTGCTTCCCGGGTATCGCGGAATTCCGGCAGGTAGCGCAACACGAGGTCGTAGCGCTGCTCCCCAATCAATACCTGTGTGAGCGCGTTGCCGCCCACGGCCGTCTGGATGGCGTCCTGGACGTCGGAGACATTGATTGCGTACCTGGCAGCCTGCTCGCGGTCCACCTCGAAATTCAGGTTCGGCTGCCCCAGGACGCGGAACAGCCCCAGATCCTCGACGCCGCGGATCTGCCGCATCACATCCACCACCTGGTCGCCCTTTTCTTCGAGCGTGTGCAGATCGTCCCCGTAAATCTTGACCGCCAGGGCGCCTTTCACGCCGCTGACTGCCTCCTCCAGATTGTCCGAGATCGGCTGGGAGAAATTCCAGATCACGCCGGGGATCTTTTCCAGCTCCCGGTTCATCGCTTCGATCAGCAATTCCTTGTTCTGGCGGAACACGGGTCGCCACTCATCCTTCGGAAGCAGGTCAACAAAGTATTCCGTGTTGAAGAAACCCGTGGTGTCGGTGCCGTCGTCCGGCCGTCCCACCTGGTCCACGACTTGGGGCACTTCGGGGAAGGAGCAAAGAACCTGGCGGGCGAGATTGGCCACGCGCGCGCCTTCGGTGGGGCCCGTGCTCGGCGCCAATGTCCCGCGAACCCAGATGGCCCCCTCATCCAGGTGCGGAAGGAATTCCGAGCCGATCACGCCGCCGAACGCAAGAAAAGCCGCCAAGGCGAAGCACACCAGCGCGACGCCGA
>JASHSV010000326.1 GCA_030038535.1 Candidatus Acidiferrales bacterium
GGGGAAGGAGCCCAGGGGGCGGCTTGAGGCCCGGGAGGCAAAAAGTTGGGCAGGGATGCGGATTTCTCTTGACAATGTGGGTCCGATAAGATATATTATGTTAACTAGATTGTAGGCCTCATTCAGCCCCTATTTCCTTATGTTTTGGGCCATTTGGGGTGAATTTCAGCCTTCGACAGCTTCCCTGCTCCGAACGATGGCTCCGGGTGGGCAGTAGAGCCGCGCTAAAGGGTGGGAGGAGAGGCGCTACGGCTTCTGCGCCGTTCGGGCCAGTTCGTAGTCAATGTACTGCACCAGCGCCTCGCGGTCGCCGCCCACCAGCCGCCGGCCGTTGATGAACACGGTCGGCGTATTGGCCACCTTCAGCGCGATCCCTTCGGCCGTGCTCTTATCGATCTCCGCTTTCATGGCCGGGTCAGCCATGCAGGACTTGAAGGAGTCCGCGTCATATCCCGCCGCCACGCCCTGCTCCATCACGGTCTCCCACACGTTTCCCGCGCTGATCGTATCCTGATGGTCGTAGATGTAGTCCGAGTAGGGCCAGAACGCGTTGGGATTTTTGTGATAGATGCAGCGCCCGGCCGTGGCCGCGGTCAGCGCCCAGGGGTGGATCTGCGTGAGAGGGAACTCGCGGTACACAAAGCGCACCTGCGGGTAGTTCGGATAGAGGCCCCGCAGGATCTCGCTCAACCGCCGGCAGCTCGGGCATTGCAGGTCGCCATACTCCACCAGCACCACCCTGGCGTTGGCCGGGCCGCGCGAGGGAGCGGAAGCGAGGTCCATCTGCGATCGCATCTTGGCGAACGGGTCGGCCTGCATATCCGCCAGCTCGCCCTGCATCAGATAGCGCCCGTCGTCGCTCACGTACATGGTGAGCGCATTCGACTGCCCCTCCACGGAGATTTCCACGCTCACCGCGCGCAGTCCGGGGATCGGCGAGGGCTGCGGCTCGCCTATTTTCACGGTGAACTTTGGCCCAAGCGCATACACGTTGCGCAGATAGGCCTCAATCCGCCGTTCGATTGCCGGGGACGTGCCTGTGGTCGCTGCGGACGCGCCCGCCGTGGCAGACTTGTCCGTCGCGGCAGACTGTTGAGCATTCGCCGCCATCGAGGCGAGCAGCAACGAGCAGAGCATCGCGCACACATTCCTCATAGCCAGCAGTTCCCTCCCCTCAAACGGGCACCGTTCGTCTTCACGAATCGGCCGGCACTTTCGCCCGCGCCTTCGCGCGAAACGCCTGCGCCACCGGAAATTTGCGTCCGATTCCGAATGCTTTCGACGTGATTCTCAGTCCCATCGCGGCCTGCTGCCGCTTGTACTCGTTGCGGTCCACTTTCAGCGCCATCTCTTCCACCATCTTCAGCGGCAGCTTTTCTTTTTCCGCAATCTCGTCAGGGCTCATCATCTCTTCGATGTAGTCGCGCAGGATGCGGTCGAGCGCCTCGTAGGGAGGCAGCGTGTCCTGGTCCGTCTGGTTCGGCCGCAACTCCGCAGAAGGCGGCTTCTTGATGGACGAGCGCGGAATCAATTCCCTGCCCTGGCTGCCCGTTGTGGCGTTCAGATGTTCCGCGAGCGCGTATACCATCGTTTTCGGCACGTCGGAAATCACGGCGAGTCCCCCCGCCATATCGCCATAGAGCGTGCAATATCCGACGGCGAGTTCCGATTTGTTGCCGGTGGTGAGCAGCAGCGCGCCGAATTTGTTCGAGAGCGCCATCAGCAGGTTCCCCCGCACGCGCGCCTGGATGTTTTCTTCCGTCGCGTCCTCCGGCCGTCCACGGAACGATTCGGCCAGCGCGGTGCGATACGCCGCGAAGATCTCAGTGACCGGAATGAGCTGGAACTCGATGCCCAGGTTTTCCGCGAGCTGGCGGGCGTCCGACACGCTTCCCTCCGAGGAATATGGCCCCGGCATTCCTACGCCCAGCACGTTGGCCGGGCCGACGGCTTCGGTGGCGAGCGTGGCCACTACCGCGGAGTCGATTCCTCCGCTCAGGCCCACAATCACGCGATGGAAGCCGCATTTGCGCACGTAGTCGCGCGCGCCCAGCACAAGCGCCTGGTGCACGGCCTCGATTTCCTCTTCCGGCTGCGGGTGCACCTCGCCGCTCTGCGTCTCCGTGTCGTAGAGCACAAGGTCTTCGGCAAAGGCCGCGGCGCGCGCCGCCAGTTCTCCCCTTCCCGTATAGACGCAGCTCGCCCCGTCGAACACCAGGCTGTCGTCGCCGCCCACCTGGTTCACGTACACCACCGGACGGCCGTGATGCACGGCCAGCGAGCTGAGCATGGTCGCGCGCTGTTCGCGTTTGTGCGCGTGGAAGGGCGAGCCCGATATATTGATGATCAGTTCCGCGCCCTTCGCCACCAGCTCCGCCACCGGATCGCGCTCGTAGAGCGGACGCGCCCAGAACTGCTTGTCGTTCCAGATGTCCTCGCAGATGGTGATGCCCAGCGGAACGCCGCAGAACTCCACGGCGTGCTGCGTGTGCGCGGGCTGGAAGTAGCGCGACTCGTCGAAGACGTCGTAGGTGGGCAGCAGCATCTTGCGCTGGAGGAAGAGCACGCGGCCGTAGCCCACCAGCGCGGCGCAGTTGGCCAGCCGCTTCCCGACCTCGTCCTGCGCGTGGCCCACCAGGCCTACGATGGAGGGCAGCGGAATGTCGGCAGCGAGCCGGTCGAGCTCCTCGAGATTGCGCTGGACGAATGCCGGCCGCTCCACCAGGTCGAACGGCGGGTAGCCGCATAGGGAGAGTTCGGAGAAGATGGCGAGGTCGGCCCCGCGCCGGCGCGC
>JASHSV010000327.1 GCA_030038535.1 Candidatus Acidiferrales bacterium
ACTGACCATTATTTTCCTACTGGCGGTGGTTACGCTGCAGCCCTTCGCGGTTTACTCGGGCTCTCCGCAGACGGTTTTCGTGCTGGTTTCGTTGCTGGTCTGCCTGATTCCCACCACGATTGGCGGCTTGCTCTCGGCAATTGGCATTGCAGGCATGGACCGCCTGGTGCAACACAACGTGCTGGCCATGTCAGGACGCGCCGTGGAAGCGGCTGGCGACGTCAACACCTTGCTCCTCGACAAGACGGGCACGATCACGTTCGGCAACCGCCAGGCGACGGAATTTCTGCCCGCTCCGGGAGTAAGCGAGGCTGAAATGGCCGATGCCGCGCAACTCTCTTCGCTGGCCGACGAAACTCCGGAAGGCCGCTCGATTGTGGTGTTGGCTAAAGAGAAATACAAACTCCGCGGGCGCGAATTTGCCAGCCACGAGGCCGAATTCATCCCGTTCACGGCCCAGACTCGCATGTCGGGAGTTAATCTGGACGGCCGCGAGATTCGCAAAGGTGCGGCCGACGCCATCGCGCGCTATCTCGAACAGAACAACGGAGCAATGCCCAAGGAAGTACGCACCACTGTGGATCGAATCGCGTCCGGGGGAGGCACACCTCTCGTCGTCGCGGAAAACCGGCGCGCTATGGGAGTCATTCTCTTGAAGGACGTGGTTAAAGGTGGAATCCGCGACCGTTTCGCGCAACTGCGCGCCATGGGCATTCGCACAGTGATGATCACGGGCGACAACCCACTCACCGCTGCGGCCATTGCCCGCGAAGCCGGTGTGGACGACTTCCTCGCTCAAGCCACGCCTGAGGACAAGCTGAAGCTGATTCGCAGCGAACAGACTGGCGGTAAACTCGTCGCCATGACCGGCGATGGTACGAACGACGCTCCTGCGCTGGCGCAGGCCGACGTGGGCGTGGCCATGAATACCGGCACGCAAGCTGCGAAAGAAGCCGGAAACATGGTCGACCTTGACTCTAATCCCACGAAGCTCATCGAGGTCGTTGAAATCGGGAAACAGTTGCTGATGACGCGAGGTGCACTCACCACGTTCTCCATCGCAAACGACGTCGCGAAATATTTTGCAATCATCCCCGCGATGTTCGCCGGAACATTCCCGGTGCTTAATGCGCTGAACATCATGCGCCTTCAGACGCCGGAATCGGCGGTGCTCTCGGCGGTCATCTTCAATGCGTTGATCATCATCGCGCTGATCCCGCTGGCGCTGCGCGGCGTGAAATATCGCGCCATGAACGCCGAAGCACTGCTGCGCCGCAATCTCTTTATCTACGGAGTGGGCGGGTTGATCGCGCCCTTCGTCGGCATCAAGATCATTGACGTACTGATCACGGCAGCCCGGCTGGCCTGAGGATTCTTATGAAAAAGCATCTGATTACCGCATTCCTGATGACCATCGCGACGACGATTCTGCTAGGGATGATTTATCCGCTCGTCATCACTGGCCTGGCGCGCGTTTTCTTCCCCGACAAGGCCAATGGCCAAATCATTTATCGCAACGGACAAGCCATCGGTTCGCGGATTATTGCCCAGCCTTTCACCTCGGCCAAGTACTTTCATCCGCGGCCATCTGCGGCGGGTAACGGATACGATGCGGCTAACTCCGGAGGCACAAATCTCGGGCCCACCAACCAGAAACTGATTGACCGCGTTCGGACTGATGCCGCCGCCCTGCAGCAGGAAAATCCCGGCCAGCCGATTCCTGTGGATCTTGTTACGTACTCGGCTTCGGGCCTGGATCCCGACATTTCTCCAGCGGCGGCAGAGTTTCAGATTCCGCGAGTAGCGCGCGAGCGGGGTCTTCCCGAATCTACGGTCCGCGAGCTGGTGCAGAAGCACACCTATGCGCGCGATCTTGGCCTGCTGGGCGAACCGCGGGTCAACGTGCTCGAACTCAATCTCGCTCTGGATGACCTCAGCTTGAAGAAATGAGCTGGCGTGGATCCCTCCCTCCTCGTAGGCGTCATCCCGAGCGAAGCCGTTTTTCAGGCGGAGCGAGGGATCTCCCTATGCACAAAGCTTTAGCGCGGGACTTCGAGATGACGCCGGTTCGTGTGAGATTTCAAACTGAGACACCACGCGCATTTCTGTCGCTTGGTACGGGGAACGGTGCCGGAGAGAGTAATGAGGCTATCGCTGATTGTGAGCTACTGTTCTATCGCCTCTACGGGCTTGGGATGCACTTGCTCATTCTGGATCTGTGACGCATCCCAGCCTCCGCCGAGCGCTTTCACCAGATACACTGACGTGACCAACTGCTGGCCGCGGATTTGAGTCTCCAGACGCTGGTTACTCAGCAATGCCGCCTGCGCGGTGATAACGTCGAGATAGCTGGTTACTCCGCCGGTATAACGGTTGTTGGCCAGCTGTAAAGCGCGCTGCGAATCTTCGACCGCCGCGCTCTGCGAAGTGGACGCCTGCGAAAGCGCATTCAATCCCGATAATCCATCCTCCACTTCCTGGAACGCAGTCAGGACTGACTCGCGATAGTTGGCAACAGTGGTTTCGTACGCGGCCTTGGTTGCTTGAAGGTTGGCACGGTTACGACCACCCTCAAAAATCGGTTGCAGCACATCGGCGCCTAATGACCAGATTGCGTTGGGAGCGCTAATCAGCTTCGACAGAATCGTGCTTTGGAAACCGCCTCCGCCGGAAATCGTGAGCTGGGGATAAAAAGCGGCCGTGGCAACTCCCACCAGCGCATTCTCATACGCCATCTGGCGCTCCGCGCTGGCCACATCCGGGCGACGCTCCAGCAGATCCGAAGGCACTCCCAGCGGAACGGACGGCGGTGTGGTCGTCAGGGGCCGCAGGGAGACGTTGAATGTGGAGGCGGGATTTCCTGTCAGTACCGCGATGGCGTGCTCATACTGTGCGCGTTGCTGTTGTACGAGATAGAGCTGCGTCACTGTGGAATCGAGCAGCGTCTGCTGCTGCGCCAGATCGAGGCCGGAAGCCACGCCGCCGGTGTGGCGGCTCTCCACCAGTTGCAGTCCTTTTTGCTGGATTTCCACTGACTCTCGCACGACCTGCATCTCGGCGTCGAGCTCGCGCAGACTGAAGTAATCGGCCGCTAACTCGGCTGTCAGCACCAGACGCGCGTTATAGAGATCCGCGGCCGTGGACTGCAGCGAGGCATTCGACGCCTGCAAGTTCCGTCGCACGGCTCCGAACAAGTCCGGCTCGTAATTCAGCAAAAAAGGAATCTGGTAAGTGCTCTGGGTGAGTGGCGCGACGGGTGTGACTTGCTGCGGGCGGTTTGCTGAATAACGCGTTCGCGAGACACTGGGATCCGTG
>JASHSV010000328.1 GCA_030038535.1 Candidatus Acidiferrales bacterium
CTATCTGGATGAGAGCCTGGTTCGCCCGGTCATGGGACGTCTGTGGTCGGTGCTGAAACCCGGCGGCATGCTGCTGGCGTTCTTCCACACCAAAGATGCCGGGCCTGACTCGCCTTGCTACCGCTTTCACATTGTCGGCAAGGATACGCTCGAAATGCAGCGCATCGTGCTGAAGCGGGAAACGCGCCGCGGACCAACCGGCGCCATTCACACCGCCGTCATGGACGGATTCCGCCTGCAGCGCGTCTTCAACAACCGCCACATCGAGACGCTGTTCCGCGACTTCGCCTCGATCAAATTTTTCCTGGCCCGGGACAATATGAGGGAAGTGCTGGTGGTAAGGTAAACCGCTGATTATTGATTGAGGATCGTGGAGGGGCGGACGCCCTCGTCCGCCCGTCTTCGCCTAGGTCAATGCCTCTCGTAAAAGCCGAGGCGGACCGTCCGGTTTCCTGTCTTAGCTCCGTGCCACGGTCCCTGGCTACCGTCGTCAGAGGAGCCGTAGAACGCCATGTGCTGAATCCTCAAATCCAACAGGTCCGTGGGCACGTTCGTCTGCACCATCCGAACCATCCCATTCGGCTCCTGCGTGACAAGCACATCCGGAGGGTTCCCTAGCATCTTCTGGAGAACCGCAATCGGCGCTCCTGAATCGTCCGAGAGAGATCGCACAGGCGGAGCCTCCGGGAGGGTATTCCCACAATAGCCTTGATAGACCAGCGATCCCGAGGAGTGGGCGGAGCGGAGAACTCTGTCAATTCGCTGCAACCTCGCCCATGCCGCAGAGCCCTGTCCCTCCTGGCCAAGGAGGGTAGTCACGGAGACGAAAACAAATGCGGTGAGGCACTCGTAGAAACTCATCTGAGACCACCTCATCTCCTCAAAGCCTACCACGTTATTCCCGGACGGGGGCGTCCGGGGCTCCACGCGTTTATCCTTTCCAGCAAATGATCCCCATGCGAAAAAGGTAATGTCGCGAGATGTCGATTTTCTGGCACAGTTGTCCATTGCTGAGAATTTTCCGCATCTCTTCCGGCACGTAAGCTCTCCGCACTGACGCCACTCCGTCAACCCGCGACACATAACTCCGCATCAGCGGAAAACCCGCGTACACCAGCGCCAGATGCACTGGATGCCGGATCAGATCGTTGATCAGCACCGCGCAGCGGCTCACCCGCAGAGCCTCGTTCACAAACCGAGCCAACTCGGCAGGCTCCAGATGATGGGCGAACAGGCTGCTGCTGACCAGATCGAATGAGCCGTCCGGGAAGGGAACCGCGAGCGCGTCGGCCACCACGGAGCGATTTCCCGGCAGCAGGTGTGAGCGCACGCGATCGAGCAGCGTCACGTCGAGTGTGATTCCCTTGCGCGCCAGTTGCTCACTGGCGACCTTCGGCACTTCGCCGAATCCTGCAGCGACTTCCAGCAGGGAGAAATGCTTTTTGCCCGTTGCCGCCGCGACGCGCTCGATCAACTTTCGTGTGGTGGCGACTCCTCCAAACCAGCGGTTGATGCGGCTCAGATCGCGCAGCGACTTCTCGACCTCTTGAGAAGGGCAATCGGCTGAATCGAGGATTTCCGGCGTGATAACGCGCTGCATGGTGGCTGGAATTAACTCACGTTGTCATTCCGAGCGGACTTGCCGAGCCGACAGGCGAGCCCTGAGCGAAGTCGAGGGGGAGGAACCTGTTTTGTGCAGAGTCCAAGATAAGCAGGTTCCTCGCGCCGTAACCCGACGCTCGGAATGACAAAGGTCCCGTAAGACTTCGCCGTCAGACCTCCGCCAGCTCTTCTTCCAGCAACTGCTTGTTATACAGGTCGCTGTAATAGCTGTTCAGGGCCAGCAGTTCGTCGTGCGTGCCGAGTTCAACAACGCGCCCGCCGTGCAGCACCGCGATGCGGTCGGCGTTACGCACGGTGGAGACACGGTGCGAAATGAAAATGGTTGTGCGGCCCTGCATCACATCGCGCAGGTGATTCAAAATCTTGTCTTCCGTCTGCGTATCCACGCTGGAGAGCGCGTCGTCGAGAATCAGAATTCGTGGATTGCGAATGAGCGCCCGGGCAATCGCCGTGCGCTGTTTTTGACCGCCGGAGAGCGTGATGCCGCGTTCTCCGACCAGCGCGTCATAGCCTTCAGGGAAGCTCTCAATATCGGCGGCGATGCTGGCCGCTTCGGCCGCATCGTAAATCTCAGCGTCGGTGGCAGAACTGACTCCCAGCGCGATGTTCTCGCGGATGCGGTCGCTGAACAGGAACGTCTCCTGCGGTACGAATCCGATGCTTCGCCGGAGTGAGGCCACGGAATACTCGCGTATCGGGCGGCCGTCAATTAAGACCATTCCTGGCTCGGCGTCATAGATGCGCGGAACCAGATTGACCAGTGTGGTCTTCCCTGAGCCCGTCGGTCCTACGATTGCGAGGCTGCTGCCGGCGGGCACGCGCAGGTTTACGTCATGCAGCACCCGCGCGCCGTTGTAGCTGAAGTTCAGCCCGCGGAACTCGATCTCGCCTTCGATCTCGCGCTCCTGCGCGCCCGGTTCGTCTTTGATCTCAGGCTGCTCCTGCATGATTTCGTTGAGCCGTCCCAATGAAGCCGTCCCGCGCTGGAACAGGTTGATGACGTAACCCAGCGCGATGACTGGCCAAAGGAGCTGCATCATATAGAGGAGGAAGGATGTGAAGTGACCAACATCAATCCGGCCGAGTAACACCTCGCGCCCTCCAAACCACAAAACCAGCACCATGGCCATGCCGAGCGTCAATTCGAGCGTGGGCCAGAGCATGCCCATGAGCCGCACCAGTTTCAGGCTGCGGCGGATGTACTCTTTGTTTTCAGCTTCAAACGCGCGAATTTCCGCCTCTTCCTGCACATAGGCGCGGACCAGCCGCGCTCCCGAGAAATTCTCCTGTGCTCGCGCCGAAATATCCGAAAACATGGCCTGGATTCTTTCGAAGCGATCATGAATCTGCCGTCCCCAGTACTGGATTACGATGCTGGCCACGGGCAAAGGCAAGAACGTGTAGAACGTCAGCTTGGGGCTGATTGAGATCATGAAAGCCAGCGCCCCTGCCATCAGTACGATTGTGTTGGCCGTGTACATGATGGCAGGCCCTAACAGGTTACGAACCGCGCTTAAATCGTTGGTGGCGCGGGCCATGATGTCGCCGGTGCGATGGCGCTGATAGTAGGAGTAGGAGAGACTTTCGAGGTGCTCGAACAAATCGTTGCGCAGATCGAATTCAATGTCGCGCGAGATGCCGATCACGATCCAGCGCGTCAGGAACTGGAAAATTCCCTTGCCGACGGCGATGGCAAGCAGCAGTCCGGCATACAACAGCATATGGCTACTGTCGCGATGGCTGAGATCGTTGAACGCCCGCCCGATTACAAGCGGCATTAAAACCAGGATTCCGTTGGTCAGAAACACGCAGAGCGTCCCGGCAAAGTAGCCCCAGCGGTAGCGTTTCAGGTAAGGCAGGAGCGGGCGCAGGCTCTTGGGAAACATTCAGATAGTAGATGGGATTCTAGCAGGCGGAGGTGCAGTTTTTCACGAGCCAAGGACGTGGAAATCTGGCTCGCAGAGCCCCGGTATCGTCGAAATGGGAAAGGCAGGACTTGGGGTTTCAGTGGCGGTGGCGAGATGGGCTAGTCCCCACGATGCCGGTTACATGGGATCTTTGCGGGAAGGATCGCGCCGTGCTTGGGATGGAAATAAATCCCGCCCGAAAGCGGCCACGCTGACGATGACCACAATGGCCGTCCATGCCGCGAAAAACAGCCATCCAGCGACGAATAGATAAGAATCACTAAACGGCATGAGGGCGTTTCCCCGATGGCGGCGCGAGGCGTCCAGAAGAAAATCTTTCGAGCCTCGCGCCCCTCAGCAAGAACTCTCCGGAAAGGTTCCCCGGGGAGCTCTACCACCTTCGATCCTATTCCTGTGGAGTAGCCGGCGGCGCTTCGTGCATGTGCTTCTGCATGCGCGCCTCGCGTCGGGCCTGGAACTCCTTCATCTTCGACTGCTGGTCCGCCGTCAGCAACTGGAACAGCTCGTTGTGGATGCGCGTCCTCTGCACCGTAAGCTCGGTTTCCACCTGCGCTTTCTGCGTTGCCAGCGCCCGAACCTTGGCTTCGTCATAAGTGCCTTGCGCAT
>JASHSV010000329.1 GCA_030038535.1 Candidatus Acidiferrales bacterium
GATTGCCTCCTGGGCAGTTGCGATGCTCAAGCCCGAGAGAACAGATTACTTCGGAAGGCCGTTGATCGCTACTTCCAGGTCCGAGCCTTGGCAATCAGGCTATCCGGACATGATTCGGCAACTCCCGAGATGCCGATGAAGCGATGTCTTCTTGTCGCACAAGCTTCCGGGGACGACCCTTCCCGCTTCGCCAGCGACCCCCCTCCGCGCGCGAATGAGATGGGTTTGACGATTCGCAATGCGCACGCCGACGATTTTGCGGAAGACATAATCGAACGTGGAAACGAGCGTGGCGAGGCTATTTCAAGGTGAAAAGGGCTAAAAAGTGGACTTTTTTGCTTTGTTTTGAGGGCCCAATCTAGTTTACATAAGTTTATTATCATGACGCAGCTTGGTAGCAAAAAAGGAGAAAAAGGAGGCAGGGAGGCGCGCAGAGAGCATCGGGGGCGAGCCCAGGTGGGTCGCGGCCAAAGGGGTCGGGAGGCGAAGTGAGCGAGCCCTTCGTCGCCGACGCGGTTGGACGAATGGCTGGTGACAGGCGGCGCTTCCTCGCTAGGGCGAACACGCCCGCCGCGGCGGATCAGGGCAGGCTGAAAGCCCCTGCCAGTCATGCCATAATAGCGATGGATGGCCGCCACCCGCGCAAATTGGAGTGGTTCCATGAATCCCGCCAGAAGAAAGTCGCTCGCCAAATTGGCTTCCGCGCTTTTCTCTGTTTTATTCCTGGCATCACTGCCGGCCTTGTTGCTGATTGCCGCGCCGGCGCGCGAGGCGGCGGCTGCGGGGCAAGGGCCGAGCACGGCCGCGGGCCCGCCGCGCGTAGTGGAAATTCCCATTGATGGCGCGATCCAGCCGTTCCTGGCCGATTACGTGGACGAAGGGCTGGCCAACGCAGCGAGCGAACATGCCAGCCTGGTGCTGCTAACGCTGAACACGCCGGGCGGGCTGGACACGGCGATGCGCGACATCATCCAGCACATCATTTCGTCGCCGGTGCCAGTGGCGGCGTACGTGAGCCCATCGGGCTCGCGCGCGGCGTCGGCGGGCTTCTACATTCTGCTTTCCGCGGATGTGGCGGCCATGGCGCCCGGAACGGACACGGGAGCATCGTCGCCGATTTTCCTGATAGGGGGCACCGCCGCGCAGGTGGACGACACGCTGAAAAAGAAAGCCATGAACGAGGCCGCGGTGTATCTGCGCAGCATCTCAGGGAAACGCTCGCGAAACGTGGACCTGGCGGAAAAAGCGGTGACGGAAGCGAAAGCCTTCTCCGACACCGAGGCCTTGAACGGAAAGCTGATCGATCTGATCGCCAGCTCGCCGGCGGATCTATTGGCGAAGCTTGACGGACGGACCATCACGCGTTTCGACGGCACGACGCTGACGCTGCACTTGCAGGGCGCGGCGATTTCCGGGTACCAGGAGTCGTCGAAGCAGAAATTCCTGGGCTGGCTGGCCGACCCGGACGTGATGTTCATCCTGCTGATTGTGGGGCTGATCGGACTGTACGTGGAGTTCACGCATCCGGGGCTGATTCTGCCAGGCACGCTGGGGGGGCTGGCAATTCTTCTGTTTCTGGTGGGGTCGCAGGTGGTGCCGATCAGCCTGTTCGCGATTCTGTTGATTGCCGGGGCCGTGGCGTTGTTTGCCATCGAGGCGAAAGTGACGAGTCACGGCGTGCTGGCCACAGCCGGGGTGCTGGCCATGCTGGCTGGGGCGCTGATTCTGGTGCGGTCGCCGATTACGGGAGCGGGAGTGAGCCTGGGCGTGGCGCTGGGATTCACGATACCGTTTGCGGTGTTCGCCGTGTTGATCATGCGGCTGGCGATGCGCACGTTTGCCATGAAGCAAAAGACGGGAGCGAAGAACGAACTGGTGGGGCAGACGGGCGAGGTTCGCGAGACGGTGGAGGGCACGGGAATGGTGTTCGTCGGCGGCGAGCTGTGGCGCGCCCGTTCCGCGAGCAGAATCCCGGCCGGCGCCAAGGTGCGCGTGGTGCGCGTGGACGGATTGATGCTGGAGGTCGAGCCGGCGCCGGTGGAAGCCGAGACGCACGTGGGCGCGGCGCCGTAGCGGGTGCAGCGTTACGGCAGCCGCAGAATTTGGCAGCAAAGCAAGCGACGTGGGGGCAGCGGGGCGGGTTGAGGGGGTAGCGTCCCGCGGAGAGGAAGGGGAGGAGGAGATATGGAAATGCTGGGACCGGTGATTGCTTTCATTTTCTTTCTGATCTGGTTCGCGAACTCGGTGTACGTGATCAAGGAATGGGAGAACGGGGTAATCCTGCGCCTGGGGCGCATGACGGACGCACCGAAGGGCGCAGGCCTTCGGATCGTGGTGTGGCCCATCGACAAGCTGTTCCGCATTTCGCTGCAAATCGAGACGCTGGACGTGCCGCCGCAAGACGTGATTACGCGCGACAACGTTTCGGCCAAGGTGAACGCGGTGTGCTACTTCAAGGTGATCAACGCGAATCTGGCGCTGCTGCGGACGAAAAACTACATCTACGCCACATCGCAGCTCGCGCAGACCACGCTGCGGAGCGTGTGCGGCCAGTTTGAGCTGGACGAAATTCTTTCCGAGCGCGACAAGGTGAACGAAAAGCTGCAGACCATCCTGGACCAGGATACCGAGCCGTGGGGCATCAAGGTGACCAAGGTGGAGCTGAAGCAGGTGGACATTCCGGAGGCGATGCAGCGCGCCATCGCCAAGCAGGCGGAAGCGGAACGGGAGCGCCGCGCGAAGGTGATTCACGCGGACGGAGAATTTCAGGCCGCGGGGAAGCTGGCCGAGGCCGCCGGCGTGCTGGAATCGAGGCCTGCGGCCATCCAGTTGCGCTATCTGCAAACATTGACGGAAATCGGCGCGGAAAAGAACACAACCGTTGTCTTCCCGCTTCCGGTGGATATCATTAGTCTCTGGGCGAAGACCCAAGCGAATTTGCAGCCGCCGAAGTAATCGCGGGGGCGAGGACGGCGGAACGCGGCGAAATTCTTCCGACCGAGGAAGCGCAGTCTGGGGGGAACCGAATGGCAGAAGGGCGCGGGGAACGCA
>JASHSV010000330.1 GCA_030038535.1 Candidatus Acidiferrales bacterium
AGGGAAGCGTGCCCATGGCCGTACCCGCCTGGGTGAGCGTGAGTGTAGCGAGGTCGTTCGGCTGCTCAGCGGAACCGGCAATTTTCGCCAGGCCGAAATCCAGAACTTTGGCCTGTCCGCGCTCGGTAACAAAAATGTTGGCGGGCTTGATATCGCGATGAATGATGTTCTTCGAGTGCGCCGCGGCGAGCGCATCGGCAATTTCACTGGAAATCGCCAGCAGGCGGTCCAATTCCATGGGCCGGCTCTCGATCAGATGCTTCAAAGTGAGCCCGTCCAGATACTCCATGGCAATGAATGCTTTGCCGGCTTCCTCACCGATGTCGTAAATGGTGCAGATGTTGGGATGGTTGAGGGCAGAGGCGGCTTTGGCCTCCAGCCGGAAACGCTCCATGGCATGGCGGTCTTGCGCCATGGATTCGGGAAGAAACTTCAGTGCGACAAAGCGGTCGAGCCGCGTGTCCTTGGCCTTATAAACGACACCCATGCCGCCCCCGCCGAGACGTTCGAGAATGCGGTAATGGGAAATTGTTTTGCCGATAAGCGCGTCGGCATCCGTCATGGCGGCGACATCTTAGGTGCGGTGCGTAAGGCAAGTCAACGAAGCTGACTCTTCGGGATGACGGCTTGAGAACCCCGAATGTCAGCTAGCGGGCTGCATTCCGGCGGGACTCACCTCTTCGAGCGGCAGGATGAACCAGAGCAGGAGATAGAGCAGGCCACCGGTCCCAAAGAAGAACAAAGAAACCAGCCAGATAATGCGGAGGATGGAAGGATCGGCATCCAGAAATTCGGCAATACCACCGCACACGCCACCGATTTTCCGGTTGTTCAAGGAGCGATGCAGGCGGCGGGAAGGCGGCACCGGGGAATGCGCTTCGGCGACCGGAGGGCCTTCCGGAATCACGATCCACGCCACGAGATAGGCCATGAGGCCGATGCCGTAGAAAAGTATCGAAACAGCGGCGAGAACACGAACGAGCGAGACGTCCATATCGAGATATTCGGCCAGGCCGGCGCACACGCCGCCAAGCTTGCGGTCCGTGACGCTTCGCGTGAGCCGCCGCGGCTCACCGCCGTACGGGGCCGGAGGAGGCGCAGCGGCAGACATCTTCGCGCCGCAGAAATAGCAAAAGTTCGACGCGTCGGCGATTTCTTTCTGGCAGCTCTGGCAAATCATGGCAGTTTCACCTCAGGCGCCCCCAGCCCGGGGGACGCCTGCCGTCGTTTCTAGCAGAACATACGAAACCAGGGCCGAAAAGTTCCCTACCAGGCCAGCAGTTCGCGCGCGGTGCGGACGAGTTGCGCCGTTTGCGGCAGAATCTCGTCCTCGAGCTTCGGGTGATAGGCGCAGAAGGTGTCCTGCGCGGCGACACGCCGGACGGGCGCGTCCAGCTCATGGAAGAGCTCCTCCGAGATGCGCGCGGCAATCTCCGCGCCATAGCCCCAGGAACGGGTGTCTTCGTGCGCGACGATAACGCGGTTCGTCTTCGAAACCGAGGCGGCGACGGCTTCCCAGTCGTAGGGGCTGAGCGAGCGCAGGTCCACGATTTCGACTGAGGCGCCTTCGCGCTCCAGTTCCGACGCGGCCACTTCCGCGCGGCGGACGAGCGCTCCGTAGGTGATGATGCTCATGTCCCGCCCCTCGCGCACCACGCGCGCCTTGCCGAAGGGAATCATGAAGTCGGCACCGGGATACGGGGCGCGGTTGTAGGGCTGCCGGTAGAGATGCTTGTGCTCGAGGAACATCACCGGATCGTCGCAGCGGATCGCGGTGCGCAGCAGGCCGGCCAAGTCCAGGGCGTTGGAGGGCATCACCACGCGCACTCCGGGAGTGTGCGCGAACAGCGTCTCGCCGCACTGGCTGTGATACGGCCCTCCACCCGTCAGATAGCCGCCGATGGCCACGCGCACAACCGCCGGACACTTGAATTTTCCGCCGGAGCGCCAACGGATGACGGGCAATTCGTCGCGCAATTGCATCATGGCCGGCCAGATGTAGTCGAAGAACTGGATTTCGACGACGGGCTTTAGTCCGCGCGTGGCCAGGCCGAGCGCGCGACCCACGATGTTGGCCTCGGCGAGCGGCGAGTTGTACACGCGCTGGCTGCCATGGTGCTGCTGCAGATGCGCGGTGGCCTTGAAGACTCCGCCTTTGCCTTTCACCTTCTCGAGGTGCTGCTCGCGGCCGCAGTCGGCCACGTCTTCGCCGAAGACGACGATGCGCGGATCGCGGGCCATCTCGTCGTCGAGCGTAGCGGCCACCATCTCCACCATGGTTTTGGGCTCGCCCGAGGATTTTGCAGGCGTGGAAAACTGCGCCGAGGTGGGATCGACGTCGGGCGAATAGACCCAGAGAGTCGAGGAGCCCTCGTCCGGAGGCGGCGCGGCGAGGGCGCCGTCGGCAGCCTCGCGAACCTGCGCGTCCACTTCGCGCTCGATGCGCTCGATGGCCTTTTCGTCGGCCAGCCGTTCGCGCACCAGGAACAGGCCAAACTTCGGGATGGGGTCGCGCTGCGCCTGCTTCTGGCGTTCCTCGACGGGGCGATAGAGCTGCTCGTCGTCGGAGAGCGAATGGGAATAGGGGCGCGTGACGTGGGCGTGGACCAGCGCCGGTCCGCGCCGCTCGCGGCAGTGAGCCACCGCGCGCCGGCAGGCTTCGTAACTCTCCACCGGGTCAGTCCCGTCGCACTCTTCGATGAAGAGGCACGGATAGTTGGCGAGCAACCGGGAGATGTGCCCGCCAGGGGTCTGCGCCTCGACGGGCACCGAAATTGCGTACTCGTTGTCTTCGATCAGGTAGAAGAGCGGCAATTTCTTGGTGCAGGCGGTGTTCAGGGACTCGTAGAACTCGCCCTCGCTGGTGGCTCCGTCGCCTGCAGAGACGTACACCACCTCATCCTCGTGGTGGCGAACCGCGCTGCCCATCGGCGCGCGCCGCGCGGCTTCGAGCGCCTTGGGGACCTGCGCGTAATACAGCGAAGCCTCCGCGGCACCCGCAGCCTGGAGAAATTGCGTTCCCGTGGGCGAGGACTGCGTGACAATATTCAGTTCCTGGCTGCCCCAGTGCGAGGGCATCTGCCGTCCCGCGGAAGCGGGATCGTCCTTTGCACCCACGGCCTGGAGAAACATGGCGAGCGGGGTGACGCCGAGGGTGAGACACAGCGCGCGGTCGCGGTAATAGGGGTAGAAGAAATCGTAGCCGGGCCGCAAGCAGAGCGCCGCGGCCACATTGGCGGCCTCGTGACCCGCCCCGCTGATCTGGAAGAAAATCTTGTTCTGCCGTTTGAGCTGGATTTCGCGGTCGTCGAGTTTCCGTGAGAGATACATCAGACGGTAGATGCGCAGGAGCGTCTCGCGGTCCAGACTGTGGTACTTCTTCGATTCCACGGGAGCTGTCTTCACCTGTGAATGCACGGCCATTCGCACTACCTCA
>JASHSV010000331.1 GCA_030038535.1 Candidatus Acidiferrales bacterium
AGTAACGAGTGGGCGAAAGCCCACTTTTTTATTGCACGCGCTTTTTTGTAGCAAAAGATGTCTTTGATTGCCAAAGAGGAAGTTGTCGCCAGGATCTGGGAGATCGCCGAACGGGTCGCCGACCCGGAGGGGATCGAGATCGTCGACGTCGAGCTGCTCGGAGCCGGGCGCGGGCGCGTATTGCGGGTTTTTATCGATCGCCCTGCCGGCCACGACAGCTCGCCTGAACGGCCGCACGGCGTCTCGCACGCCGATTGCGAGTTTATTTCGCAGCAGGTAGGAACTATTTTGGATATTGAGGACGTCATACCTGGGGACAGCTACACGCTCGAGGTGAGTTCGCCGGGACTGGAGCGTAAGTTGTCGAAGACGAAAGACTTCGAGCGATTCGTGGGTCATAAGGCAAAAGTCGTACTGCGGCAGCCTGTAGAGAATCAGCGCCGCTGGGAAGGCAAGCTGGCCGGCATCTCACAGGGCATCATCGCTCTGGAAGTTGCCGCGCCGGAACCAGCCTCGGGGAAAGTCATCCACTTCCCGCTGGATCAGGTCCAAAAGGCCAACCTGAAGTTCGACTGGTAATTCACTCCCAGACATTTAAGGAAGAGGAAACAGTGGCTAGTATCTATCAGTCCATTGAGATTTTGAGCAAAGAGAAGGGCATCGATCCGCAGATCGTGATTGACGCCGTGAAGGACGCTATGCTGGTGGCGGCGCGCAAGCATTTTCGCACCACTGAAGATCTGATCGCGGATTTCAACGATTCCACGGGCGCGCTTGAAATCTACGGCGTAAAGAAAGTTGTCGAGCAGGTCCAGGATCCCGTGAAGGAGATCTCGCTCGACGAGGCGCAGCGGATCGATCCCAGTGCCCAACTGGAGTCCGAGGTGCGTTTCCCCAAGCCGACCGACGTTCTGGGCCGCATCTCGGCCCAAACCGCCAAGCAGGTGATTCTGCAGAAGGTGCGGGAAGCGGAGCGGGAGACCATTTATTCGGAATATTCCGGACGAGTGGGCGAGCTGGTGAATTGCACCATCAAGCGCGTGGAGGGCCAGGATCTGATCGTGGACCTGGGCAAGACCGAGGCGCGTCTGCCGAAGAAGGAACAGAGCAAGCTGGAGAACTTCAGCGTCGGCGATCGTGCCCGCTGCGTGATTCGCAGCGTGGAGAAGGCCGGCAAGAATGCGGGCGTGATCGTTTCCCGCGCAGCGCCCGAGCTGGTGATGCGGCTATTCGAACAGGAAGTGCCGGAGATTTACGACAACACCGTGGTTATCAAGGGCTGTGCGCGCGAAGCCGGCGAACGCACCAAGATCGCGGTAATGAGCCGGGATCGCGATGTGGACAGCGTCGGCGCCTGCGTCGGGATGAAGGGTATGCGCGTGCAATCCATCATTCGCGAGCTGCGGGGAGAAAAGATCGACATCATCGAGTTTTCGGAAGACCCGGTGGTGTTCGCCACGCACGCCTTGAGCCCGGCCAAGATCAGCCGCGTTTCGATCGTCTCTGCTGCCGACAAGCACATGGAAGTGATCGTGGACGATACGCAGCTCTCGCTTGCTATCGGTAAGAAGGGCCAGAACGTGCGTCTGGCGGCGAAGCTGCTGGGCTGGAAGGTCGACATCAAGAGCGAAGAAGAGAAGCGCCAGGAAGTGGAGACGGCCATGGCCGCCCTCGTTCCGGCCGGCGCGCCCGTCTCGGTGCTGGTGGATCATGGGCTCGCCGAGGAGATCGTTGAGAAATTGCTGGAAGGCGGAGTGACAACTGTCGAACAGCTTGGCTCCATGACGCCGGAAGAATTGGAAGCGATTCCCGCCATCGGGTCGGAGACGGTGGAGAAGATCCTGATCGCGGTGAACGCTTATTACGCGCAGTTCGAGCAGCCTGCCGAGGCGGCCGAGTTGCCGCTCGAGTCTGCGCCACCGTCGATTGAAGGGCCGGAAGAACCTTCGAGCGAAGAATCTTCGAATCAAGAATCTTCAAACGAGGAAGCACCACAAACCCAGTTCTCTGCCCCCGGGGAAAGCTCCGAAGCGATTGAAAGCGCCGAAGTTTCCCGTGGAGACTCGGCGGACGAGAAAAAGGAATTTGATACTATAGAAAACTCAGAGGGGGTCGTGTAAAGGCAGCGCGTGAGGTGTTGCCGTTATTTATGAGTAAAATCCGAATCAACGAGCTGGCCAGACAACTGGAGATCCCCTCCCATGAAATCATCGACATGTTGCCTGGGCTCGGAGTCACCGAGAAGAAAACCCATTCGAGTTCCATTGACGAGCCGGTAGCGGAGGAAATCCGCAGGCGAGTGCGAGGCGAAAACGGCGCTTCGCCTTATATCGATGGCGGCACGGCCGTGGCGGTGGCCGAACCCGAGCCTGTCGAATATGCACCTCGCCACGAAGCGCAGAGGCCCGCCGTTGTGGCGGAGCATCCCGTACCTGCGGCAAAAGCTCCAACGCCTGAATTGGAAAAACCCGTCGGGCCGCCACTGCACGAGCCTCCCGGAGCTGCGGCCGCGCCGGTGGAAGAGGTTCGAAGCAAGCCGTCGCCCCTGAGGCCGCCCTTGTCAGTCGGAGGGACCGCGCCGCTGCACCCGCCCTTGCGAACGGGCCCCGTGCCGGCTCGTCCCGTGCCGGCGCCGCGACCGGGCCAGATACTATCGGGCCCGCGGCAGCCCATGCCTGCGGCGCCTCCGCCTGCTCCAATGCCGCCCGCGTC
>JASHSV010000332.1 GCA_030038535.1 Candidatus Acidiferrales bacterium
CGGTGCTCGAACAGGGCGACCCGCGCGAATCCGCCAAGAAGAACTGAAGTCTGCCAGAGTCTCCCTCGTTGCCTCGCAATTTTCTCCGGTGCTACGATGTCTGCCTCCATGACTTCCCCGGATCACACGCTCATCCGCGTCGGCGTGCCCTTCCGCACGCTCGAAGAGGAGCGCGCCGGCCTGCTCAAGAGCAAGAAGATCGAGTATTACTACCGCGCTCTTCGCAACGCCGGTGCCGAGCCCTTCGCCATCTCTCTGGCCCAGGACGCTGCGTCCATCCGGGGCCTCGCCGAATCGCTCGACGGCTTTGTCCTTCCCGGGAGTCCCGCCGACGTGGACACGGCGCGTTATCACGCGGCCCGCGACCCGCGCACGCATGACCCCGATCTCGCGCGCGAAACCGCCGATCGCACCCTGCTCGATCACGCCCTCGCCGCGGGCAAACCCGTGCTGGCCATCTGCTACGGCACGCAACACCTGAACGTGCATTTCGGAGGCACTCTGGTCCAGGACATCGCCACCCAGCCCGGCACTCACCTCCAGCACGAAGATAGGGAGGGCGTCCATCCCCATCACATCGTGCGTTTTGAGGCCGGCTCGCGCCTCGCTCCTCTCGCTCCGATTGTCGAGCCGCGCGTCAACAGTTCGCATCATCAGGCGATACGTCAGGCCGCTCCCACGCTTCGCGTCACCGCGCACGCTCCCGATGGCATCATCGAAGCCGTCGAATGGACCGGCGGGCCCAACTGGGTCATCGGCGTCCAGTGGCATCCCGAGCGCATGGAGGGCGACGCGTTCGCCACCGCGATTTTCAGTGAATTCGTTGCCGCGGCCCGCCACGCCGAGGTAAAGCCGTGAGGCTTGCTTTGGATTTTCGATTTTGGGGGTATCGATGATCTCTCTAGCCGGCAAGGCCGCGCTCATCACCGGCGGTTCGCGCGGAATCGGCGCCGCGTGCGTGCGGCTGTTCGCCCGCGCCGGTGCCGACATCGTCTTCAGTTACAACCGCGACGCCGGCTCCGCCGAACGCGTCGCCCAGGAATCGCGCCGCCACGGCACGCGCGTGGAATTTTTCAAGGCCGATCTCGCCAAGATGTCTCCCGCCGAAAAGCTCGTCAAATTCACCCACGAACGCCTCGGCCGGGTGGACATCTTGGTCGCCAACGCGGGCATCTGGAATGTAGAGGACCTTCCCATCGAAAAAATGTCGGAGCGCGATTGGGACCGCATGATGGACGTCAACCTGAAGAGCGTGTACAGCGTCATCCACTTCAGCGTCCCGCACATGATTCGCCAGCATTCCGGACGCATCGTGGCGATCAGTTCCACCGCCGGGCAGCGAGGCGAGGCCTTCCACTCCCATTACGGCGCCTCCAAGGGCGCTATCATCAGCCTCGTCAAGGGCCTCTCCACCGAACTCGCCCCGCACAACATCCTGATCAATTCCGTCGCTCCCGGCTGGGTCGATACCGACATGTCCAAACCCGTTTTCAAGGACAAAAAAGCCTTCAAGCAAATCTGCGAGAAACAGCCGCTCGGCCGCGTGGCCACGGCCGAGGAGTGCGCCGGCCCCGTCCTCTTTCTCGCCTCCGACCTCGCCAATTTCATTACCGGAGAAATTCTCAACGTGAATGGAGGCTCAGTTCTGTGCGGTTAGTCCGGCCTTCCTCCGCGGCTGTCGCCACGGCAATTCTGGCCTGCTTCGCGGCCTGGTCCGGCGTCGCTCGCGCGCGTTCGCAGGACACTCAAGTCCTCGCCCCCGATGCCAGCGCCGCCAAGGCGCGCGAGGTGATCCAGCGCTCCATTCAGGCAATGGGTGGCGCCGCGTATATGGGCGTTAAGGACATAACCCGCTCCGGCCGGTATTCCACCTTCGAGCACAACGGCTCAACCCGCGGCACTGTTCGCATCACCGATATGATCAAGCTTCCCGACAAGGAGCGCATCCAGTACATCTACAAGATGTATTACGGCGTGGACGCTCCGATCCCGCTCATCGTCGTGGATATCCCTTTCCCCCTGAGCAAGACCAACTCGAGCTTCGAAGTCCACAATGGCGACCAGGGATGGGTTCTTGGTCAGGGCGGCATCATTCCGCTCGAGGCGGACGCTCTGGAGAGGACGCGCCGGTCGCGCAAGAAGGACATCAACCTGCTCTTCCGCACCCGTCTGAACGATCCAACCCTCGTCTTCCGCTACACCGGCCAGGAAGTCGTGGACCTCAAATGGGTGGATGGCGTGGAAATCACCGACCAAGACCGCTTCACCACGCGCATCGCCTTCGATCATTCCACCCATCTTCCCGTCCGCTCCGTCTTTCTCTATCGTGATCCGGATTACGACAACCAGCCGACGGAGGATCACGACTCCTACGCACTCTATCGCCCCATACAGGGCGTGATCACCGCCTTGCAGATTACTCACGAGCACAATGGCTACCAGACTTCGCAGATTTTCTACGAAGAAGTGAAGTACAACACCGGTCTGGACGATTCCCTGTTCACCCGCGAGTCGCTCGACCACCTCGGCTCCAAGCACGGCAAATAGAATTCGCGGGATTCCAAGATGGCCACAGCTCAGCCCGCGCTGCCCCAACCGAACGCCCAATGAGTTCCCTGCGTCTGCCTTTCCTCGGTCTCGCGTTCCTGTTCGCCGTCGATCTTGTCTTCTCCCAGCAGCAAGGCCAGCCGCCCGCTGCGCCCCCTCCCGAAGATTCGTCTGCCTCACTCCTTGCCCGCGGCAGCAAGCTCTATTTCGCGCAGGATTACAAGGAAGCCATCGATCCTTACCTGAAGGCGCTCGAACTCGAGAAGCAAAAACCCACCCTTAATCCGGCCCTCTTCCGCGTGCTCGTGGAGAACCTCGGCGTCTCTTACCTCCTCACCGGCGACCGGAAGCACTCTAGAGAGGTTTTTGAATTTGGCATCTTGAAGGACGCCGCCTACCCGCTCTTCCATTACAACCTGGCCTGCACCTACGCGGAGTCGGACGATTTGGATCACGCCCTTGCCGAACTTGCCCTCGCCTACCGCTACAAGCAAAACATGAACCCAGGCGAAGAATTTCCCGACCCGCGCCTCGATGACTCCTTTCACCGCTATCTCAAGAACCGGCGCTTCCTCGATTTCCTCCAGTCTATGGAGCAGCAGGCCGCCGGGAAATCCGCTTCGCCTCAGGCGCCTGCGGCCCCCCCCAGCCCGCCGGCCATCCGGGGCAGGCTGCTCCACGACATTGCTCCCGTTGCCGGCGCGCAAGTTACCCTGCAAGTCTTCAACGACGAACCCTGCGCCAAATTATTCGACGCCAGGAGCGATTCGCCCGAAGACGCCGAAAAGCTGACAAAGTGCTCGCGGGATCTCTTCACGGTGCAATCGGATGAGGAAGGGGAGTTCGTTTTTTCAGGTGTTCAGCCCGGTTGGTATGCCGTGCGCTTCCTCTGGAACATCGATCCCAAGCCCTCCGCCGGCCCCTCCGCCGATTTCATCAGCGGCTTCCTTGTGGTTTACGCCGCTCAGCCCGACGTTTCCGGCCGTTACGACACGCTCTCACAAGGTCCTGCGTTTTATTTCGACGCAGTGCAGGACCACTCCATCGAGTTCAAATACTGACTCTGCCCTTTCGGGGCCACTCAGTGGGTTTTCCGCGAGGCACTACGGCGCTTTTTCTGCCGGCACTCCAATCACCGCGATGTTGTCTCCCTGCTTCATCGACGGCACGGCGCAAATATGCATCACGATCCCCGCCACCGGGGCCCTTGCCGTGTAAATCGTATTGCTGAAGTAGTCGGTCACATATCCCAGCTTCTCGCCCGCCGCCACGTACCCGCTGCGCAGCACCAGCGGGTAGAAAATTCCCGTCTTCTCGCTGGCCACCTCCACTGTCTTTTCCAGCCACACCGGGTTCTCGATGGGCAGCGGGGGGCCCGGCAGCATCTTCAAAGCCCGCATCGTGCTGATCGTTCCCGTCACCAGCAGCTCCACGTCGTTCACTTCCGTCGTTCCCGCGTGTCCCGCCTCTACTACCAGCGACGGTTTCCCGCGCGCCGCCGCGGTGTTGTCCAGATATTTCGTCGCCGCAGGATCCTTCGGCCGGTCCCGCCAGATGATGATGTGGTTGATCCCGAACGCCAGCGCCATTTCCTTCGAGATTCGATCCTGCTCCTCGTTCCCGGTCGGCGCCCAGTAGCTGTACGGCCGCAGGCTCTCGTCCAGATCCCCGCCGTGGTAGTCGATCAAATAGGTGCAGCGCTCCACGATTTCTTTCGTAATTACAAACGCAGCCCGCTCTGTCTGCGTCCCCTGCTCGTTTCCCGGATAGAACCGGTTCATGTTTTTCCCGTCCACCGGATTCAAATGCGGCACCTTCTGCTCGAACGAAGCCGTGTTCAGAAGCGGCACGATGACCAAGGTGCCCGCCAGTAGTGACGGATCCAGTACCGCGCCCACGCGCTCCAGCGCGATGATCGACGCGTACTCCGTTCCGTGTGCCCCCGCCACCAGCGCCAGCACCGGGCCGGGCCGCGCCCCATTCACCACAATCACGGGAATCCCCAGCGCGCCGTCCACTCCCTTCGGGACTTCAAGAAACCCGTTGGCCTTCTGGCCGCGCAGCGCTTCCGCCGTCCCTACCCGGTAGCTTATCTGCGCCCGTGCCGCACCACTCCATCCCGCGATCGCCGCCGCCAGTACGAGCCACATTCGTCGGTTCATTGTTCGCCTCCGATCAGGGCCAGCCTAGCATAGCCCGTTTGCCGTATCCGGCTCCTCTCCACCGCCAGAAAACGGCCGCATTCTCGTTGCGCCTGCCGCGTCGTATATTCTTCCGTGGCTCGCCAATGAGAAGTTTCCTGCTCACTGCCGGCTGCTTCGCAGGGGTGCTGCTGGCCGCCTCCTGCCGCCACGCGGTTGTGGATCCCGCTCCGCAACCCCCTCCCGCAACTCCTACTCCTGATCCCCTCGTGGCCCGGGGCCAGTCCCGCTTTATCGCTTATAAATGCCACGAATGCCACGGCCCGCATGGCGAAGGAACCGACGACGCCCCCGACCTCACCGGCACGCACCTGGATGCTGTTGAGATCGCGCAGTTTCTCGAGAAGCCCAGTGCCCATGCCCGTTCCGTCGGCATGCCCAGCATTCCCGCCGATAGCCCCGATATCCAGCTACTTGTCGCCTTCGTCCTCAGCCTGAAACGCGGGCGGCCCGCGCCGTAACCCGCCACGAATTCAGCCGCTCGTTCGCGCTCTTTTGTTCTCCACGCTATAATCCCTGAATGCTCCGAGGCCGAAACAGCGGGCCGATGCACGGCACCACGATTCTCTGCGTCCGTCGCGACGGAAAGGTCGTCATGGCCGGAGACGGTCAGGTCACCCTCGGCGATAGCGTCATCAAGCAGGGCGCAAAAAAAGTCCGCCGTCTTTTCGAAGACAAAGTCCTCGCCGGATTCGCCGGTCACACCGCAGACGCGCTCTCGCTCTTTTCCCGTTTCGAAGGCAAGCTTCAGGAATATCACGGCAATCTTGCCCGCGCCGCCGTTGAGCTGGCCAAAGATTGGCGCACTGACCGCATGCTTCGACATCTTGACGCGCTTCTCGTTGTCGCCGACACGAAGAGCACCTTCGTCCTCTCCGGCAACGGCGACATCATCGAGCCAGACGACGGCATCTGCGCCATCGGCTCCGGCGGGTCTTACGCTCTTGCCGCCGCCCGCGCGCTTGCCGGCCACACCAAGCTCTCCGCCCGCGAGATTGCGCAGGAGGCTATGCGCATTTCCAGCGAAATCTGCATCTTCACCAACAACAATTTTTCCATCGAGGAATTGTGACCGAAAAGAACGACAAGCAGCGCGTCCTCTATCTCCCCGGCGAGATGCCTCCCCAGGAGCCCGAACAGCTCCCCGCGCTCGACGACATGACGCCGCGCGAGATCGTCACCGAGCTGGACAAATACATCATCGGCCAGACGCCCGCCAAGCGCGCCGTTGCGGTTGCCCTGCGTAACCGCGTCCGCCGCCAAAAGCTCGCGCCCGAACTCGCAGAAGACATTTTGCCGAAAAATATCCTCATGATCGGCCCCACCGGCGTAGGCAAGACGGAAATCGCCCGCCGGCTCGCCCGGCTCGCCGGCTGCCCCTTCGTCAAAGTGGAAGCGTCGAAGTACACCGAAGTCGGTTATGTCGGCCGCGACGTCGAATCCATGGTCCGGGACCTGGTTGAGAACGCCATCGACATGATCCGGGAGGAAAAGCTCGACGAGGTTGCCGAACGCGCCGAGCAGACCGCCGAGGAGCGCCTCCTCGACCTTCTGCTTCCTCCGCCCTCGTATTCGTCGCCCAGCGCGCCGTCCAGTTCATCGGCCAGCAGCACCAGCACCGGCCCTACTCCGGTTATTTCCGGCCGGGATTCCGCCTCATCCGACGAAGCTCATCGTATGGAGCAGTATGCCCGCACCCGGGAGAAGCTCCGCGCCCAGTTCCGCGATGCCAAACTCGACACCCGCATGGTCGAGGTCGAAGTCCGCGAGCGCTCCATGCCCGCTTTCGAAATAGTTTCCAGTCAGGGTGTGGAGGAAATGGACCTCAACATCCGCGATGCGCTCTCCAACTTCTTCGGCCAGTCGAAAAAGAAGCGCAAGATGAGCGTCGCCGACGCCTACGAATACCTCATCCAGGAAGAAGAAAACAAACTCATCGACATGGACCAGGTCACCCGCATGGCCGTCGATCGTGCCGAGCAGATGGGCATCATCTTCATCGATGAGATCGACAAGATCGCCGGTCGCGAGTCCGGTCACGGCCCCGATGTTTCCCGCGAAGGCGTTCAGCGCGACATCCTCCCCATCGTCGAAGGCACCACCGTGAATTCCCGTTACGGCCTCATCCGTACCGAGCACATTCTTTTCGTCGCGGCCGGCGCGTTTCACGTCAGCAAGCCTTCCGATCTCATCCCGGAACTCCAGGGCCGTTTCCCCATCCGCGTTGAACTAACCTCCCTTACGGAAACGGATTTCGTGCGCATCCTCACCGAGCCCAAAAACGCGCTGATCAAGCAATACGCCGCCCTGCTCGAAACGGAGGGCGTCAAACTCGTCTTCGGCGACGATGCCATCGCCGCACTCGCCAAA
>JASHSV010000333.1 GCA_030038535.1 Candidatus Acidiferrales bacterium
AACTGGACAAGCTGCGGATGAGCGCGACGCGGTCGCTCTTCGAGCGGAGGGACGTGGTGATCGTGGCGTCTGTCTCGTGCATTTACGGCATCGGCTCGCCGGACGCCTATTACGGGATGCTGCTGACGCTGGAGAAGGGGCAGACCATCGCGCGGGAGCAGATCCTTCGCAAACTGGTGGAAATCGAGTACGAGCGCACGGAGGAAATGCGGCGGGGCTCGTTCCGCGTGCGGGGCGATACGATCGACATCCTGCCCGCTTATGACGACTTCGCCTATCGGGTCGAGCTGTGGGGCGACCATGTGGATTCGCTGCGGCAGGTGGATCCGCTGACCGGGCGCGTGCGGCCGGGGACGGAGGATTTGGCGCGCGTCACCATTTTTCCGAGGACGCACTACGTTTTGCCGGAGGCGCAGAAAAACCGCGCTATCGAGACCATTCTCGAGGAGCTGGAATGGTGGAAGGCGGAGTTGGAGAAGCAGGGGAAATTCATTGAGGCGCAGCGCGTGACCCAACGCACGATGTTCGACGTGGAAATGATGCGCACCATCGGCTATTGCCATGGCGTGGAGAATTATTCGCGGCACCTCTCGGGCCGGTTGCCGGGCGAGGCACCGCCGACACTGCTCGACTACATTCCGCAGGACTACCTGCTGTTCATCGACGAGTCGCACCAGACGGTGCCGCAACTGCACGGCATGTACCACGGCGACCGCTCGCGGAAACAGACGCTGGTGGAGCACGGATTCCGGATGCCGTCGGCTCTGGACAACCGGCCGCTGACGTTCGAGGAATTCGACCATCGCACGAATCAGATCATTTACGTCTCCGCGACGCCGGCGGCTTATGAACTGACGAAATCGGGCGGAGTGGTGGCGGAGCAATTGATCCGGCCCACGGGACTGCTGGACCCGGAGGTGGAGGTTCGCCCGGTGCGCGGGCAAGTGGACGATCTGCTGGAAGAAATCCGGAAGCGATCCGAGCGGAACGAACGAGTTCTGGTGACCACGCTGACCAAACGCATGGCGGAAGACCTGGCGCAGTACTTTACGGAAATCAGCGTGCGCTGCCGCTATCTGCACTCGGAGGTGGAGACGCTGGAACGGGTGCGCATCCTGCGGGACCTGAGGCGGGGCGAGTTCGACGTGCTGATCGGCATCAATCTCCTGCGGGAAGGTCTGGATCTGCCGGAGGTGTCGCTGGTGGCGATTCTGGACGCGGACAAAGAGGGCTACCTGCGCAGCGCGACAGCGTTGATCCAGACGATGGGACGCGCGGCGCGGCACGTGAGCGGAAAAACGATTCTTTATGCCGACCGGATGACGGGATCGATGCAGCAGGCCATTGACGAAACCAATCGCCGGCGGGCGAAACAGACGGTCTACAACGCGGAGCACGGCATTACGCCGCAGAGCATCGTGAAGAGCGTGGACATGCACCTGGCCGCGGTGGTCGAGGCGGATTACGTGACCGTGCCAATCGACGCGCCGGAGCTGGACGCGATCGCGGACGAGGCCGCGCTGCAGCAGGCCATCATGCACCTCGAGAGCCAGATGCGCGAGGCGGCGGCGAAATTCGAGTTCGAACGCGCCGCACAAGTCCGCGACCGCCTCCGCGCACTGAAGCAGAAGAGCCTGAGCGAACTCTTCGCGCTGCCTGCCGAACCGGACGCGCCCTCTGCCGCCGGCGGCTCTCCGGCTGTCCCCGAGCCCGTGGCGGCGTCGGCCGAGGCGGCGCGCCCACGCCGCAAGCGCGCCTGACGGACCTCCGCACTCCTGTGTGATCCTGCCGAACCCGGCTGCAACCGATTCCGTAATCTGCCCGCTAGGGCTGTGGCGCCGCCACGATTTGGGGCGCGGCGAGCGTTCCTGTGACCTGGACCGCGCGGAGAGAGCCCGATGGCTTTGCCCCGTCGGGATGCACGTCTCCTGCGGAAATCGCGATATCCAATTCGCCTCGATTGCTCACGGTTCCCTTCCCTTCCAGGGCGCGGCCGGGTAAATCCAATGCAAGACTGTGAAGAAGAATACGACCGTTCGAGACTGTGAAATCACCCGAGCCCGACGAAATGGTGGTACGGCCGGGCCGGAGCTCACGCACGCTGATGCTGCCGGGAAGATCAAGGGTGAGCAGGGCGCCGGAGCGCACCTCGGCGCGTCCGGCGCCGGTGAGGCTGGCCAAGAGTGCGTCGCGAGTCCAGCCGGCCGCGCTCAGTTGCAGACGGCCCGCGGCATTTCCGGCGCAGCACCCGTGCGTGGAGACAGCCAGGGCCGCGAGGGGAGCGACGTTGAGGCCATCAAAATCGACGCGCACGGTGTAGCGCGGTTGCTCGCTGAAAGTGGCGCGGGCTTCGCCGTGAACGCGCCCACCGTAGGCGCTGGCGGCCGCGTCTTCGAGCGTGATTTGCCGTTCGCCGATGGAGAGATGGCCCTTGAGCTGCGCAAGTTCGAGACGGCCGACTTCCAGCGAATTTACCAAAAGAGAGCCGTCTCCGCGCAGCCAGTTCGGCCAGCGGGGCGATTCCAGCGCGAGCGTGGCTGCGGCTTGTGCGGGAAGAATGCGGGAGAGCAGGCTCGAATCGTCCGGCGGCTGATTTGAAAATCCGCGGATCACCAGGGCCGGGTTCAGTCGATCAGCGGAAAGGGCGAAATCCCAAGGCCCGGCGAGCGTCGCGGCGCCGAGGGTTCCCGACCACACAGCGCCAAAGGCTTTGACTGCGGCAATCTCCAGATGCCGGCGGCCGGAGCGGAAATCCACGCGCGCTCTGCCGACGGCAATGGGGCCGCGCAGGAGGCCTCCGGAGAAAGTGACGTTTTGCAGCGCCACGGTTCCCGTAGTCTCCACGCGCCAGGGACGCGCCGCGCCCTTCCAAGCCAGTTTCGCGGATGCGGTGCCCTCCGCGCGCAGAGGATTCGAGCCGGAAGAAAGCCCGAGCGCGGCAGCGGCCGCGGAAAATTCGGCAAGATGCGCCGTGCCACCCGTGAGCTCCAGGTCAAAGGGAATTCCGGCTGTCCAGGCTGCATGGCCGGCCAGCCGAATGCCCGAGTCGCCCGCACCACCGTCCAGTTGGGTGTCCACGAGCCGCCCGCCGCCGGCATCCGCTTCGAGCACGGCACGCCGGATTTCGATGGGCCGATTTTCGCCGGGGATGTTCAGGCGCGCGCCACTGGTGGCGAGCGTCGCGTGCACGATGCGGAGGGGCCAGCCCTCGAGCGCGACGTCAGCACCCAGGTAACCTTCCCAGGAGGTTCCTGGGCGCACGCCGGGATGAAATGCGCGATACCACGCCAGCAGGTCGTCCAGGTGGATGCCCCCGGAGATCAGGCGTAGCGAGCCGCGCGCATTTTCACCCAGCCACAATTCGCCCGCGCCGCCGACCCTTGACCTCCGCGCTTCCAGAACAATATCGCGCAGCGCCCACTCGCGGCGGTCCGCAGAGCCCGCTGCAACCAGGGAGAAGTTAACCGCCGGCTGCCCAGCCTGGAGCGGCAGGTCCCACCGGTGCACGTCGGCGAGCCGAACCCGAGCGCTAATCTTCCAGGCCGGGGCCGCCGACCGTTGTTCCGGCGAAAGCGCGCTCTCTGCGGACGACGACCCGGAGGCGCGCTCGGCGCCGCGGAATTGGCCAGTCAGCAAACCCTCCAGGGAACCGCGGACACCGAAGTCGTAGCCGGCGATGAGCCGCAACGCATCGGGAAGGGAAACCCCGTCCCATTCGAGCGAGAAATCAATCGGCGGCGTGGCAGACGAGACGGCGGCCGGGGAAAAGGCGACGATGGGAAAGGTCCCGGCAAAGTGGATGGTGCCTGCATCCTGAAGCGTCACGCCTGCGCGGAGCGGTTGCGCCTGGAAATTGAGGGTCCAACGGCCGTCAGGCGAGGGAGAAATCTGTCCGTTCACACCGGCGAGAGCGAACGGCAATTTGTCTGCACTCCGTTTGAAGTTAATTCTGCCATTGCTGATGGAGATGGCGACCGCGGTCGCTGAGGGCGAGGGGGCGTCGCCCGCCGCGAAGCCGCGAGGGGGCGCGGACCAGCCCTCGAAGTTCCAGTGCGCATCGGCAGTGCGCACCAGATTCAGGCTGGGACGGTCGAAGCTGTACCGCGAAAACTCCAACCGGCCGCGCAGCAGGGCCGGCCAGCGAGGTGCGGCCGAGAGACGATCCGCGCGCAGCACGAATTCGTTGCCGAATCGCGGATCCTCGCCAACGGTGATGTAGTGGGCTTCGAGGCGCAGTCCGCTCCACACGCTCACACCGAAGTAGCCCACCTCCACGGGGCGGCCCAGCGCGCGTTCCAGCCGCGCGCGCAACGACGCGCTCACTGGCCGCATGAGCAGCAGCAGCGACACGCCGCCCTGGACCGTCAAGAGGGCGGTGAGGACGTACGCGAGTCGCCGCAATCGAAGCCGCGTGTGAGCCATATCGCTCCGCATCCGCTCCAGGTCTCGGAAGACGGTGAGATCTTACGAGGTCACGATGATACGGCAGGCCGGAAAACGCTCAATGGACAAGATGAAGCATGCGGCTCCAGCGCGTCCGGGAGGGAAAGTGGAGCACCAAATCCAGGATGCTGGTGGCGCCGCTGGAGAAGGATTGATCCGGGGCCTCATCCGCCTCGGAATTTACCGACCAATAGATGAACATGGGGCGGCCCATGATGGAGTCCTCGTCCACGAAGCCCCAGTAACGGCTGTCCCAGCTCCGCTCGCGATTGTCGCCCATGGCGAAGTATTTGTGGGCCGGCACGGTTAGTTCGCCATTGTGAATGAATTGAAACATTTCCGCCCGCCACTCCTTTTCCACCATGCTTGACGGGATATAGGCGTTGGGCCCGGGCGGGGGCGGGAAATTATCGCCATATGGTTCCGACGCGTTTTCGGGACGGTAGGCGTACGGTTCGCTCAACAGGCGACCGTCGATATAAACGAGCTGATCCACGATGCGAATGCGGTCGCCGGGAAGACCAATCACGCGTTTGACGTAGTTGGTGTGATCAGCGAATGGAAACTTGAAGACGATGATGTCGCCGCGGTGGATCGGCCGGTAGGGAAGCGCGCGCTCGTACCATTCGCCGCGGCCACCGAAAATAAATTTATTGACCAAGAGGTGGTCTCCCACCAGGAGCGTGGGCTCCATGGAGGGGGTGGGGATCCGGTAGGCCTGGAGAATGAAGCTTGTGAAGTAGAGCGCCAGGATAACGGTGACAAGAAGCGACTCCGCATACTCGAGAATGATCGAAGGGCGGGGCGTGGGGGCCGGCTCCGCCGCCGTCACTCGATGTTGAACCACTGCCTGTTGCGCCACCGGCTTTTTCAGCTCTCTTTCACGGCTGTCTTTTCGAGAGAATCCAGGGCCAGACGGGCGGCCTCCAGTTCGGCCTGCTTTTTCGAGCGCCCCTCCGCAGATGCCAGCGGTCTGCCCCCCAGCCAGAATTCTATGTGAAACACCCGGTGATGGTCCGGTCCGGAGGCGCTCACCAGCCGGTATTCGCCGGGATCCAGATGCAGCTCGCGCAGCCGTTCTTGAAGCGCCGTCTTCGCATCCGGCTCGCCCAGCGAGCCCAGCCCGTCTGCCAGCGCGGGCTCCCACAGAGTCCGCTGGACAAATTCGCCCGCGGCCGCGGGACCGCCGTCGCGGTAGATGGCGGCGACCACGGCTTCGTAGGCATCGGCGAGGAGTTTGGGCTTCTCGCGGCCTCCGGTACGGTCTTCGCCGGGACCGAGCTGCAGGAATCGGCCCAGTTCGAGGCGGCGCCCGACGGAGGCGAGCATTTTCGCGCTCACCAGATGAGCCTTTGCGCGATTCAATCGGCCCAGGCTCCAGTTCGGAAATACGGCCGTGAGCCGGTCCGTAATCACCAGGCCCACCACGGAATCTCCCAGAAGCTCGAGTTGCTCGTTCGAACGCTGGACACCGGAGTCGCGGGCTTCGCCATGGCGAGAGCTGTGGGTCATAGCCAGCTCGAGGCTGGAGCAATCATGGAACGCATGGCCCAGTCGGCGCTGCAGTTCCGCGAGTTCGTCCGCGTGCATGAAAGGAACGCGGGTTCAGGGTCTGGCGGGTGCGGGCGCAGCCAC
>JASHSV010000334.1 GCA_030038535.1 Candidatus Acidiferrales bacterium
GCGGTTTTGAGGAGGTCTTTCTTGCGGTCGGTGATCACGAGATAACCGTCGGCGTCGATGCGGCCGATGTCGCCGGTGCGGAACCAGCCGTCGGGGGTGAAGGCCTCGCGCGTCTCGTCCGGCCGGTTGTAGTAACCCACCATGACGGAAGGGCCGCGAACTTCGATTTCGCCGTCCTCGGCAATGCGCACTTCGACGTGAGGAATGGGCTTGCCGCTGGTGCTGTTCTTGCAGGCGGCCGGCCAGTTGGTGGAGACGATGGGCGCGGTTTCGGTAAGGCCGTAGCCCTGATACACCGGAATGCCGACGCTCCAGAAAAATCCGGCGAGGTCGTTGGAGAGTGGGCCGCCGCCGGAAATGAACGAGCGGATGCGTCCGCCGACTCCGGCGCGAAACCGCTTGTAAACCAGGCCGTCTGCCACAGCCCAGGCGAGGCGCAGTCCGGGCCCTGCAGACTTGCCGTGGGCTTTCCAGGGCGCGGCGCGAAGTGCCGTTGCCATGGCCCAATCAAAGACCTTGCGGCGGAAGCCGGCGGCGGCGTGGCCGCGCTCGATGATATTGGCGTAGAGCTTCTCGAAAAATCGAGGCACGGCGGCGGCGATGGAGGGCTGGACTTCGAGGAGGGCGCGCGGAACGTCCTCCATTTTTTCCACGTAGGCGATGGCCATGCCTTCGAACAGATACATATAATCCACGGTGCGTTCGTAGATGTGGGCGAGAGGGAGAAAGCTGAGGCCAAATTCGCCGGGGCGGAAATCCACTTTCGGGCAGGCGTCATTCGCATTGGAGCTGAGGTTGCGGTGCGTGAGCATCACGCCCTTGGGCTCGCCGGTGGTGCCGGAGGTATAGATGATGGTGGCGAGCTGGTCGAGGGTCACTTGTGCGGCGCGGCGGCGGTATTCCGCGATTTCCGAGTCGCCACAGGCACCGACGACGGAGTCGAACCAGAGCGGATCGCCGTAGGTGCAGCAGGAGCGGTCGCCGGACTTGCCGCCGAGCGGCGCGAGGATCACGCGTTCAACGGTTTTGAGCCGGCCGTGCAGCGCGCCGACCTGACGGGCCTGGTCGTCGCCGGCAACGAACAGCACCTTGGCGCCCGAATCGTTGAGGATATAGGCCATGCGTTCGGCGGATTCGTGGAAATAGATGGGGACCACTGCGGCGCCGAGACCGGTAATGGCGAAGTCGGCGATGTGCCATTCGGGAGAGTTAGGGGCAAAGAGGCCGACGCGGTCGCCCGGCCGAACGCCCATACGATCGAGCGTGGAGGAAAGGCAGGCGATGCGGCGGAGTAATTCGCGGGATGAGATGGGCTGCCAACCGGCGTCGGTACGATAGAGGAGAGCGCGGTCGGAGTCGTGCGCAGCGAGGGATTCGAGCAGGCGCTGCGGGAGTGGAAGATAGTCGGGCACGGAATCAATGTAGCGCGGAGGTCGAAAAAGCGGAAATAGACGGCGAACCCTGGTTTCACGCCGCGCGGGGCGGTCAGGGTACCCCCTCGAGCGAATGTGCCCAGTGGGCAACAGCCCTATCTGCCGCTGCATGGCTGCTGGCGTGCTCCGGGCATTCGGCCCCGTCCTAGGGCTTCCTGGCGCGAAGTTGGTTGCCACGATCGAGAGCGCGCTGATGCACGAAGCCCGGGTGTTGGAGCACGACATGCCCGCTTGCCGCAGGTGGGTCGTGCCCCACAGCACACGCTGCGGTACACTGGGGCTAGTGGAGTACCTCCCATGACCACACTCATTGGTACGCCAACGCACACAACGATACGGGCGCCGCGCGGGAGCGCAATTTCCTGCAAAGGCTGGCAGCAGGAAGCGGCGCTACGCATGTTGATGAACAACCTGGACGCAGAAGTGGCGGAGCGGCCGGAAGACCTGGTGGTTTACGGCGGGACGGGAAAAGCGGCGCGGAATTGGGCGTGTTACGAAGCAATTGTGAACTCGCTGCGCGGGCTGGAGAACGACGAGACGCTGCTGGTGCAATCGGGAAAACCCGTGGCGATTTTCCGAACGCATCCCTGGGCGCCGCGGGTGCTCATCGCCAACGCAAACCTGGTGGGCCACTGGAGCGACTGGCAGCATTTCGGCGAACTGGAGCGCGCCGGGCTGACGATGTACGGGCAGATGACTGCGGGAAGCTGGATTTACATCGGCACGCAGGGGATTCTGCAGGGGACCTACGAAACGTTTGCGGCTGCCGGACGGAAGCATTTTGGCGGCGACCTGGCGGGACGCCTGGTAGTGACCGGCGGAATGGGCGGAATGGGCGGAGCGCAGCCGCTGGCGGCGACCATGAACGGCGCAGCGTTCCTGGGCATCGACGTGGACCCGGAGCGGATCAAGCGGCGCGTGAAATCGGGCTATTGCGACGTGATGGTGAACGATCTGGACGAGGCGCTGCGCATCCTGAAGAACGCGGTGCGCAAACGCGAGCCGGCGTCGGTGGGACTGGTGGGCAATTGCGCCGACGTGGTGCCGGAACTGGCGCGGCGAGGCGTGGTGCCCGATCTGCTGACCGATCAGACGAGCGCGCACGATCCCGTGGGCGGCTACATCCCGCAGGGACTCGGCTTGGAGCAGGCCGCGGAGCTGCGGCAGCGCGATGCGGCGGAATACCGCCGCCGGGCGCTGGCTTCGATTGCGGCGCATGTCGAGGGAATGCTCGACCTGATGAAGCTGGGCGCGGCGACGTTTGACTACGGCAACAATATCCGCACGATGGCCTACGAGCAGGGCGTGAAGGATGCGTACGCGTTTCCGGGATTCGTGCCGGCTTACATCCGTCCGCTATTCTGCGAAGGCCGAGGGCCGTTCCGGTGGGCGGCGCTTTCGGGCGAAGCGGCGGACATTCACCGCACAGACGAACTGGTGCTGCAGCTCTTCCCGCAGGAGGAATCGCTCTTGAGGTGGATTCGCCTCGCGCAGAAGCGGGTGAAATTCCAGGGGCTGCCGTCGCGCATCTGCTGGCTGGGATACGGCGAGCGCGACAAATTCGGACTGGCGCTCAACGACCTGGTGGCGCGCGGCGAACTGAAAGCGCCGGTGGTGATGGGACGCGACCATTTGGACTGCGGGTCGGTGGCCTCGCCCTACCGCGAGACGGAAAAGATGAAGGACGGCTCGGACGCAATCGCGGACTGGCCGCTGCTGAACGCGATGCTGAACACGGCGAGCGGCGCGACGTGGGTTTCGATCCACAATGGCGGCGGAGTGGGTATCGGCTACTCGCTGCACGCCGGGCAGGTGACCGTGGCGGACGGGACGAAGGAAATGGCGGCGCGAATCGAACGCGTGCTGACGAACGACCCGGGCATCGGCGTGGCGCGGCATGCGGATGCGGGCTACAACGAGGCGCGCGCGTTTGCAGCACAGCGGAGCGTGAAGATTCCAATGAAAGAGTAGCAAAGGTTCCGCGGCCCAGCGGAGCCGTTCGCGCTTTTCGGTGCCACCGGCAGAAACGCGCAAGATTCGCGGTTAAGAATTTCAAGGGCTCGGGACTGACCATGGCAATTCGCGGGGCCCGCGCGTCACCCGCGGTGGAAATCCGCATCAGAGCCTGTGGAGGATTCCAACATGTACGTGATTACGGGAGCGACCGGAAATACGGGGAAAATCGTTGCCGAGAATCTGCTGGCAACGGGACAGAAGGTGCGCGTGGTGGGCCGCAGCGCGGAACGATTGCAGGGACTCGTGGCGAAGGGCGCGGAGGCATTCACCGGCTCGGCGGATGACGCGGCGGCGATGACGCAGGCGTTCACGGGCGCGCGCGCGGTGTACGCGATGATTCCGCCGGATATGAAGGCCACCGACTACCGCGCACGGCAGGACAGGATTTCCGATGCGCTGTCGGCGGCAATCGCAAAGGCGGGCGTATCGCACGTGGTGCTGCTGTCGAGCTTCGGCGCCGATAAACCCGCGAAGACGGGGCCAATCGTGGGACTTCACGTTTTCGAACAAAAATTGAATGGAATTTCCGCGCTGAACGCGCTCTACCTGCGTCCCGGCTACTTTATGGAAAATCTGTTGCCGCAAGTGGGCGTGGTGCGCTCGATGGGCATGATGGCGGGGCCGTTGAAGGGCGACGTGGCGCTGCCGATGATCGCCACGCGCGACATCGGGGAATACGCGGCGGGCGCGCTCGAAGCATTGAAGTTTACGGGGAAGCAGACGCGCGAACTGCTGGGCCCGCGCGATGTGACGATGAAAGAAGCCGCGGCGACCGTGGGAGCGGCCATCGGCAAGCCGGGGCTTTCCTACACGCACGCCCCGGCGATGATGCTGAAACCGGCGATGGTGGGGATGGGAATCTCGGCCAACGTGGTGGACCTGATCCTGGAAATGGCCGATTCGTTCAATTCGGGGTACGCAAAGGCGCTCGAAACGCGCGGGCCGGAAAACACGACGCCGACGGGGCTCGATTGGTTTGCCACAAACGTGTTCGCACCCGCGTTCCAGGGTAAGGCAGCTGGCGCATAAGCGGCGGCGGACGGGGGGAGGCGATGGCGGCGCTGCCCGACAATGGAATGGTGCATCTGGCGAGCCCACGCTCGGTGCCCGAAACGCTCGAACGGGTAGAGTCCATACTGAAAGCTCGCGGGGTGACGATCTTCGCGCGAGTGGACCACAGCGGCGAGGCGGAAAAGGTGGGGTTGAGAATGAATCCCACGCAACTGCTGATTTTCGGCAGCCCCAAGGGCGGGACACCGGTGATGGTGGCGGCGCCGACCGTGGCAATCGACCTGCCGCTCAAAGCGCTTGTCTGGCAGGACGCGTATGGAAAGGTGTGGCTCTCCTATAATTCCGCTGAGTACCTAAGAAACCGGCACAACATCCCGGACGCCCTGGTGAAAAACCTGGCTGCGGTTACGCCCCTGCTCGAAGAGGCTGTAAAGTAGCGGGCGGCAGCCGTCTGGCTGCCGGGCAAAAATCATGGCGCAATCAGCAAGCGCCGAGCAGCACTCGGCGACCCCAGAAAATCCCAATCGCGCGCGCGATCACCTGGCGAATGAACGGACATTCCTCGCCTGGCTGCGGACCGGGCTGGCGATTGTGGTGTTCGGATTTGCAATCGGACGTTTCGCGATTGCGGTGAGGCAATTCCTCGAGTACCAGGGCCGCAGGGTAGCGGGTGGCGGATTCTCAGTGTGGTTCGGAACGGCGGCCATGTTGGCGGGAGTTGCGTTGACGCTGGCGGGACTGGCGCGCTACCGGCGGACACGCGCGATGCTGGAAGCGGGGAGATTTGAGCCGGCGGGATTCGTCGTTGATGTGGTGGCTGTGCTGACCGCCCTATTCGGCCTCGCACTGGCTGGGTACCTAATTTACATAGAAATGCGTCTATAGGAACGAGCGCCGGACAATTTCAGGTGGACCGGTGCGCCGGAGCACGAACTAACGAACCGCTCCGCTGGGGGACGCCGATGCGAGACTTTGTCTATGCTGCGCGGGCACTGCGGAACAGCCCTGTATTCGCCGTAACGGCGATTGTGACCATCGCGCTGGGAATCGGGGCGAGCACGGCAATTTTCAGCGTGACGAACGCGGTGCTGCTGCGGCCGCTTCCGTACAAGGACCCGGACCGCCTGATCTTTGCCTGCAGCGACATGAAGAAACGGAACGTCCGTGACTTCCCATTTTCCAACGCGAATTACATCGATCTGCGCGACGGAGCAAAGAGTACGGCTGAAGGCTATGCCGCCGTGCTGACATTTCCGAATCTGGTGCAGCGCGACGACGGGACGCCCGAACAAATCCAGCAGGCCGTGGTGTCGCAGGATTTTTTCCGGTTGATGGGCGCGAAAATCGTTCGTGGGCGAGACTTTCAGGATAGTGACGCTGTTCCGCCCCCGCCGCCGCCGGCTCCGGGCGCGACGCCCGATCCAAACGCGCCGCCGCCCCCACCGCCAGTTGCGGTCCTGAGCTACGAATACTGGCAGCGGCGTTACGGCGGGAATCCAGACGTCATCGGGACGGTGATGAAGAACGCTGGGGGCCGCGGGCCGCTGATCGTGGGCGTGCTGGAGCCGAAGTTTACCTTGCTCGCGCCGCCGAGCCTGGCGCTGCAAGCGGATCCCGACGTGTGGCAGGCGGCACGAATCCGTTACGACGAGGCCAACCGGAAAGGCGTGCAGTGGCAGATCGTAGGCAGAATGAAGCCCGGAGTGACCATCCAGCAGGCGCAGGCGGAAGCGAATACGACCACGGAAATAGCGTTTAAGGCCGATCCCATCTTCAAAAACGCGGGCTACGCGATTCGCGTGGAGCCGATGAAGGGATACCTGGTGGCGGAAGTGCGGCCGGCGATTCTGGCGCTGATGGGCGCAGTGATTTTTCTGCTGCTGATTGCATGCGCCAACGTGGCGAATCTGGTGCTGGTGCGGTCGTCGCTCAAAGAGCGTGAACTGGCCGTGCGCACGGCGCTGGGAGGCAGCCGGTGGCGGCTGATGCGGCAGATGCTGGCGGAGGCGCTCCTGCTGGCAGGTTGCGGAACCGTGCTGGGACTGGGGTTGGCGTGGGTGGGAATTCGTGAGCTGCTGGCGATCGCACCGGCGAATCTGCCGCGGCTCGATACGGTGACAATTGATCCGCAAGTGGTGGCATTCTCGGCGCTTGCGGGGCTGGTTGCCGCGGGACTGTTCGGCATGCTGCCGGCGCTGCGCGCGTCGCGGCCGGACGTGATGCAGGTGCTGCGCTCGGCGGGACGCACGGGAAGCCTGGGCGCGGGAGGATTTCTGCGCAGCGGGGTGATCGTGGCGGAAGTTGCGCTCTCGTTTGTGCTGCTTATCGGGTCGGGGTTGATGTTCCGCAGCTTTCTGGCGCTACAGCACCTGGACACGGGCTACACGTCGGGCGGGCTGCTGACGTTCAATCTGTTCGGAGTGTTCCAGAACCCGCAGCAGACACCGGAGCAGACGGCGGCAATCCAGCGGCAAATCCAGGAAACACTGAAGTCGCTGCCGGGAGTGGAGAGCGCGGCGGCATCGTTTCCATTTCCGCTGGCGGGCGGCTACTCGCCGATCCGCTGGGGACTCGAACCGGCGCTGACGGACGCGAGCAAATTCCAGGCCGCAGACGCGGTTTTCGTGACGCCGGGTTACTTCGAAAACATGCATACGCCGGTGGTGGATGGGCGCACATTCACTGAGGCGGACAACGTGCCGGGCCGCAAACAAGTGGTAATCGACGACACGCTGGCGGCGAAGGCGTTTCCGCACGAATCGGCTGTAGGAAAGCGCATCCTGATCCGAGTAATTACGCCGGAGCCGGAGTGGGTGGAAATCCTGGGCGTGGTGCACCACGAGCGCGGCTCCGGTCTGGCCGACCCGGGACGCGAACAGGTGTACTTCCCCGACGCGTACGCGGGTTATGGGGCAGCGACAGTCTGGGCGGTGCGCACGTCGGTGGATCCCGCGGGACTCACGGGGCCGGTTCGCGACGCGATCGCGAAAATAAACCGGCGGATGCTGACCACACAGATGCAGCCGATGACGGTCCTCGTGGAGAAGGCGCAGTCGGGAACGCGCTTCACGCTGCTGCTGATCGGAGTGTTTGCGGCGGTGGCAGCGCTGCTGGCGGGCGTGGGGCTCTACGGCGTGCTTTCCACGGTGGTGCGCGAGCGCACGGCGGAAATCGGCGTGCGCATGGCGATTGGCGCGGTGCCGGGCGACATCTTCCGACTGATGATGGGCTACATTGCGCGGCTCACGACGATTGGGATTGTGCTGGGCCTGCTCGCCGCGTTTTATCTCACGCGGCTGATGACCAGCATGCTGGTGGGAGTGAAGCCAGCAGACCCAGTGACCTACGCGGCCATGGTCGCGTCGTTCTTTGCGATCGCAGCGATGGCATCGTGGTTACCGGCGCGGCACGCGGCGGGATTGGACCCGACGGAAGCGCTGCGGGAAGAGTGACACCAGGGAAGCCAGCGATTGCCGATTCGTGAGTTCTGGGCGGTAGGGGCACGACATGTCGCGCCCCTACGAAAGGACATCGCTACGGTGCGCGGTAGCCGGGGCCGCGGAGGACTTTGCCAGGAAGCGCGTTGGTCATTTTGCCGGCCGCGATGACGGGCACGCCATTTACCAGCACGTAGTCCATTCCATAGGAAAGCTGATTGGGATCTTCGAAGGTGGCGCGATCCGTGACTTTCTGCGGATCGAAGATCACGACGTCGGCCCAAAGGCCGGTTTTGAGCACGCCGCGATCGGTCAACCGCATGCGCTGCGCCGGCAGCGCGCTCATCTTCCCCACGGTTTCTTCGAGCCACATGCGCTGTTCCTGCCGGACGTATTTGCGCAGAATGCGCGGGAAGGTGCCGTAGGCGCGCGGGTGCGGGCGCTCCTGGCCGAGCAAGCCGTCGGGCGCGGTGCCCGAGGAATCGTTGTCGAAGGAAACCCAGGGCTGCTCGACGGCGAGGCGGATGTCGCGCTCGTCCATGCCGACCACAGCGACTTCGGTGAACGCGTTGTCCTGGATGAGCAGATCGAAAATGGTGTCGAACGTGTCTTTGCCCCACAACTTGGAAATTTGCTCGATGGTCTTGCCTTGCAGGTCGTGGAGCGCGGGATTGTGGACCACGCAGACGAGGATTTTATTGGCGTCGTGCACCTCGTCCCATTCGTTGTCCCAGTCTTTCGAGGGCGTATCCATTTCCTTGCGGATGCGCGCGCGGAGCTCGGGGTCTTTCAGCCGTTCGACGAGCTTCGCGTCGCCGCCGTCGTGGGCCCAGGGAGGAATGAAGGCGGAGAAGGAATTGAACCAGGCGGAATAGCCGTAGGTGTCTGCGCCCACGTCCACACCGGAGGCGCGCGCCTGTTCGATGCGCGTGACGACCTCCGGCATCCGGCCCCAGTTGGCGCGGCCGGCGACTTTCAAATGCCAGATTTCGACGGGGAGGTGCGCCTCGCGACCGATGCGGAAGGTTTCGTCGAGCGCGGCGTCGATGGCGTCGCCCTCGCTGCGCATGTGCGTGGCGTAGATGCCGCCATAATCGCCGGCCACAGAAGCGAGCGCGATCAGCTCGTCGGTCTTAGCATAGGGCGCGGGGGGATACTGGAGCGAGGTGGAAACGCCCACGGCGCCTTCGAGCATGGCCTGGCGGACAAGCGCGCGCATCTGGTCGAGCTGCTCGGGCGTGGGCTGCACATCGGCGTCTCCCAGGACCATGCGGCGGACCTGCGTGGCGCCGACGTAGGTGGCGAGGTTAATGCCCATGCCCTGTTTTTCGAGGCGAGCGAAGTACTGCGCGAGCGTGCGCCAGTCGGGAGTGAGGTGATAGTGGTCGTAGGTGTCGTGGTCGGCGGCGACGATGGCGTCGCTGAGTGGAGCGACGCTCGTGCCTTCGCCGGTGATTTCCGTGGTGATGCCCTGATAGATTTTGGAAGGCAGGTGGGGATTGACGAGCATGGTCAGCTCGGACTGGCCGAGCATGTCGATGAAGCCGGGAGCGACCACGCGGCCGGCGGCATCGATGGTCTGTTTCGCGGGGCAGGCGGAATCGGGTCCCGGCACGCGGGACGGGCAGAGCACTCCGATGGCCGCGATGCGGCCGTCGCGTATGGCCAGATCGCCCGCGTACCAGGGCGAGCCGGTGCCGTCGACGATATGACCGTTGCGGATGAGGATGTCGTACGGAGTGGCGGGCTCGGGCGAAGATTGCGGCGCGGGCCGCGCCCAAACGAATGCGCCGCTGAGAGCCACGACTGCCATGGCCGAAACGAGCCGATGAGTTTGCATCAAGAACCCCTGTACGACCGCGTCCTAGGGAGTGGAACCGCAGCGCACCCCGCCGCCGCGTGTCGATAATACGATGCGTCCAAATGACGTACAATCACGCCGCGTTATGGCCGATGCGCTGCTTCTGACCGGCTCGAAACAACTGGTGACCATGGCGGGCCCCGCGCCCCGGCGCGGCCGCGCGCTCGGAGAAATCGGCGCAATTCGAGACGGCGCGGTGCTCATCGCGAGTGGCCGAATTGTGGCCGCGGGACCGCGGGCGCGCGTGGAGCGGCACCGGGTGGCGCGGCGCGCGCGGAGGATAGACCTGGGCGGGCGCGTGGTGACGCCCGGACTGGTGGATGCGCATACGCATCTCGTTTTTGCCGCGAGCCGCGCGACGGAATACGAGCAGCGCATCGCTGGAGCGACCTACGAGCAAATTGCAAAAGCCGGCGGAGGCATTCTTTCGAGCGTGCGGGCGCTCCGCGCAGCGACTGACGAGGCGCTCGCGGCGGGAGCGCGGGCGCGGCTCGCGCGCATGGCCGCGCACGGCACCACCACGGTGGAAGCGAAGACGGGCTACGGCCTCGATTTCGACAACGAGCTGCGCACCCTGAGACTGCTGCGGAAATTAGGACGCGGCAGTCCCGAAGCTTCGGGAGTGGAGATTGTGCCCACGCTGCTGGCGGCGCACGTGGTGCCTCCCGAGTTCCGTCACCCAGGCGGCGCGGACGAATACGTGGACCGCATCGTGCGGCTGATATTGCCGGCGGCGGCGCTCGAAGGGCTGGCGGAATACTGCGACGTGTTTGTGGAGCGTGGGGCGTTTTCGGTAGCGCAGGCGCGGCGAATATTTGCGGCAGGGCGGGCGCTGGGGTTGAAGCCGCGGGTGCATGCGGAGCAATTGTCGCGGACGGGCGGGGCGCGGCTGGCCGTGGAAGTGGAAGCGGCGAGCGTGGACCATCTGGATTTTGCGAGCGGCGCGGATATGCGGTCGCTGGCTCGGTCGGAAGTGGCGTGCGTGATGCTGCCGGGATGCAGTTTTCATCTGGGCCTGGCGCGCTACGCTCCGGCGCAAAAGCTGATCGAGGCGGGAGCGATAGTGGCGCTGGCCACGGATTGCAATCCAGGCACGAGTCCGACGCTGAGCCTGCCAATGGCGATGTCGCTCGCGTGCACGCAAATGCGCATGACGCCGGGGGAGGCGCTCGCGGCGTGCACGATCAATGCGGCGTATTCGCTGGGGCGGCAAGCGCGGATCGGGTCGGTCGAGGCGGGAAAAGACGCAGACCTGGCGGTGTGGGACGTGGAGGATTATCGCGAAATTCCCTACTACTTCGGCGTGAATTACTGCGTAATGACGCTCAAACGGGGCACTGTGATTTCAAAAGTGTGCTAGCCGCGGCTGGCGCTCTACCCACCGTGGCTACCCGTGGTGGAATGCCGTATGATTTTTCTGAGTGAGGGCGAATGAAGCAGCTCATTGAATGCGTGCCGAATTTTTCCGAGGGGCGCGACGCGGCGAAGGTGCACGCGCTGGTTGCGGCGATGTCGGAGGTCGCAGGCGTGGCCGTTCTGGACCGCGAAATGGACGCGGACCATAACCGATGTGTGATTACGCTGGCCGGCGAGCCGGACGCCGTAGCGGAGGCGGCGCTGCGCGGCGTGGGCCGCGCGCTCGAGTTGATTGACCTGACCAAACATTCCGGCGCGCATCCGCGCGTGGGCGCAACGGACGTGGTGCCGTTTATCCCCGTGGACGGTGTGACCATCGAAGACTGCGTGGCGCTGGCCCGCCGCGTAGGGCACGAAATCTGGGAGCGCTACAAAATCCCCGTCTATTTCTACGAGGCCGCGGCGCTGCGGCCACAGAATGCGAACCTGGAGAACGTGCGCAAAGGCCAGTTCGAGGGACTGCGCGAGGAAGCGCCGCGAAATCCAGAGCGCGCGCCGGACGTGGGCGGACCGGCGCTGCATCCGACGGCGGGCGCGACGGTGGTAGGGGCGCGAAAATTCCTGATCGCCTACAACATCAACCTGAACACGCCCGACGTGGAAGTGGCGAAGAAAATCGCGAAGGCCATCCGGTTTTCAACGGGCGGGCTGCGCTACGCGAAGGCGATGGGCGTAGACCTGCGCGCGCGCGGACTGGCGCAGGTGTCGATCAACATGACGGATTACGAGCAGACGCCGCTCCACCGCGTATTCGAAATGGTGGCGCGCGAAGCGAAGCGCTACGGCGTGATGATCGTGGGCAGCGAAATCGTGGGATTGGTGCCGCAGAAGGCGCTCGACATGTCGGCGGATTTCTATCTGCAGCTCGAAAACTTTTCGGCGGCGCAGGTGTTAGAAAACCGGCTAGCCGCAGCGCGCGAAGGCCCTCCGCTCGAGACCCACGGCGGACTCGCGGCCATGGCTCGGCCGTTGCTGGAAGCGGTGGCGGCGCCCACGCCGGCTCCGGGCGGCGGATCGGTGGCCGCGGTAGCCGGGGCGCTGGGCGC
>JASHSV010000335.1 GCA_030038535.1 Candidatus Acidiferrales bacterium
AGCACGCGGTCGCCGCTGGAATCTCCATTCAGGTTGGAATCCACACCGCTCTGGAGGTCAGCCCACCCCCCCGTCTGGTACGTGTACACCGGCACGAAGTACCAATTCGCCAGCAACATCCGGCGCCACTTCGGTCCCGACTGAAAATAGGGCGGCTCGTAGTAGGCCCAAACCGAAAGCCTGTTGCGGTGGTCGAACGCTGAGTTGCCCCAATCGGCCTTCACGTCCTGGAAATCCTGTGGACGGGCGGGATTGATGACGGAATTTGGGAGAGCGGAGGAGCTGTCGTCCTTGTCGTAGCTGAGCGTGTAGGCGCCCGTAAGTCGCAACCCATGGCCAAAGTGCCGCGTCACCTGCGCCGCCATGCCGCGATACATGGAATCCCCTTCCGGTTGGAACGACGTGATACCGCCCGAAGGGGGAATGAGTGGATTACTGGAGGTAAAGCACGGGGCCGGCACCAATTGTCCGAGCGAGTTCAAAATCTGGCCGTCGGTCGGCAGCCCCGTAACCACGGCGCAACCCGTCACGTACCCCGGCACATAGCTCCCCAGCGGCGTGGCCTCGATCGAGGACAGAGTGTTGGTCAGCGCCGTGAGTACGGACAGCGATGGCGTGTTCAGATAAGTCGGAAGATAAAGGGTCGAAGTGAGCTCGCTCTGGCGGTTCAGGTAAACCTCTACCGGTTCGTGGTAGCCGTGGGTCTCCAGGTATCTCACTTCGATCATGTAGTTATTGGCCAGCAATTTCTGGACTCCGCCCGTAATCGTGATGGCCACGGGGTTGATCAGGTTTACGGGGATCTGCCCGCCGGTCGCGGCCTGCTGATTGGCCAGGGCGGTAGCTCCCGTGTGAGCGGTGCCGCACCCGGTAGGGGGAGGACAGGAGCCAAATGTGTTGAACGCTCCTGTGCCGGGCAGAATTCCGCCATCGGCCAGAAAATCGGTGATGATTCCTCCCGCCACGCCGATCAAAGCCTCCGTCGCCTGGTTCTCGTTGATAGTTGCGCCGAGCTGTGGCACGGCGCCGGCCACGATGGTATTGAGGCCCAAGTTGTCGTACAGCACGTCGTAAGCCATGCCGATTCCGCCGCGCACCGACCAGGTGCGGCTCTCTCCCGGTGCCCAGGCAAAGCCGAATCGTGGCTGGAACTCGTTCTTCGGGGCCCGCGGCTCTTGCCAGGTGATCAACCCCAGCACGCTGGCGGAACTGTTGAGGCCCTGGTCGCGTTCACCGAACGGAACCGTCGCGTAATCGTAGCGGATTCCGTAGCTGAACGTAATTGACGGTTTGATACGCCACGTGTCGCTGACATACCACCCCGTGGCCACCAGGTCGCCGTAATAGTTGATGAAACCGTTGCTTCGCTCCGCCAGGATGTCCGGGTTGACGTCGTACAGAAAGGTCCCCAGAGACGAGTATTCATAGTTTCCCCGGGAGTTTTGTGTGAGGCTCGCGGGGGCAATGAACCGGCGCACCTCCACTCCTGCTCGGATGTTGTGTTTTTTGTGCCACCAGTTCAGGTTCTCGCTGATTTGGAACGAGTTCTCAACCATGAACGACGGAGCGGTCGGATCCGGCCCCACCTGCAAGTTGAGATCAGAAAATTGCAGGTTCGGAAACACGTCCAGCCCCGTGTATGGGAAATTCCCCGAGGGCGTGATGGTGGAGAACCGGCTGTATCCCACGCGCAGTTCGTTGGTCAGATCCGGCCGCCAGGTGTGGTATTCGTCAACCGCGGCCAGATGGTTCCGGACACGTCGCAGCTCGTAGAACGCGGGCAAATCCCCTGCGGTGTCGATCGAGTTGGAGCGGTCATAGAGATATCGGAAGCGGAACTGATCCTTGGCCGAGCGGTTGTAATCCACGCCGGACACCAGGTAGTAGGTATTCGTGTAGTTCGGCGCCACCAGATTGAGAAGACCCACGTCCACAGCTACCGGAGTGCCTCCGGGGCAGGGAAGCCCGCCATTGTTCACCCAGCCTCCTGTGCAGACATAGAGAGGATTGGAAACCGGGCCCGTGGGAGGATTGCCCTGCGTCGTTGGGCAATTGCCGCCTGTCGCCGCGGGGGGCAGGTACGTCTTCAGAATGTTCAGGTTTGTTGCGCTCGGCGAAACCATTGTGCCGTTTCCATTCGGGTCCGGACCCGGTGCCAGCGACTCCAGCGTCAGATAGCCGTTCGCTGTCGGGGCACAGATGCCGCCTGCTGTGAAGTTGGCCTGTCCCAGCGGGTCGTACTCGCCGTTGCCGAAGAAGAACAGCTTGCCCTTCAGAAAGAAAGGCACGGGGCCGCCCGCTTGGCCCCCCACGCGGCTGAAGTCGAAACGGGGCCGCTGCGGGTTTGCACCGCTCACGATCGCGGCCTGATCGGTCGCGTCGAGATAACGGTTCTCGGTGTAGTCGTAAAGCATCCCGTGATAGTTTTTCGTCCCGCTCACGATCGTCTGGCCGTACTGGCCTCCGTTGGAGTGATCGAACTCGAGATCAAAATCGTTTTGCACGGTTGTGAACTGGCCTACAGCGTCGTTGGGAACCCGGATTTCCGGTCCGCTGGAGGTCTTGTTGTTGTTGTCCACCCCTTCAATCGTGTAGTTGTTGTTCGTTGGCCGCTCCCCGCCCACGGCTGGGCCCACTCCATCGCCCACGCCGCTGCTCGACCCCACCCCTCCCTGCAGCAGGGACAGGTTCACCACCCCAAGGCCGATCGTGGCCGTCGGTAGATCGGCCAACTCCTTCCTCTCGAATGTGCCTTCGATCTGTGGCGAGGTGGTGTCCAGCGGAGGAGGCGCCTCGCTCACGCGGGCGCTCGCTTTCTCTCCACCCTGCTGCAGTGTGAAAGATGCGGTGTTTGTCCGGCTCAACTGCACCGGAAAATTCTTTTGCTCGCTCCTGGCGAACCCGGTGGCAGTCACCGCGATATCGTATGCTCCCACGGGAAGATCTCGGAAGAGATAGCTACCCTGCTCATTCGACGCGGCTGAGCGACGGAACCCCGTCGCCCGGCTCACCAGCGTGATGGTCGCTTTGGCAACGGGAGTTCCCGAGTCGTCCTCGATAAACACGGCAATGTTGCCGCTGACCATCTGTGCCCGAGCCGCCCAGCCGGATCCGAGAATCAGCAAAGCCAATCCGAGAAGCAGAAGCTTTTTCATAGTTTCCGTGCGCTCCTTAGTGAAATCTCTTCCCCTGCGAGTTCTGGTGTTCCGCCAGACTTCCATCCGGCGGGGCTTTCTGTTCCAGCGCACCCGATGGCTGTCATTCAAAGCGGAAACGTGCACTCCACGCCCGAGGCTCCCCACCTGTCCCGACGTCTTCGACGTACGATACCTTCGAGTTACGCATGACCTGAGATCTGGAGCTGAGGACGGCCCGGAGTTCAGATGGAAACTCCAGCAGAAACCCCTCGGACCAGGAGTGCTGGCTTCTCAGCCCAATTCCAGTCTCCGGGTGGGGAAATGTGGCATTTCCGCCCCTCCCGTTGTTCAGGATCGCCGGTGATCCACGCTGCTGGCCAGACCATCCCCTGGAGTGGAACCGGCAGACCGGAATGGCAGTAACGCAGACCTGGAATCAGCCCGAAACGCCTCCTCCCCTTTGCACAGCGCCGAATCCAAAATCTCCGCCTCGCCCCCGACTCTTCGAGCAGGCGGTGCGGCGGTTCCCAAGAGGCGTCAATGCGAGTGTCAAAGCTACTGGTCTCGATTGCAGAGACACCGGGATGCACTTGCCGGTTCTGCGCTCCCGTCTCTTTCCCGCTCAATTCTTGGCAGCCTCGCGCGCCGCCTGCGTCACAGTGAACTCGGAAGCCGAAGAGATGGTTTGCTTCGATACGTTGTCTGTGACCTGCCGCTCAAATTTATACCGTCCGGGCTCCAACTTGGAAAGCGGAAAGAACCGGATACCCGTCGCTTGCTGGCCGAAAATGTGATTTGTCCGATTCAAGAGTCTGACGGGGAGAGGAAATCCCCCTGTCCGGATGATTCCCCACGCATCAGTTGCTGGCAGCTGCCGCTCGGGCTGGCGCCGCCTCCTTTACGATGAATTCGGCCGACTGGGTGATCGTTTGCTTGGAGAGATTGTCTGTTATCTCCACGGCAAACCGGTACCGTCCGGGTTCCATTTGGCCCAGCGGGATGCGCTTCTCGATGGTCAATAAACTTCCGGCCGGCCCGAACTGCTGGCCGGAGGTCTCCCGCTTGTGAAACACTTCCTTGGGCGCAGTGCCGTCGACGCGCGTGATTGTGAACAGGAGCCCCGCGTCTGCCTTGTGCGTCTTTTCGTCGAGCGCAAGATTGTAAAGCTGCAGGTACACGCCCATGCTCTCCGCCGGAGAGAAAACCCCACCGACCCGCGGGCGCACCTTGGCGTCTCCAATCACGAACTGGCCCAGACCTATCTGCTTCGCCCCTACGCGCTCCATTTGGTCGGCCAGGATCATCGTGCTCGACGTCAGATTGTCCTCATCGAAGTGCGGGACGGCCAGCCGCACGCTCTGCACTCCCACGTCTCCGCTCTTGGTGTCTTTGATCACCAGGTCCAGACGGTACAGGCCGGGCCGTAGCGGCACGCCTTTCTGATACACGGACAGCCCCTCTCGCGACTGCTGCAGGAGCGAGTCCGGGAACTCGCGGTCCAGCGTGTCTTCAAACGTTTGCACCACTTTTCCGGTCAGTGTGCTGATGCGCCCGTACACGCTCACGGAGGCGAAGTTGACGCCGCCTCGGTTCTCGAAGCTGAGGCGCCGGTTGGCAATCTGCACGGTGATGGGCACAAGATCCGTGTCGGAAGTGACGCGCAGAAAGGAGAGTTGGTAGTCGAATACAAGCTGGTTGCGCAACACTCGGCTGGTCACCAGGGACGCCAGTTCCGGGTTCTTGAGCTTCGGCGTGGAAAGGATGTCGGCGAATGTCTGGATTCGCGTGAATTCAAGCGGGTCTATGGGCTCCGCCGTCTGGGACTTCGAACAGGTGGTGCCGTTGGGATTCGACTGGCGGTACCCTGGAGCGGATTCCCCCTGCATTTCCGTCATGCTCAGGCCACTGCCGGCTTGTGCCAGTGCGTCTTTCTCGCACGGGTCCATGGTCAGGTGGTATTCGCCGCTCCAGGTCTTGTCCACAAACTCGATGTTGATGTCGTCACCGATCCCATCGATGTGCCGGTAGCGCCAGTCCTCAAAGGGATAGGCGGTCGTGGACCCGCCGCCTTCCTCCGGCAGCCGCTCGTACGCCCCGCCGCTCGGATGGCTATCGACCTCGTCGGGAGGGCCCCACATGATGTAGATGTGGCCGCGGTCCGTCTTCCAGCCGGGAAGGCCGGAGGTAAACCGCGCGTTGGCATAGGCGATGCGACGGTAGTGCTCGTCCCTGAACGCGTTTTCCGGAGACTCGGGGTCGGGATTCCGCCGCCGCCAGAATTCCTCGATGAATGATTCGCGCTCCTCGTTGGTGCTCAGGTGCAGGAAGGCCTTGCGCTCGTCATCCGTGATGATATAGACGACGTCTTCGTCGAGCCACCGGCGGTAACTATTGTCCAGCTCTTTGAGCAGCTTTCGTTCGCTCACCTTCTTTTGCTGCTTGGTTTGCTCCGGCGGGCCGACGGTTTCCGATTCCTGCTGCGCAGGCTTGTCCTGAGCTTTGCCGGAGGCGGCCAGGACGGGAAGAAATATGGCCGCGCCCAGAACCAGACGGACGGCAATTTTATCGAACCTCAACGGCTCACCCCAATGCCTCGATCGGCTGCCCTGAAAGCCAAAATTTTAATGCCCGGGCCATCTACCGTCAAATGCGAGCGCCCGTGGCATTCTGCTTCCGGCCATTCTTAAGCCTTTGGATTCCGGGGATTCTGCCGAAGTTGCCCCGCCGCGGCTCTTGGAAACTTGCCCGCGCAAAAACAAAGGGAAGGCCGCTTGCGGCCTTCCCTTTGCCAGAGCGAGTTGGTAAGAGCTCGCCGGTAAACGTTAGAAGCGGAGACGGCCGCCGAACTCGAACTGCCGGGGCGTATTCGCCTGGTACAAGAGTGAGCCCCAGAGATACGGGGCGCCCAGCGCCAGCGTTGAGGTGGGCTCCATCTGGTTGTGGTTGAACATGTTTGCGAAGACCACCTGGAACTCGAAGCTGAGCCGCTCCGTGATGCGCGTCTGCTTCCTGATTTGCATGTCCACGTTCCAGTACGGCATGCCGCGGAGAGTGTTGCCGGTGCCTCCGTTGTCCCCATTGTCGAATCCCAGGATGGGGTTGCGGAAGCAGTTGAACTCCGCCGCCGGGTTCGCGAACTGGTTGAGGTCGTACGGACTCACGACGCCAATCCCCATCGAGCCCGGAACGCCGTTGTGCCGCGAAGTGTCGTAACTGAGTCCGCAGCCGGCAATGGGAACGGCTTGGACGTTACCCGATGTGGATATGTTGCCTTCCCCGAAGTCTGCGTCGGTCTCGCTGCCGATATAGAGCGGCAGACCGCTTCCCGCGGTGAAAATCGGGGAAAACGTCCAGCCGCCCAGGAGGTGACCGATCACACCCTGCTGGTTCTTGTAGTAAGGCGGCTGGAAAACAAGGAACATGTTGTACACAAATTTGCGGTCCCAGAACTGTGGGCCGTATTCCCGTCCGATGTCAAAGGCATCGTCGGCGCTGTATTCGCTAACTGCCTGATAGAGGTTGCCGGTGCCCAGCGCCTTCCCGTACGTGAAGTTCGATTGCATGGTCACGCCATGCCAATCGGCGAACCGCCCAGTGAGGAACAGCGCGTTGTAGTTTGCAAAGCCCAGGCTGGTGTTGTCCTGGAACCCGCCTGCGCTGAGCTGTCCGCTGTTGTCGAGCATCGTCGGGCCGGACAGCGCGCCACCGTTGGCAGCCTGGAATGGGCCGGCATCCAAGTCCTCCCACAGCGAAAAAACGTTTTGCGTGGAAAGGTTCTGGGTGCCCGCGTTGCCTTCCTTGGCGACGACCGCCGCGGTGCAGCTCGAGTAGCCCGCGCAATACCCATATGGGGTACCACCCAACGGGTTGAGTGCCGCTTCAAAGAACGGCTGGGCCGTCACGGCGCCCGTATCGCCTAGGCAACCGGCGCCCGCCAAGCCCTTGACCTGGCCGAGCCCTCCACCGCAGTACTCCGTAACGATGTTCGCGTAGGCTTTTTGGAACTGCTGCCCGCCCAGCGTGAACATGTAGGGTACCGAATCGGGAGAAAGCGGCTGGAACTCGTTCTTGATGATGCGGCCGATGTACCCGGCTTCGACCATGATCTTGGGAGTAATCTGCCGCTGAAGGGTAAAGTCGAACTCGTAGCTCTTGTCCGGCCGGAAGTTCGGATCCGTGGCCGCGACGGAGCCGGATGGCAGGGAGTTGATCCCCGGAAATGCCGGCTGAGGCAGAGTCGTACAAATATTCGAGGTGGTACAGTTGGGCGGCGTTGCAGTCGGCGCCAGCGGAGCCACCAAGCCATCCCAGCACGGTGCCACCGTACAATTGCCTGAGGCCCCCGTTGGGCCGATGCGGAAGCCATTCGCCGGAGTGCTATTGCTCCCAAACGTGGAGTTTGTGCCGGCGCAAATGGCAGGGCTGGTAGCCGGAATCCCGGTAACGGCTGTCGAAAGCGGGCCGTAGCAGTGGACCGGCTGGAGAAAGCCGTAGCCCAGCAACGGGAGCAGCACCAAGCCCACGCCGTTCAGCCGGCCGTAGATCATGGAGAAGCCGCCGCGAACCACGGTCTTGTTGCGCCCCAGCACCGAGCCCAGAATCCCGCTGTCGTAGTTTGGACTCCAAGCCACCGCCGCGCGCGGAGCGAATTCTCCGTAATAGGGGTTGAAGGGGTATTTATCGTTGCCGCCGGCCACGTTGCGCACCAGCGAGAAGCCAATTTCCGGGTTGTACACTTGGCCCAGCAACGCATCGTTCCTGCGGGTATTGAGGTAATCCGATATGTTGAGCGGCTGGTTGGCCTGATCCACGATGACGATCTGCTTCCCGTCCTGCTCGTACGGCGGCATCTCCAGCGCCCAAGCCAATCCGTAGGTTATGGTGATAGACGGCTTGATGTGCCAGCTATCGGTGAAATACACGTTGTAGTAAGGAATATCAACCTTGTCCTCTACCGGTGTGAGCGGAGCATTTAGCGTCAACTGCGAGCCGCTCCGCGAAGCGACGTATTGGTCGATGCCCAGTATCCCCAGCACTGCCGCGTAGTCTTGGTTCCATCCCTCCGTGTCGCCTGCAGCGGTGACGGCGGCAGGTACGTAGCCCGTCATGTTAATCCCGTTGCTGGTGGCGTTGGGGACGCCGGTGGACAGCACATACGTAGGATACTCGTTTACGAAGCCGCCGTTGTCGTTGCGCGAGTGCTGGTTGTAGTTGTGCTGGTAAATTCCACCCCACTGCAGCAAGTGGTTGCCGAGCAAACGCGTCATGTCGTCGCGAATCATGTTGTCCTGGCCGTCCCAGTAGCGCTGCCGTGTGGACTGATTGTTGACGTTGTAGGGAAGCAGGTCCTGGCCCTGAGCGCCGCCCCCGACGTCGCCGCCGGGTTCCAACGCTGCACCCAGCCCCGACAGTTGCGGCGGATCGCCCATATTGCCCCACAGCCACCAGTTGCGCAGGTAGCTGTAATGCAAGTCGTTGGTGAAGTTGCTGGTGATGTTGCTCGTGAGCCCGGTCGCGACGAACCAGGGCTCCTGGGGCCGCACCTCGAGGGAGGTGTACCCCGTCGCAGTCATCAGTGTCTGGTCGGAGGTAGCGGGAATGTAACGGTAGTAGCGATAGCTCGAGAAGAAATGCTCCTTCTCGCCGAAGTCGTGGTCGATGCGGGCCACCGCGAAGTCTGATCTCGTCGGGAGAGCCAGGTTGCCGATGAATCCCAGGACGTTTATCCCGTCAGCGTAGTTGCCGGGCGACGCGTAGGCCCCTGCGACCTTGTAGTTGCCCTGCGGCATCAGCGCCCACAGCGCTTGCATTGTGGGACTGATTCCCAGGCCGCGCGGATCGCAGGTCTGAGCGCCCATTGCCGCGCCAGCGCACGCAGCCGTCGTCGTCGTTCCAGCCGCATTGTTTGCGCCGGGCGCGTAGGTGACACCCGGGGTAAGCGCGTCAAGCGCGGGGCTCCCCGCAGGATACGTCGTCGGCACGGGGTTCAGGTTGTAAACCGTGCCGGCGAAGTCCAGCAGCCCCAGCCGCATGCCTGGTCCCGGAGTGTCGTAAATCAGCGTTTCCGCGTCCGGAAAGCGGAATCCTTCGTAGTTGCCGAAGAAATAAGTCTTCCCTCCCAGAATCTTCTTCGTAACGATCGGTCCGCCCACGGAGCCGCCAAAACGGCTGTAATGGTAATGGGGAATCCCTACCATGGCCGCGTCATTGGTAAACGAGTTGGCGTTCCAGATGTCGTTCAGGTAATAGATGTACGCCGTGCCGTGCCACGCATCACGGCCGCGCCGGGTGACCATGGAGACTTGCGAGCCGGCCGAGCTGTTGAAATCCGCGGTCTGGCCGAAGGAATTCACTTTGAATTCCTCGATGCTGTCAATCGGCGTCGGCATTACGCCGGTTGGCACCCCAATGCCAAAAGGACTCGAGACCCCGCCTGTCGGGTCGCCAGCGTAGCTGGGAGTGTAAATGCTCATGGTTCCGTCCATGTCGTTGGTGTTCTGGCCGCCATCGAGCTGGAAGGAATTCTGGTCCGCATACGCCCCGGCGACGCTGCCATCGGGCGTCATGCCTGGCTGCATGGTGGCGAACGTAGCCACGTCGCGGTTGATGCTGGGCAGCGAATCAATCGACAGCTGATTGAACGTCGTCCCCACCGTCGAGTTCAGCGTTTGAAGTTCGGCGCCGGTGGTGGCGACGACTTCCACGGTCTCGGTGGCCGCGCCCACGTCGAGCTTGACGTTGAGGGTGAGCTGGTTGCCCACGGACACGGTTTGGTTGGCGACCTTGGCCGTGCGGAAGCCCTTCTGCGTTACCGTCAGGTTGTAGGTGCCGGGCGGGACGTTCACATAGATGTAGCGTCCCTCCGCGTTGGTCGTTGTTGGCCGCAGGGCATTCGTCGTTGTATCGGTCAGTGCGACCCCGGCCCCGGCGACCGCCGCGCCAGTCTGGTCCGTTACCTGCCCGACCACCGTGCCCGAACTCACCGCCTGCGCATAGAGAGAAGGTGCCACCGCCAATGCGAAGACGAGCAACGCGACGCTCACAAAAGCACTAGCCCTATAAGACATCTCCCTACCTCCTCGTGTGCTGGATCGCTGCTTTGGTTGCAATTCCGAAGGCAAAATCAAGTGGAGTACCCCCCGTATGGGACTCGACACCACCCCCTAGGTTGCAATCGCCAGACCACGCTCTTCGACTATTTAAGTTTATTATTATGAATGGCTTAGAATGAATGTTGTGCGGTCCGCTTCCCAACTGGCTTCGACATTCTGGAATTGTCTACAGAATATGGAATCCCGTCCGCCACTTGCTTCTATCCGCTCGGACGACTCCCCAACAACCCTGGGCAGGACCCCAGGAGCCGTAGCATGCTCCGAAGCTGCTTCGAACTGCGGGCACCCCGTGGCTGTGCGTGCTCGTCGATGGCACAAGGCTGACCTCGCGGGCCAGAAGCCAAGGAGTGTGCGCTCCGAAGACGGGTGGCCTTAAGAGCTGCGGCGGCTCGCAGGTAACCGAAGTCGTACCCAACAGGGTGCCCTTGGCGGTTGGGCGGGTGACCCAACGTCCGGCAGGTACGTCGAACTGTGGAGCAGACGTTGGGGAACTCTGGGGAAGGTACGGTTGGAGATGGGCCGCGCGAGTCTTAAAATGGGTTAGGAAGGTTTCGGCGAGGCGCCGCGTCCGGAGAGCCATCTAAGCGAAAGGCGTAAGGGGTGCCATGCCGGCCCGGAAACTTTTTGGGGCGTCCCGGCGTATGAAATGGTGGGGAAAGTGGCAAGCGACTCAGTCGCACGAAGGGTGAGTGTGGTCCCATGAAGACTTGGAAAAAGATTTTGCTCGCGGCTGCGGGGACGTTCTGCCTGCTCATCGCCGCGAGTGTGTTCCGCTACGAGACCACAAAGGACGTGGTCACCGTGCAGACCAGCAAGGTCGCCCACGAGGACTTGGTTTCCATCGTTAGCGCCTCGGGGCAAATCAAGCCTCGCACGTACACCAATGTGCTCGGGGAGGGTTTCGGCAAAATCAAGGAAATCGTGGTGAAAGAAGGCGACTCGGTGAAGCGTGGCGACGTCTTGCTGCGCCTGGAAAGCATTCAGCCGGGTGCCGACGTGGACGCCCAGCGGGCTGCTATCCGTTCTGCCGAGGATGGCGTGCAATCGTCAGAGGCCAATTACCGCTCTGCGCAGGCCACCGTGGCCCAGCGCCAGGCCGACTTCGAGCACGCTAAACTCGATTTCGATCGCGGCGAACGGCTATTGAAGGACGGGCTGATTCCCAAGCAGGACTACGACACCCGCAAGGCCACCTTCGACGGAGCCAGGGCCGCGCTCGACGCCGCCAAGGCCCAGATGCAGCAGGCCAAGAGCGATCTGGAAAGGCAGCGCGGCAATCTCGATCAAAACAAGGCCACGCTTACGCGCCTCGACGATGTGCTCCGCAAGACCACCTACGTCGCCCCCATCGATGGCATCGTAAGCTTCATTGCCGTCCGCGTGGGCGAAAACGTGGTGCCTGGAATCCAGAACGCAACGGGCAGTTACTTGATGACAATTTCCGACATGTCGGTGGTCACTGCGGAAGTGATGGCCGACGAGACCGATATTGTAAACGTTCGTCCCGGCCAGGTGGCCGATGTCACCATCGACGCCATCCCCGGCAAAACCTTCAAGGGCCACGTTACGGAAATGGGCGACCAGGCCATCATCCGCTCCTCCGGCCTGGCCACCACGCAGACCACGGCCAGCAATCAGGAGGCAAAGGACTTCAAGGTCGTGGTCACCCTGGATAATCCGCCGGACAATATCCGTCCGGGACTTTCCGCCACCGCGAAGATTCAAACCGCCCAGGAGAAGGGCGCGCTCTCCATTCCCCTGCAGGCGCTTGCCTTGCGCACACGCAAAGATCTGGACGAAGCTCGCAAGGCCGCGGAAAAGAAAAAGACGGACATCTCCGGAAGCGTTGTGCTCGCCGCCGCAAGATCCCTTCCTCCCGGCTCGGACCCGAAGAAGGAAGAGATTCAGGGCGTGTTCGTCGTCCGCAACGGAAAAGTCCAGTTCGTCCAGGTGGATACCGGCATCACCGGGGTCACCGATATCGAGGTAAAATCCGGTCTGAAGGAAGGCGACGAAATCGTCACCGGAAGCTACAAGGCGCTGCGCTCGCTCAAACCCGGCGACCGCGTTAAGGTGGACAACGAAGCGCCCAAGATGACGGAAGAAAAGTCCTGACCCGCTCCGCGGGATTCGGAGGAGCCTGCCGCCCATGCCCGTCGAGCCCGCCGCTGCTGACCAGTCCTTGCTGCGCCAGGACCTGCTGGACCGCGGCACCGTCATCTTCACTGAGGGCCTCACCAAGACCTACCAGATGGGCTCCGAGCAGGTGTACGCCTTGCGCGGCGTGGATTTGGAAATCAAGCGCGGCGAATACGTCGCCATCATGGGACCTTCCGGCTCCGGCAAATCCACGCTCATGAATCTGATCGGCTGTCTAGACTCGCCCACCTCCGGCAGTTACTGGCTGGCGGGGCGCCTGGTCAGTTCGCTCGACGACGATGAGCTCGCCTTCATCCGCAACAAGGAAATCGGATTCGTCTTTCAGACGTTCAACCTGCTGGCGCGCGCCACCTCGCTCCACAACGTTGAGTTGCCCTTGATTTACAACGGTACTCCAGCCGAGGAGCGCATCGAACGCGCCAAAGAAACCCTGCGCATGGTGGATCTGGGAGACCGCATGATGCACAAACCCAACGAGCTCTCTGGCGGCCAGCGCCAGCGTGTTGCCGTCGCTCGCGCCCTGGTCAACCGCCCCTCCATCCTGCTCGCCGACGAGCCTACCGGCAACCTGGACTCCAAGACCGGCGCCGAAATCATGGCCTTGTTCGAGAAGCTGCATGAACAGAACAACACCATCATCCTCGTCACTCACGAGCAGGACATCGCCGCCTACGCCCATCGCGTCATCCTCATCCGCGACGGCCGCATCCACTCTGACGAAGTCACCCGCAAATAATTTCCAACGCCCCC
>JASHSV010000336.1 GCA_030038535.1 Candidatus Acidiferrales bacterium
TCCAGCGACGGCCTGATGCTTGGAATCCGTGTCACGCTTCAGCCGCTTCAATTCCGAGCGCATTTCCGAGGCGTGCTGGTAGCGCAGGTCTTTATCTTTCTCGAGTGCGCGCGCGATGATTCGTTCCAGATCCGGCGGCAGGTCGGGGTTCAGCCGCACCAAGGGAACGGGGGCGCGCGTCAGGATGTCGGCGAAAACGACGGCGCTCGAATCGCCGCGGAAAGGAAGAACGCCGGCGGCCATTTCGTAAAGGACGACCCCGAAGGAAAAGAGGTCGCTTCGCGCGTCCAATTCCCTGCCGCGCACCTGTTCGGGCGACATGTAGGACACGGTGCCCACGGCGGTCCCCGGGCTGGTCAGGTGCTCGCGGTCCACCGTCATGGTGACGTCCGAAACTTCTCCTTCGGCGCGAGTAGTGACTTTGGCCAGGCCGAAATCCAGGATCTTTGCGTGGCCGCGCTTAGTGATGAAGATGTTCGCCGGCTTGATGTCCCGATGGACGATGCCCTGGGCGTGCGCCGCATCGAGGGCGTCGGCCACGTCGATGGCGATCTCCACGATGCGCTCAACCGGCATTTGGCCTTCGGTCATGATGTGCTTCAGCGTCACGCCGTCCAGATACTCCATGGCGATGAAGCGCTGGCCCTTGTCTTCGCCGATCTCGTAAATGGTGCAGATGTTGGGATGGTTCAACGCGGAGGCCGCGCGCGCCTCGCGGCGGAAGCGCTCCAGGGAGATAGGATCGCGAGCCAGGTCTTCGGGCAGGAACTTGAGGGCCACAAAGCGCCCGAGGTCGGTATCCTCGGCCTTGTACACTACCCCCATGCCACCGCCGCCCAAATTGTCCACGATGCGATAACGGGAAAAGGTTTGGCCAATCATAAGCGGCGCGCAGGCGGGGTCCCTGCGCGGCTGGATGTTAGGACGATTCCGGGAGTGAGTCAAAGACGATAAATCAGGAGCTACGCGTCACACGGGCGCCGAACTCATCGGACGCGGCGTGCGCGCAATAATTCCCAGTAAGAGGCCATGCCAGGGGTTCCCGAGACTCAGAAGAAGTCGAAACCCCGCCCCTTTGGCTCATCGCGCAGCGATTCACATAGCAGGAAAACTCGACTTTTGCCGGGGTCGCGGAGCAGCCCGCGTCCGTCAGCGCCGGGTCGGTGCTCTATCCCGGCAAAACTACCAGCTTCTCTTTCTGTATCGCATCCATGGTCGCCCGGTCGATGTTGAGATGCGCCATCACCAGTTCAGGCGGGGTGTGGGTGAGCCACTCGGTGAGCGAAATGTCCTGGAAGATGCTGCTCGCGAACACTTCGAGAAAGACGAGGTCCGTATCTCCCGTATTCTCGACGTAGTGCAGCAGGGTCTTCTCCACGTAGCCGACGTCTCCGGCCTGAAAGTCCATGGTGCGGGCTTTGTTGCCGGTGGCAACCACCGTCATTCTTCCCTTGCCCGCGATGTAGTACTGCCATTCGCTGGCGTTGGGATGCCAGTGCAATTCCCGAAGCCCTCCGGGATGGAGCGTCACCATGGCCATGGCCGTGGTGGAGACTTTGAAATTGCTGGAATCCACGATGCGGACCTCACCGCCTTTCGTGCGCTTGGTCACGGGCATGTCCATGGTCTTGAACGCGAAGTCGTGCGGTGACTTGCCAAGCGCGCCCGCGGCCACTCGCTGGTCCGCTTCGAGCGAGCCGGGAACGGCGGTCTGAAAGATGAACAACTCCTGCCGGGGAAAACTTCTCAAAGCCTGCTCGGTGATGCCGAGGTTTCGAGACAACACCTCGGGCGGCAGGTGGGCCATCGAGTCGCTCAGCAGCACGGTTTCGGACTCGGAAAAATTCCCATCGTCGAAGACGAGCATGAATTCCGCGCCGTCCGGCTCCAAGCCCTGAATCGAGTGGGGGATCCCGCTGGGAAAGAACCACAGATCATACTTCTTCGTGTCGGCAACAAAGCTCTTGCCGTCTGCATCAATGGCCGTGATCCGCGCCGCCCCGTAGAGCATGATGGCCCACTCGCCTGCCGTGTGCCAGTGCAGCTCGCGAACCCCTCCTGCGGTGAGTCTCATGTTCACGCCGGCCAAGGACTTCGAAACCGGCATCTCGCGCACGGTCACCTCGCGCGACCAGCCTCCCGTGTACGTCCGTTTGTTGGCCAGCGAAAAGGGATACTTGAATACGGGAATCAGGCTCTTGGAATCCGTCGCCGGCGGCCAAGCGGAATCCGCATTCTGTGCGTCCAGCCCAGAGTTGGCGGGACCAGGATCAGTCCTGCTCCTGTCGCCCGGCGTCTGACTCTGCGCCGCCGCGCCACCAGCGGAAAGAACTCCGACCGCGGCGGCCAGGCCCGCCGAGCCCACGCCAAGAAACCCACGCCGTGAAACCGAATCTCTCTTGCCCTCGTTATCCATAGCGACTCCTCCTTGAAGCGATGTTGAGCTCACAGGCAAACCTGCAGCCCCCGATGGCGGCACGGCGCGCGCAGACCCATTCTAAAGAACCGCGCCCGACTTGCTCTGTTCTCCGCGTTTTTCCAAGCGCCGTATTGCGATTGGCGGGCAGCCTAACTCGTCCGATGCTGGAGCGTGGGCATCGGTTCCACAGAGACTTGTGAAAAAACTTCCTGCAGGAGCCACGCTGCGATTATCTGGGATTGTGAATGCGGCTGGCTCCCGGTAATGTTTCATCCGAGCAGGCAGCGCGCACGCGGCCGCGTGTGAGGCGATGAGAGCCGATCCTCAGTCCATTCCCGAGACGATTCACGACCTGATTCACTTTGCCGACGGCGCGCGCACCGCGATCATCGTCCCGGAAAAAAGCCTTCGCGTAACCTACGACGGTCTGGAGCGGCAGGCGGTCGAGATGGCCTCCGTCCTCGCCGGCGCCGGGATTCGCCGGGGCGACCGCGTGGCTATCGTTCTGCCCAACGGCCTGCCTGCGCTGGTGAGTTTTCTCGCCGCGTCGATGGTGGGCACGGCGGCGCCGTTCAATCCCGCCTATCGCTACGACGAGTTCTGCTTCTATCTGGAAGACACCGGCGCGCGCATCCTCATCTGCCCGCCCACGGGAGCCGAGGAGGCACGGCGTGCCGCGGCTCAACGCTCGCTTCCGGTGCTATCCGCGGAAATGGACAGCGAGGGCGCCGTGCGGGCGTTCAACGCCCCGCGCGTGGTCCCCTTCTGCCTCTCGCTCCCGCAGGACGTCGCGCTCGTCCTGCACACGAGCGGCAGCACGGGAAAACCGAAGCGCGTGCCGCTCGAGCATGCCAACCTGACGATTTCGGCGCGAAACATCGCGGCCGCGTACCGGCTCGCGCCGGAAG
>JASHSV010000337.1 GCA_030038535.1 Candidatus Acidiferrales bacterium
GTGCGAATCCGGGAAGACATCGGCGACTGCAAGCGCTGCCGGCTATGCGAGGCGCGCAACACGATTGTGTTCGGAGACGGAAGCGAGCACGCGCAGCTCGTGTTTGTGGGCGAGGGCCCGGGCCACGACGAGGACGTGCAGGGCCTGCCGTTCGTGGGCCGGGCTGGAAAACTGCTGACGCAGATGATCGAAGCGATGGGTTTGCGTCGCGAGGACGTTTACATCTGCAACATCGTGAAGTGCCGCCCGCCGGGGAACCGCCAGCCGGAGCGGGACGAAGTGGCCACGTGCTCTCCTTTTCTGGACCGCCAGCTGGCCGTGATTCAACCGAAAGTGATCGTGTGCCTGGGAAACGTAGCCGCACAGACGCTGCTCGGCACAAATAAATCCATCTCGCAGTTCCGGGGACAGTGGTTCGGCTTCCGGGGCGCGAAGCTGCTGGCCACTTATCACCCCGCATTCCTGCTGCGTACGCCCTCGGCAAAGAGCGAAGTCTGGACAGACCTGAAGAAAGTGATGGCCGAGCTGGGCCTCAAGCCCCCCAAACCGAAGCCGCGAGCGGGCTGAGCGGGACGGGCCGGGGCGTCGACCATATTTACTCGTTGGCTGAACGGCCGCTTCCCTCGAGTCTCTAGGCGGAGGAGCGAAGCATTGGGATCCGCCCTTGCGTTTTAGAGTGCAGCAGCAATCCCCCTGGCCCCAGCCCGCATCGATATTCATAACGGTCTTAGGAAGTTGAGGCGCCTTGGAGCGGGACGGGAGCAGGCTGAGCCATGATTCCGCTTTCCGTGTGCATTGTCACCTGCAACGAAGAGCATAATCTGCGGCGGGCGTTGGATTCCATCCGCGGAATTGCCGACGAAATCGTGTTGGTGGATGCGGGGAGCACGGACCGCACGCAGGAGATTGCGCGGCAGGCCGGCGCGCGGGTGTTTGTGCGGCCCTTTACAAATCACTCGGACCAGAAAAACTATGCCGCCTCGCTGGCGACAAACGATTGGATCTTCCTGCTGGACGCCGACGAGGCGCCGGACGCCACGCTGCAGCAGTCCATCCGGGAATGGAAGGCGAGCGAACCAAGGTTCTTCGTGTACAAAATGGCGCGGCTGAACTGGTACCTGGGCGCCTGGGTCCGGCACTCGCGCTGGTATCCGGACTACAAAGAGCGCATTTACAGGCGAGACAAGGCCGCGTTTAGCCATGTAATCCATTCTGCGCTGCCCTATAAAGGGCACGTAGGGCGGTTGCGGGGGAGCTTGCTGCACTACAGCTTCCGCAACCTTGCGGAGCACGAAAAGAAACTGGAGCGCTACGGCACGGCTGTGGCGCAGGACATGTTCGACCACGGACGGCGGAACTGGCGGGCGGCCATGTGGCTGGCGGCGCCGTGGGCATGGTTCCACCATTACGTGATGGGCGCGGGCTTTCTCGATGGCCGCCGCGGGGCCGTAATTGCGCGCATGGCGGCACGGGGCGTGCGCTTGAAATTTGCAAAGCTGGGCGAGTTGGTGGAAAACGAGAGGCGTCTGCAATCGGGTGGATGGAGGGGAGCAGGGTCGGACCCGCAGCCCGGGCTTGGGAGCGCAGCGCGCGGGACGCCGGGTCGAAGCTTGGCGGAGTAAGGGCAACTGCCGTACCTCGAACGCTGGACCGCGCGGAAAGCAACTTCGCAGTATATTTCCTGCTTCGACGCCGCAGAACCAGTAGGATTCCCTCTACGAGCATGACTCTTGGAGTATTTCTTGGACTATGGGCCGCCGTCTCTTGGGGCACGGCCGACTTCGTGGCGCAGTTTTCGGCGCGGCAGATCGGGGCCTATCGCACGCTTTTCTTCATGCAGGTGGTGGGGTTTCTCTCGGGCGTCCTCTACGTAGCTGGCATCACGGGCAGCGGCGGGCTTTCCACCGTGATTCGCGATGCCGGCCGGCACTGGCAGCTCACCGTCCTTCTGGGAGGGACGAGCGGGCTGAGTATGCTGGCTTTTTACAGCGCCCTCGAGCGCGGCAGGTTGTCTATCGTCGCACCCATATCGAGCAGCTATCCCGCACTCACGGTACTGCTGGCGTACGGGAGCGGGGAACGGCTCACGCCGATGCGGTTGGCGGGAGTTCTGTTCGCGCTCAGCGGCGTGGTACTTGCCTCGCTGGCGGAAGCAGCGCCGAGAACCGCGAACAATAAATCGACGGGGATCTATTCCACCCAAGCGGCGAGCCGGCTCGCGCCGGGTGTGTTCCCCGCGATGCTGTGCGCGGCGGGGTTTGGTGTGACGTACTGGGCCCTGGGGTTTTACGCCATTCCGGCGTGGGGCGCGGTGAACACGGTGCTCATCCAGCGGCTTTCGACGGTTGTGTGGCTCATGGCGGCGGTGGCCCCGCTGGGACGGAGCCTCGCACCGCCAAGGGGGAGCGGCTGGCTGCTTGTCGCGGTGGTAGGCGTCTTGGACGCGTTCGGCTTTCTGCTGAGCAATTACGGATTCGAAAGAGAGCAGGTGGGAGTGATTACGGTGTTGGGGTCGATGTTCGG
>JASHSV010000338.1 GCA_030038535.1 Candidatus Acidiferrales bacterium
AAAGCCGCTGCTGCAGGGCTGGGCGATTGTCGATAACACGGTGGGCGAGGACTGGGAAAACGTGGAGCTGTCGCTCGTGGCGGGAGCGCCGCAATCGTTCATCCAGCAGCTCTCGCAGCCCTACTATTCGCGGCGGCCGGTGGTGCCGCTGCCGGAAAGCGTGCAACTCGCGCCACAGACGCACGCGGCCACGCTCATTCCGGGCAACGGAACCCTCAGCGGCAATGTGACGGATCCGAGCGGGGCGGCCGTCGCCAATGCTACGGTGCGCGTATTCGACGCGGAAAACAACCTTGTGGCGACGACGAACTCGGATGATTCCGGCGATTACGAGGTGACGGGGTTGCCGGACGGGAATTACCGGATTGAAGTGCAGCAGCGGGGGTTCCGGACGTATGCGGAGAACAACGTGGAAGTGACGGGAGGGGAGGAGAACTCGAAAGACGTGACGCTTCAAGTGGGCGCGGCGGCCGAGACTGTGGCAATGGACGCTGCGCCAGGGATGCCGGGGCCAATGGCAAAGGCCATGGCGGGAGGAGCCGGATCGGGGATCGGCGGCGGGTTCGGCCCCGGCGCAACCGCCCTGCAAATGGAATCGTCGGCCATGAACGCAGCCACGATCGCTGAGACGCGCGCGGCGCAGCAGGCTGCGGCAAGGGCGCAGGAATTGGGCGACCTTTTCGAATACAAGCTGAAGCAGCCGGTGACGATTCGCAAAAACCAATCGGCGCTCGTGCCTATACTACAGTCCGACATCACGGCGGAAAAAGTATCACTGTGGAGCGAAGCGGCGGGGCGGCCGCAGCCTCTGCTCGCCGTGTGGCTGACGAACTCGAGCGGGCTGACGCTCGACGGCGGAAGCTTCACGGTGCTGGAAGAGGAGACGTTTGCGGGCGAGGGACTGATGGACCCGATCAAGCCCGGGGAAAAGCGTCTGCTTTCCTACGCGGCGGACCTGGGCGTGCGCGTGAACGCCCAGTCGCAAAGCAATGCGCAGCCGGTGACGCACGTGCGCATTGCCCACGGGCTGATGATCCAGACGAGCGAGGTACGCGAGGAAAAGACCTACACGATACGAAACGAAGACACGCATCCGCGAACGGTGGTGGTCGAGCATCCCCGCCGGCCGGAGTACAAGCTGGCGAATGAACTGAAGCCGGCGGAAACCACGGCGACGACGTACCGCTTCCGCGTTCACCTTGAGCCGAAGAAGACGGAAACGCTGACGGTAGACGAAGCGAAGCCGCTGTACACGCAATTCCAGATCAACAATCTGACGGACGATCAGGTCACATTTTTTGTCCGCGAGAAAAAGATCAATCCGGAAATCGAAGCGGCGCTGCGAAAAGTCCTAGCGCAGAAGGGCGTGATCGCCGCGCTCGACCGCGAGCTGCAGTTGCGGCGCGACGAAACCAAACGCATCTTCGACGACCAACAGCGGCTGCGCGAAAATATGAAGGCGCTGAAAGGCAGCCCGGAAGAAAAGGCGCTCCTGCAGCGCTACACCAAGGAGCTGGACGACCAGGAGAGCCGGCTGGACACGATCCGCAAGGAAACCTCGGATCTGGAGGCAAAGCGAGCGGCGACGCAAACGGAGCTGAACCAGGTGATTGAAGCGTTGCAGTTTGATGCTACGCTGTAACGAGCCCGGCGCGCCGCAGATGACGAAACGCGCGCTTGCGACAAGACTCGAAACCGCAGCCGGATGGACCGGAGCCGCGCTGCTCGTGTGCGCGCTGCTGCTCGTGATGCCGGGCGCCGCCCAATCCACCACGCCGCAACGGGCGCCAGGGCCTATGGGCAAACTCGCCGGACAGGTGCTCGGCGCTGACGGGAAGCCTGCGGCGAAGTCGAGCGTCTATTGCCAATCCTCCGACGGCCGCTCACCGCGCGCCGCAAAGACGGACGCGCAGGGACATTTTCGATTGACCTGCCCGACCGGGCCCGTGGATGTCCGCGCGACGGCCGGAGAATCGTCGTCGGCATGGATTCGGGACGTGCGCATCCGGACGGGCGAGACAACTTCCATCACCATTCACATCGCAGCGCCATCCGAAGCCGGACAGGACAAGAAAGGCCAGCCTCCGCAGCCTCACCGCTGATGCTGACCGGCCGCTGTTGACAGCGGGAGTGGGGCAGCGCAGACTCCCCGCGGAATGGCGACGATGCGCCGCATCCTGCCGGCTGCCGGTCTATCGGCGCTGCTCTTCTTGACGGACCCTGCGGCCACGGCGTCGGAGCTGAAGCCGGAGACGCTCGAAGCGTTCAACCGGTTTGCAGCCGCTCGCGACGCGGAATTCGACGCCGAAGTGCAGCGAGGGCCGTTCCTGTGGGTCGACACGCAGCCGGAGGCCAGGAAGCGCGACTATTACCGGCAATTGCAGAATCAGGGATTGGTGATCGAGCGGCTGGACCAGACGGTCGAAGGCCAACATTACGACGTGCCGGGCGGTCTGGTGCACCATTGGGTGGCAATCGTTTTCATTCCCGGCGTGCACATCGGGACGGTGGTGAATCTGGTGGAGGATTACGACCACCACGCGAAGTATTACGCGCCGGAAGTGGCGCGGTCGAAGCTCACTTCGCGCGACGGGGAGCACTTTCTGGTGTACCTGCGATTCCACGCGAAGCACATCCTGACGGTGACGGTGGACACCTGGATGGAGGCGTGGTACCGGACGATCAGCGCGACGCGGGTGGTGAGCCGGTCGCACGTTACGCGCGCGCAGGAAGTAGAGAACGAAGGCCAGCCCGACGAGACGCTGTTGCCGGAGGGCAATGACCGCGGATTCCTGTGGCGGCTGAACACCTATTGGAAATATGAGGAGAAAGGCGGCGGCACCTACGTGCAGTGCGAGTCCATCACGCTGACGCGGCGGATCCCTGTGTTGCTGGAGCCGATTGTGGCGCCGTTCGTGACCAGCGTGCCGAAAGATTCGCTGGTGGCGCTGCTGAATCACACGCGCCAGTTCGCGATTGCCGCAGCCTCCGGTCCGGCCGGGAGCGGAACGAAGCCATGAGCGCGCCCGCGAGCACACAGAACGGCGTCGCAGCACCTGCGGCGGCGGGGGGCGAGGCGCGGCAACCGGCTGAGCCAGCACAGTGGAACAATTTGTGCGCCGCGTTCGCGGCGGCCGCTGTGCGACACGTGGACCGCACTGCAGTCGAGGTCCAGCGGCGCGACACGGTCGATGCCGTCACCTACGGCCAACTCGCCCGCATGGCAGCGCAGGCGCGCGCGCGGTTGGCGGCAAAGGGAGTGTCGCGCGGCGACCGCTGCGTGATTCTGGCGGAGAACGACGCGCGGTGGTGCGCGGCATTTCTGGGCATCCTGCAGATTGGCGCTGTGGCCGTGCCGCTGGACACCAACTACGCGGCGAAGCAGATCGCGCGGCTGCTCCAAGATTCGGGCGCGCGGCTGATGGTGGCGTCGGCGCGAATGGAGGCGCTGGCGCGGCAATCAGCTTCGCTCGCAGGCACCACCTGCGCGGTGCTGCCGCCGGGCGGAGCAGATCAGGAAAGCACTGCCGACGCGCCTGAATCTCCTGCCGTGCGCGAAGACCCCGCAGTGATTCTCTATACGTCGGGCACGACGAGCGACCCGAAGGGAGTGGTGCTGACGCACGGCAACCTGCTGGCGGAGCTCGAAGGCATCCTCCGCACCATCTGGCTGGACGAACGCGACGTGCTGCTGGGCGTGCTGCCGCTCTATCACGCGCTGGCGCTGGTTGCAAACCTCATCCTCCCGCTTTCGATCGGCGGGCGCGTCGTGTACCTGGAAACGCTGAATTCGACCGAATTGCTGCGCGCGCTCGATGAACGCGGCATTACCGCGCTGTGCTGCGTGCCGCAATTCTTCTACCTGATTCATGAGCGCGTGCGGCAGCAGGTGGCCGCGGCGGGAGGCGCGAAGCGCGCTGCCTTCGGCCTGATGCTGGGGCTGAACGCTGTGCTGCGGCGTGCGGGAATCAACGTGGGGCCGCGGCTGTTTGCGCGCGTGCATCGAGTGCTCGGGCCAAAGATGCGGCTCCTCGTCACCGGAGGCTCGCGGTTCGATCCGGGTATCGGGCGCGAACTTTACGCCATGGGGTTCAACATCCTGCAAGCCTACGGGCTCACGGAATGCACGGGGGGCGCGACGGTGCTGCGTCCCGGCGATTCCGCGGTGGACACGGTAGGCCAGCCGATTTGGGGAGTGGAAGTGAAAATCGGTCCGCGCGGCGGCGACTCAGGCGGTGGAGCAGAGGACGGTGCGAGCACGGCGGAATCCGATGGAGAAGTGATGATTCGCGGGCCGGTCGTGATGATGGGTTACTACAACCGGCCCGACGCCACTGCCGAAACCCTGCGCGACGGCTGGCTCCTGACGGGCGACCTCGGTGTGATCGACGGGCGCGGCCGCGTGCGCATCACCGGACGGAAGAAAGAGATCATCGTGCTGAGCTCGGGGAAAAATATTTATCCCGAGGAGATCGAGGCTCGCTACCTGCAATCGCCCTATATCAAAGAGTTGTGCGTCATGGGCCTGGAACGGCCCGGGGAACCGGCTGCGGAGCGATTGCACGCCGTGGTGGTGCCGAACGAGGAGGTGATGCGGGAGCGCAAAGTGGTGAACATGCGCGAAGTGCTGCGGTTCGAAATGGAGAGCCTGGGCGTGGCGCTGCCGAGCCACAAACG
>JASHSV010000339.1 GCA_030038535.1 Candidatus Acidiferrales bacterium
AGCACCTCACTATATTCGGCATGTGCCTCCGGCGACGTGAGCATCGCCATCGGCTTGACGATCACTTCCGCCTCCGAATACCCAAAGACGCTCTCGGCCCCCGGGTTCCAACTGAGAATCAGCCCATCGAGAGAGAGGCTGACAATGGCGTCCTGCGAGGATTCGACGATATCCGCCAACCGGCGCATCACTTCCTCGTCGCGTTTTCGGGCCGAGATGTCGAGGAATGCGGTGACCTTGCCGATGAGCTTGCCCTCGTGAAACATTGGATAGCACCAATACTCGACAGCAATGCTCGTGCCGTCCTTTTTCCAGTACACCTCGTCGTCAACGTGGACGCCGCGGCCCGCGAAGAGAGCTCGAACTGCAGGACATTCCTCGGATGGAAACGGCCTGCCGTCTTTCCGAGTGTGGTGGAAAAGTGTGTGCGTATGTTTCCCGAGAAGTTCGGCGGGATCGCTGTACCCGAGCAGGCGCAGGGCGGCGGGGTTGCAAAATGTGCAGCAGCCCTTCATATCCACACCAAAGATGCCCTCGCCCGTGGACTCAAGGAGGAGGCGATAGCGCTCTTCGGAGAGCGCCAAGCGCTCTGTTGTTTCCCGGTTCTTGGCCGCACTTGCCAGCAGTTCGTGATGGAGCCGGGCCCGCTTGTTACCGATGAAGTAAGCCAGGAGCGCGGCGACTAGGGCGCCGAAAATGATGGTATACGTATGCGATTCCCAACGGCCGACCTCCCGCCCAGGGAACAGAATGGTGAACAAGAATTCCTTTGCGAATTCAAAAACCAGGAAGCAGAGAGCGGCGATTCCCGCGGCGACCGCGGCCTGAAGGATGACCGAGTAGCGTTGCCTCTCTTCGGGCTGCGCAGCCATAACCGGCCTCGAAGAATTGCCCCAAATTGAGGGAAAAGCGAGGCCGTAGTCTACAGCAATTCTTCTGGAGGTCCAATACGGATTGGATGGGGCACGAAAGAGCGGATTCCGCGGCCCATTTCTGTGGGGAAGTCACTCGTGCCTAGCGTGCTGGCCGGGAAGCATCCTCACGGGGTAGTCCACCACAATCAGGCTTCCGCTCGACATGGCAATTACCGAATGCAGTGTGTTGGATGGCACGATTCCCACACATCCGCGGACGAGCCTGCGGGTCTCGCCACCGATCGTAATTTCCAGCTCGCCTTCGATCACTTCATAAACTTCTTCCTGGGGGTGCGAATGCTCGTGAATGGCCGATCCCGCGTCGAACTCGTAATGCGCGAATGTCATATTCGCGGAATCGAAATAGCGGCCTTTCCATCCCGGCAATCGCTCCACCACGGGCAGCTTGCTGATTTCTACGAATGCCATGTTCGCGCCCCCCTCACTATCATACAGTTTGACCGCGCGGAACGCCCCGTTTACACTAGCTGTTTCGCTTACGTCTGCCGGCGCAGCCTGTGGAGTCGCGGCGCCCAATCCACTTAAGGAGAAGCAGGTTTGCCCAAGCGTACGTTTCAGCCCAAGGTGCGCCGCCGTCACAAGACCCACGGCTTTCGCGCGCGGATGAAGACCAAAGGCGGGAGGAAGGTACTTGCGGCGCGCCGGAGGAAAGGACGACACGAACTCACGCGCGTCTGACGGGCGGTCGTCAGGGCCCTCCGCCGCTTCCGGCGTGCCCCCCAAACTTCGGAGCGGTAGACGCGAAGCCCGCCGCCGAGGGCGTCTGACCCGTCGCGCCGAGTTCGACGCCGTGTACCGCAACGGTTTCCGGCGTTCCAGCCGCCAGTTCACCGTTTTTTTCGCAGAAAACGGCCAGGGGGTAAGCCGCTTTGGAATGAGCGTAGGCCGCGCGCTGGGCAGCGCGGTGGTCCGCAACCGCATCCGCAGGCGGATCCGCGAAATTCTTCGACTGGATGGGGAGGAGATTCCATCGGGGTGGGACATCATCGTGCATCCTCGTGCGTCAGTGGCTCGAGCCGAGTTCGCCTTGCTACAGCGGGAACTGCTGGCCGTGCTCCGGAACTCGATCCCCGCGGCCTCCGTTTCATCCAGTGGGGAGCCCGATCGGGACGGTCGAGTGCCGAAGCCGGGTCCAGCGTCATGAAAAACGTCTGCCTCGTTCTGATCCGCGCCTATCAGACAGTTCTCGGCCCATTCTTTGGGGGCAACTGCCGCTTCTATCCCTCGTGCTCGCAGTATGCCGCCGAGGCGATCGAGCGGCATGGGACTCGCCGCGGCTCGCGGCTCGCCCTCCGGCGCCTTCTCCGTTGCCATCCATTTTCGCCCGGCGGCGTGGATTTAGTGCCGGAGGAAATCGGGCCGGGCGCAGAGCCGGTGGATGGAGAAAATTCCACGGTCGTAAAAGCAGTGCCCGTGCCCGCCCGAACGGGGGGTGAGCCGCAGCGGGATTCCCTGGGAGAAGTGGCCTCGTGAAGGAATATTCCCAGGAAGCTCGCACCGTCGCGGCCATCGTCCTATCGATGCTGGTGATCGTGGTCTGGGGATACTTCTTCCGCCCCAAACTCCCCTCCCAGTCACCTGAGCAGCCCGGCGCACAGAAGCCGGCTGCGAGTTCGCCTGCTCCGCCACAGGGTGCGGCCCCACCGACCAGCGCGGCCGGAGGAACGGCCTCTTTTGCTGCGAGCGCCGCCAGTTCTGCTCCTGTGACGGCTGCCCCCGCTCCGCGTGCGGCCTCTGGTGTCGAGTCACTGGTGGTAGAGAACAAGTTCTATCACGTGGAACTCTCCAACCAAGGAGCGAGCGCGCGGAGTTGGAAGCTCGTCCAGTACAAGGACGACCTGGGCAAGTCCTTGGACCTGATCCACCCGGCAGTATCGGAGCAATCCGGCCGATGGCCTCTGATGCTCGTCTTGGACGACCCGCAGCTGGAAAACAAGATCAACGGCGCGCTCTACGATATGACGCCCGCGTCCGGCCATTTGCAGGCCCCTGCCGATGTTTCCTTCGCTTGGAGCGACGGCCGCGTGTCCGTGAACAAGCGGCTGAAGTTTGGGGCGGATTACGTCATTTCCGTCGAGACCAGCGTGACCGTGGACGGAAAGACCATACCGCATTTCGTCGCCTGGCGCGGCGGGTTCGGTGATGTCACCGCATTCGCCGCGGCCGATCAGGTGAAAGTGGTGTACAGCCGTGGCGGTTCGCTTACGGACATTGCTGCAAAGAAGGCCGGTGACTCCAAGGAGCAGGAAAAGCCGGCGGTTGTCACCGGCTCCTCCGATTTTGCCGGCATCATGGACCATTATTTCGCCGCTGTGTTTCTTCCCGATGGCCAGCCGGGGATCTCTCTGGAGCACTGGCATTACGACCGCGAAATCACAGCCGATGGGAAGAAAGATACGGAGGCGGTGGCGGAAATTGCGGCGGGCGCACCCGGCACGGATCCGCTCCGCATGCGCCTGTTTGTGGGCCCCAAGGCCGTCGCTGTCCTCGAACACAACCAGCCGCCGCTCACCAGCCTGATCAGCTTCGGCACATTTGGGATCATCGCCCGGCCGCTGTTCGATTTTCTGCTATGGATCAACCGCTACGTAGGCAATTACGGATGGGCCATCGTTCTGATGACCATCGCCATCAACATGGTGCTGTTTCCTCTCAAATGGCGCAGTTTCCACCAGCAGCTCAAGATGCAGAAGGTGATGCCGGAGATTAAGCAGATTCAGGACCGTTACAAGAAGTACTCCATGCGCGACCCGCGCAAGCAAGACATGAACAAGGAAGTGATGGCCGTGTACAGCCGCGAGGGAGTGAACCCGCTCGGCGGATGTCTGCCCATGGTCTTCCAGATGCCTATTCTGTTCGCACTCTATCGCATGCTCGACGTGGCCATTGAGCTGCGGCAGGCGCCTTGGCTCTTTTGGTTGCACGATCTCTCCGCGCGGGATCCTTACTACGTTCTGCCAATCATTCTCTGCCTCACGACCTATTTCATGCAGAAGCTGACCCCGATGACGACCGCGGACCCTTCCCAGCAACGCATGATGACGCTCATGCCGCTCTTCATGGGTGTGATATTCTTCAAGCTGGCCAGCGGACTGAATCTCTACTTTCTGACCAGCAACCTCGTTGCCACCGGCCAGCAGTGGTTCCTGTACAGGATCATTCCCAACGCGAAACCCGACGCCGGAAAGAAGAAGGGCGCGGCTGAGAAAAAGAGCAAATAGACTCGCCAATCCCGGGGAGGGCCCGGCATTCATGGCGTTCCGCTACTTAACCGGAGAAATATTCGATCGGGAAGGGTTCGCCGCCGACCTCGAGCCTATCTTGCGATCCTTCCTTGAGGCTGCGCATTTGAGCCTGAAGTTCCGGATTCTCACGGGGGAGGCCGCGGGCAGTGACGGAAGCGGGTCATCCGTCGCCGTCCTGTTTGAGGGAGCGGACACCGGCTTGTTGCTCGAACACAATGCCGAGCTGCTGCTCGCCCTTGAGCACCTGGTGACGCGGGCCCTGCGGCTGGACCCGCGGGCTCACGAGCTCGTGCGCTTTGATGCCGCTGACTACCGCACGACGCGGCTGGCCGAGCTGCGCCTTTCCGCGCAGGTTGCCGCGCAGCGCGTGCGCGAGCTGCACCAGCCTTTTCGGATGAGTCCTATGTCCGCGCGCGAGCGGCGGGTGATTCACCTGGCATTGGCCAATGAGAAGGGAGTGCGGACAGCCAGCGAGGGAGAGGGAGAACACCGCCGCGTGGTGATTTATCCCACCGACAGGCCGGAGCGGCGCTGAGGAAGCCCAGCTACGCGCCCAGATACGCCTGGCGCACGTGGTCGTCGGAGCGCAGCACTTCGCTCGGGCCCTCGAGCGCGATGCGGCCGGACTCCATCACGTAGCCGTAGCGCGATACGGCGAGCGCATAATTGGCATTCTGCGCCGCGAGCAAGATCGTGACGCCCTGCTGCGCAACGGTGCGGATCAGGTCGAAAATCTCGTCCACGATCCGCGGGGCCAGGCCCAGCGAGGGTTCATCGAGCATCAACAGCATGGGGTCCGCCATCAACCCGCGTCCCACGGCGCACATCTGCTGCTCGCCGCCGGAGAGCGTTCCAGCCGCCTGGTGCCTGCGTTCCTTGAGCCGCGGGAACATGCTGTATACGTGGTCGAGGGAGCTTTCCGCGCTGCGCCGCAGGTTTTCTGGAAAAGCGCCGAGCAGCAGATTTTCTTCCACCGTCATGCGCTGCCAGAGCTGACGGCCTTCCGGAATCAGAGCGATTCGGCGGCGGACGCGGCGGTGGGCCCGCTCGCGCGTCACATCGCAGTCCTGCAGGAGGATTCGTCCACCTTTCACCGGCAGGGCGCCGATGACGGAATTGAGCGTTGTGGTTTTACCCGCCCCGTTCGGGCCAATCAGGCAGGCCACACTGCCGGTCTCCACCGCCAAGGAAATCCCCCATACCACCTGGATCTGGCCATAAGCGATTTCCAGATTCTCGACTTTGAGCAGTTCCGCCATCGTCCCGCCTCGCGCGCCGGCGGCGCAAGCAGTTTCGCTACGGTCTCGGCGCCTCCGCCTTCTTTCCGATGTAGGCTTCAATTACGGCAGGATCGTTCTGCATTTTCTCCGGCGGTCCTTCCGCGAGCTTCTTGCCGAAGTTCAGCACGATCACGTGATGGCAAGTGGAGAGAATCGCACGCAGGTTGTGTTCCACGTAGATGATTGTCGTGCCCAGGGCCTGAATCCGCCGCAGCAAGCCGAGGATGGATTGCATCTCGCACTCCGTAAGTCCGGCGCATACTTCGTCGCAGAGCAGCAGGCGCGGCCGGGTGGCGAGCGTGCGGGCCAACTCCAGCCTTTTCAGATCCCCCACGGAGAGCGCGGCCGCAGGCAACTCCGCGAGCGGGGCAATGCCCACAAGTTCGAGAACTTGCATCACCCCTTTGATGAGTTCTTGCGCGCCCTCCCGTGCGCGTCCGAAGCGTAATCCGACTTCGACATTCTCGCGGACGGTCATGGAGAGAAACGGTTGCGGGATTTGATGGGTGCGCGCAATGCCCGCATGAACGGCCCGGTACGGCTTTACCCGAGTGAAATCGCGCCCTTCGAAAACAATTTTTCCGGAAGTCGGCGGCTGTGAACCTGCGATGATGCTGAACAGAGTGGTCTTTCCTGCCCCGTTGGGTCCGATCAGGCCGACGATTTCTCCCTCGCGGATCTCGAAGCTTATATGGTCGAGCGCAGCAAGCCCGGAAAAGCGCTTGGAGAGTTCTTCGATGGTCAGGAGGGTTGCCAAGATGCGAATCTCCTTCGCAGCAAGAACCGCCGAGTGCGCTGAAACAGGCCCACGATTCCTCCCGGCTCGAAAAGAATAATCAGCATCACCAGAATGCCGTAGAGGAGCAGGTGCACTTGCGGAAATCGGGCCACCAGCTCCTCCTCGATTACCCCATACACGCCGCCTCCGATTACGGGCCCCCAAATTGTGTTGACGCCGCCGATCACCGGCAGGAGAAGAATTCCCACACCGCGCTGGAATCCGAAAACGCCTTCGGGATCAATAAACGCCGCATACCGCGCGTACACTCCGCCAGCCGCACCCGTAAGCGCGGCGGCGATGGCATGAGCGGCAAGTTTGGAAGCGAAGGGGTTCACGCCGCTGTCGGCCGCCGCATCCTGATCGTCGCGAATCGCGCGCAGCCCCAGCCCGAACCGCGACCGACGCACGATAATGGAGAGCCCCACGGCAAGCGCCGCCAGCATCAGGCCTGTAAAGTAATGCTCCAGTTGGCGGAACGGCACGTGTTCGGTGATTCGGTAGCCGCTGGCCCCGCCGGTGAATTCCAGATTCGTCATCACCACGCGGGTTGCTTCGCTCACTCCGATCGTGGCAATGGCGAAGTACGGCCCGCGAAGCCGGAATGTGGGCAGGCCCACCAGCAGCGACGCCAGCGCAGCCACCGCCCCGGCCAACGGATAGGTGAGATAGGGGTTCAGACCCTCATTTATGCCCACAGCGGTCGTATAAGCTCCCAGCCCGTAGAAAACCGCGAAACCGAACGAGACCTGCCCGGCGAATCCTCCCAGGATGTTCCAGCCCACGCTCGCCGCGATTGAAACAAAGGTGAGGAAGAGCACTTTCACGCTGTTTGCGCCCAAATTGAGCAGGGGAAGCGCCGCGAGCAGACCGAGGAGGACCAACGGCGGCAGAACCGCAAGTGGACGCGCGGCAAGCCCCGGCGATCGCTCCGCCGCACTCATCCGGTCCTGCGGGAACGTACCCGGGCGGCGAGTCCGGCCACTCCGCCCGGCAGAACGATGAGCGCGACTACCAGAAGGCTGAAAGAGATCGCAGGCTGATAACTCGATGGAACGATCAGAATACTGAAGTTTTCCACCAACGCCAGGATCAGCGAGCCGACGAAGACGCCGGAGAAGGACTCCAGGCCACCCAGCACGATGATGACGAACGAACGCAGGAGAAATGGCCGGCCGAAATCCGGGCTGAATGGATACAGCAGCGCCAGAAGGCCCCCGGCAGCCCCGGCAAACGCGATTCCCAGCCCAAACGTCCGCCGCGCCGTACGCTCCACGGGGATGCCTACAATCCGGCAGGAATAGCGATTCTGGATGAGAGCGCGTATCGAGCGGCCAAACCACGTTCGATGCAGCACAAACTCGAGGGCGGCCAGCGAAATCACCGCGCTCACGAAAACCATCAAGCCTATTTTCGGAATTGTGATCTCGCCGAAGCGGATGGTGGCAAAGGTCATGGGCGTGAGAATCGCGCGGTCGTCCGTGCCCCAAACGAGATAGCCGA
>JASHSV010000340.1 GCA_030038535.1 Candidatus Acidiferrales bacterium
TATACACGATCCGTTGGATTTCTCGCTCTTCCTGGAGAAGCAGCGTGGATAAAAACAAAGCAGTGGCCATCGGCTCGTCCTGCTCGTCGCTGGGAAAGATCCACGGCTCATTTGACAACCCGGGATTGCCGTGCACCGCGTACAGCGTGATGAACTGCGGCGCCTTGCGGGCCCTCCGCCAGTCCGGATAAAGCGCCAGGAAAGTAGACGCATCGCGGCCCTCAATGCGCAACGCGCGCTCCGGAACGAACTGCGTGTGCCGGGATGCGTCGAACCGGCCTTGCTCCGCCCGCAACCGCTCGAGCGACCGCCGGCGACGCCGCAGCGCGGGCATGCTCAGCAGGACGGGCTGTAGAAACGGCACGTCGTACGACAGCAGGATGGTGAGTCCCAGCAATTCGAGCACGCTGCCGTAAAAATCCAGACGGTAAAAGAATGGCCCCATGTGCGGGCACAGGTTACCGAAAGGGGCGGCAATTTCGCAATCATGGGTGGATGCGGGCCGGCCTGGGTCGGTGATTTACGCGGAGCCGGGCACGCCAAGTTGCTTCCGTTTTTCGCTGCGCGCCGTGCGTCCAGCTCCTCGATCGATCACCACTGTAACCTGCCGGCCAGCCAGTAATCGACACCGAACTTTCCCGGACCGGAGCAGATCAGCCAGATAAAGAAGAGCACGTACAGGACTTCCGGAAGGTAGAGGAAATCGTCGAGCCAGTTGAGAGGCGAAAGTCCTTTAGGCATGGCGGAAAGCGTCGTGGTCAGGATGGCCACAAGCATGTCAACCAATAAAGCCAGGCAGGCCAGGCTGGAAAGAAACCCCACGGTCAGAAAGCATCCTCCGACAAACTCGACACCCGACACAATATAAGTCATCAACTGGGGGAAAGGTACTTTGGCTCCGACGAGCGTTCTGTACATGGTTTGCGTCTTTTCGGCCACAAACAATTTGTTTGCGCCGGAAATGGCGAAGAACAACCCGAGCGAAACGCGTATCAGCAGGATGGCGTATTGTTCCAGATCACCGCTGCCCAGCAGCGCAAACTCGACCAGCCGTTTCCAATCCACGTCTTATGCCTCCACCGCAGGATTTCCTTCCCGGCAATTATGACCCAAATCGCAGGTAGCGGTGCCGCCGGTGAATTCTCGCGTTGGAGTTCATGTGTCCATCCGTTCGACCCATTGAGCGCGCCCTGCGGGAGCCGCAAATGGATCCGCAAAGTACTGTGTTTCTCGCACAACCTTGTCGTCCACGAACTCCATGATGCTGACGGTGTAGGATGGCTTGCCGTCATACGTCAGGATGAATTCGGTGATCCACAGGTCGCCGCCGCCGATGATTCGCCGGACCGTAAAACGCTTTTTGCTCGGCTGACTGCCGCGTTGGTTCTGTATGTTGCGCCGGCCGCGGGTTCGCTCGCCGGACTGCGGGTATTCCAACACCGCGTCCTCGCGATAGATGCGGTGCTCCGTTTCAAGATCGTTGCCGTCGGACGCCGCCCAATGCTGATCCAGTGCCGCGCGGATTTCTCGATCTCGCGCTCCGGAAGACTGTTCGTTCTTTGGTTGATCGTTCATCCTGGCGCCTCCTGCGGGTCGTTGCTTCGCGGATGGTCTTTCGCGCTGAGTGCGCAAATCAACCTAGGGCCGCCTGCACTTCGCCGAACATGGGGAGGCTTTAATACGAGCTGCCGGGATTCGTGCGGTCCTTCGCGGGCCGAGCAGTCATAAGCCCACGATTGGCGATACGGGATCGAAAACCGCCCCACCCAGCTACCTTAGCAACCTAGCCCGCAAAGTCGCGAGTAGTTGTAGCGGGTGAGCCTGTAAGCCGGATTCTGTCCCCGATGTGATCGGAGGACGGCCATTCCTCTGGGCTGCGCATTGCTGCACAGCTCCTGCGGCCTACCCGAGGGTTGACCCCCCGGCGCCCCAGCTTGTGGGGCGGTGCCGGGGTTGCGGGACGGACCGTCCCTCCCCTCCTATTTGGCCTTGCTCCGCGCGGGGTTTACCTTGCCCCCGATGTCGCCACCGGGGCGGTGGGCTCTTACCCCACCGTTTCACCCTTACCGATCGCCTCCCACAGATGGGGAGCGGCCCGAGGTTTTGCCTCCAGCCGCTCACAGTCCCGAAATTTCGGGAGGAAGCGACGGCGGTCTGCTCTCTGTTGCACTTTCCGTGGCCGAGTTCTTTTGAATTCGGCCCCCTGGTGTTACCAGGCGCGCTGTCCTTTGGAGTCCGGACTTTCCTCCATCCCGGCGCTCCAGAAATCCGGAGCGGTTCCGAGACAGCGGCCGTCCAGCTCACCCGCCACATTCAGTATACGGTGAGTCCCGAACGGTGACCAGTGACGGGTTATCGCGCAGCCACTCCTCGCTCGACGCTTAGTGGCCGGCGACAATCAGCAGCGTTGCGTCGTCCTGCAGCGGCCGGTCGCGGAATTCGTGCAGGGCGCTCAGGATGCGCCGCCGCAGTTCCCGCGCCGACGTTCCACGTCCCTCGCGCACCAGTTCTTCCAGGCGCGGCTCGCCGAATTCCTGGTCGCCCGGCCCGTACGCTTCGGAGACCCCGTCGGTGAAGATGAGCAGCCGGTCGCCCGCGCCGAATGTGACGGTGGCCTGCTCGAAGGGCGCGTCGGGGAATTCGCCCAGGATTGGCCCGCCCTCACGCAGGCGGAGCAGCGCGCCGTCCGGACGGACCAGCACGGGCGCGTTGTGTCCTGCATTAGAGTAGGAAATCGTGCCCGATTCGCGGTCCACGATCGCGAAGAAGAGCGTCACAAACCGCCCGTCCAGATGGTTACTGCACAGAATTCCATTCACGCGCTGGCAGAGCGCCCCGGCAGATACAGTCTCGTGCACGAACGCTCGCACCGAGGCCTGAACGGTGGAGACCAGCAGCGCAGCGGGCAGCCCTTTTCCGGCAACGTCCGCGACGCACACCGCCGCCCGCGTGCTGCTGAACTTGAGCACGTCGTAGTAGTCCCCCGCCACGACGCGCGTGGGCAGCCAGTCCGCGGCCATTTCCATTCCCGCGAATTCCGGCAGCGATTTGGGCAGCAGGCTCTGCTGAATCTCGCGCGCTTCCTCGTGCTCGGCGCGCTCGCGCTTCAGGAGGGCGTCTTCCCGTCGCGCCTGGCGGCCGATCTCGATCTGCCTGCCGAGTGTGGCGAGCAATCGCGCGTTGTCCCACGGCTTCTGCACAAAATCGCCGGCGCCGCGCCGCATTGCCTCCACGGCGATCTCGATGCTGCCCCAGGCGGTCATGGCGATCAGCGGCAGCGTGCGGTCCAGCTCACGGAGCCGCGCAATCAGCTCGAGCCCTTCCTCGGCCGAGGTAGTATCGCGCGTGTAATTCAGGTCCAACAGAACGGCGTCGAATGGCGAGCGGGCCAGCGCCTCCAGCACGCGGGGCGGTGAATTCGCCCACTCCGTCGCGTACCCGGCGCCCTTCAACAGCAATCGCAGCGCTTCGCTCACGTCCGGCTGGTCTTCCGCGATGAGCACGCGCACGGGAGTCACCTGCGCCGAATCGGCTGATGTTCCGGAAGGATTCATGGTGGTCTGCACGTCGCGGAACCTCGTTGGAACTCGCACCGCAATCTTGCCGCGGGGCTCCAAACTCGTCCCGCTTTGTGAAAGCATCCTTAGGGCCAGTGCGGTGCGCCGCAACCGTTCTATTTTCGCGATGTTAGCGCAATTGGCGGAGGCCGGCCGTTCGCTGCCTTTCCCGCTCGTGGGACGGTTTGTCGCGGAATCGGACACCGAACTGGTGCCCCCAGAACGCAAGAATTCGCTTGCTTTCAATCGGCGGTTTGCTAGTCTGGCTGCGGGTTTGCTGTTCTTGTGGGGACTTCTCGGATACATTCAACGAGGCTGCGGGCGTCGACCTGCGGCCTTTTTTGTTTGTAAGGCCTGGAAGCATTCACGAGTCACAAACTACTCCCCGAACCGAAAAGGAAGCAACAGAAGTGAGAGAACAAGGGACAGTCAAGTGGTTCAACGCAGCAAAGGGGTACGGCTTCATCACCCGCCAAACGGGCGAGGACGTCTTCGTCCACTATTCCGCGATTCAGTCGGAAGGGTATAGGACGCTCGCGGAAGGCCAGGCGGTCGAATTTGAAGTCCGCAGAGGACCGAAGGGACTCCAGGCCGAAAACGTAACCAGCCTCTGAAACCATCCTGCATGGGCGGGCCGGCGTCCGCCACGCCGCTTCAGAATTCCTGAAACACCGCGGGGGCTCCGCTCGGGAAAACCGCCCAGTGCGCGGGCACACTTCCCCGCCGCAATGGCTCCCTGCGCCGGCTTAGGGTGCTGGCGCGGAAGAGGCCGGAGCAAACGCCGAGGGGCTCAGCGTTTCATCCGGCCGCGGCGCTGGCGCTCCGTCACGCGGCGCCGGCGCGACATGACCGTCATCAGTTTCGCCTCCTGCTGCGCCGCGCGCTCGTGCGTCAGCAGGTAGAGCTGGCTGTCCATCGTGTCGGCGTGGGCGCTCCGGCTGCTGCGCGTGTACTGCCCATCGTTTTGCAGATGGTAGGCTTTCTTTTCGTCTGCCAGCTCGATATCGAGGAAGTCCTTCACGCGCCGGATCAGTTTCGGGTTGAGCACCGGAAACAGAATTTCCACCCGATGGCTCAGGTTGCGCCGCATCAGGTCGGCGCTTCCCAGGAAAATGATTTCGTTGCCGCCGTTGCGAAAATAATAGACACGGCTGTGTTCCAGGAAGCGGCCCACGATGCTGGTGACGCGGATATTTTCACTGAATCCGCTGATGCCGGGACGCAGGCAGCACAGCCCACGGACCAGCAAATCCACCTTCACGCCCGCCTGCGAAGCCTTGTAAAGCAGCCGGATCATCTGCGGGTCTTCGAGCGCGTTCATCTTGAAAATCAGGTGGCCGCGTTCGCCCCGCTGCTGCAGCGCGATCTCGTGATGGATCAGCTCCTCCAGCCGCTGCCGGAGATTCACTGGAGCCACGAGCAGCTCGTGCGGCTCGTCCTTTTTGGAATACCCCGTGAGCGAATTGAAAAAGTGCGTGGCATCGTCCGCGATCATCTGGCTGCAGGTAAAGAAGCCGAAGTCGGTGTAGATGCGCGCCGTGGTGGGATTGTAATTGCCCGTTCCCAGGTGCACGTAGCGCCGGATGGCGTCGCCTTCGCGCCGGACGACCAGACTGATCTTCGAATGTACCTTCATGCCCACCAAGCCGTACACCACGTGCACGCCCGCATCTTCCAGTGTTCGCGCCCACTCGATGTTGCTTTCCTCGTCGAAACGCGCTTTCAACTCCACCAGCACCGAGACTTGTTTGCCTTTCTCGACTGCGTCCAGAAGCGCGGCCACAATCGGCGAGTTGCGGCCCACGCGGTAGAGCGTCACTTTGATGGCGAGCACGTTCGGATCCCGCGCCGCCGTTCGGAGGAACTCCACCACGGGCTGGAACGATTCGTAGGGATGATGCAGGAGCACGTCCTCGCGGCGGATGACGGAGAAAACGTCCTCGCCCGATTCGGCACTCAGACTGTGCGGCACGGCGGGCAGGAACGGCTTGTCCTTCAGGTCCGGGCGGTCCAGGCTGTATAAATCCATCAGCCGCCCGAGGCCGATGGAGCCGTCGATCTTGTACACGTCCTGCTTGTCGATGGGCAGATTGTTGGCCAGTATTTCCAATATGCGGTCGGAGACGTTCGCGTCCACTTGCAGGCGCACGACGGAGGAAAACCGGCGCTGCCGCATGGCTTCTTCCACGCTCTCCAGCAGGTCGTCGCTTTCCAGTTCCTGGATGGCCACTTCCGCATCGCGCGTGACGCGGAACGGATAGGCCTCCACAATCACCATGCCGGGAAACAGCCAGGAGAGATTCGCCGCGATCACCTGCTCCAGCCAGACAAAAGCCGCTTCCGGTTTCGCAGGCTTGGAGCCTTGCGGGTGCCGCGACGGGACCACGACGGGGACCAGCCGGGGGAGGGAATCGGGGATTTTGATGCGCGCAAAGTTCTCGGTTCCCTGGCCATCTCCCACCACTACAGCCAGATTCAGGCTGCGGCTGGAGATGTGCGGGAACGGCCGGCTGGGATCGAAGGCCAGCGGCGTCAGGACCGGGAACACGTATTCGTGGAAATACGATTCCATGGCCGACTTTTCTTCCGCGTTCAGCACGGAATAATCACAAACGCGAATGCCTTCGCGCTCGAGTGCGGGAAGCAGGGTTTCGCGCAGAAGATCGTGAATTTCTTTTACCAGTTTGCGGACTTCCTCGCGGATCAGTTGCAGTTGCCCGGCCGCGGTCCGCCCATCGACGCTGAGTTCCTGCGAGCCGCTGGCCGCCTGGTGTTGAAGACCGGCCACACGCACCATGAAAAACTCGTCGAGATTTGAGCTGACGATGGATAGAAATTTGATTCGCTCGAGGAGCGCGTTCTGCGCGTCTTTGGCCTGTCCCAGGACGCGCTTCTGGAACTCCAGCAGGCTGAGCTCCCGGTTCAGGTAGAGTTCGGGCGAATCCAGGCTTACGGACTGGGGAGCAGCCGGCGCTTCGGCCTTCGAGGCAGTGGCGGATTGCCCGGAGGCCGCTTCCAGCTCCGCTGTGTCCTGTTCCCGGCTCGTGGATGGGTCCATTGCACGGGACATTTTACTGCCTTCCCTTGCGACCGAATGTCAAAAGAGCATGAACAGTTGTTCTCACATCAACCCCCACA
>JASHSV010000341.1 GCA_030038535.1 Candidatus Acidiferrales bacterium
CGGCGAAGGGGGCAAAGCCGGCGCGCGTGCAGGCGATCCTGGAGAAACTGGACGAGGCGTATCCGGCGGCAACCTGCGCGCTGCACCACGACAATCCATTCCAGTTGCTGATTGCCACGATTCTATCGGCACAGTGCACGGACGAGCGCGTGAACCAGGTGACGGCGACACTTTTTCCGAAGTATCCGACGCCCGAAGCGTTTGCCTACGCGAACCCGCGCGAACTGGAGAAGGAAATCCGGCCGACGGGGTTCTTCCGGAACAAAACGAAATCGGTGATCGGCGCGAGCAAACGGATTGTAGAGGCGTTCGGCGGAAAAGTGCCGCGGACGATGGAGGAATTGCTGACGCTGCCGGGTGTGGCGCGCAAAACGGCCAACGTGGTGCTGGGAACGGCATTCGGAATAGCCAGCGGGGTGGTGGTGGATACGCACGTACAGCGCCTGTCGGGCCGGCTGGATCTGACGCGGGAGGAAGATCCGAAAAAAATCGAGCGGGATCTGATGCAGGTGATCCCCAAGGAGCGCTGGATCCTGTTCGCGCACCAGTTGATCTGGCACGGGAGACGCGTGTGCCAGGCGCGGAAGCCGCGGTGCGCGGAGTGCAATCTGGAAGACATCTGCTACTCAAAAGACAAAGTGGTATGAGGCGGGGACAGCGAGGCGACGACTGGGGGACGCAGCGGCTTTACCTGCTCATCGTGCAGCGCTATAGTGGCCGCCACGAAGTTGCCCAGCAGCGGAGGAGACAGCCGAAATGGAACCAGTGAGCGGGGCGGCAGCGGCGGCGCGGCTGAAGGGCATGATCAGCCCGAGATACCAGGTGCACGGGTACTCGATCGACCTGACGGCGAAGCAGATTTACGCGCTGGATCCCTCCGGGCAGGTGGACTTCGGCGGAACGGAATATGCGGCGAGCGCGCGTGTGCCGGTGGCGTCGTTGCGGCGGAACCGCGAGGACAAGTACGAATGGTGGGACCTTTCGCGCGGGACCTACATGCTGGAGTTCAACGAGAGCCTAGCGCTGGAGCCGAATGAATTTGCAATCGTGGAGCCGGATGAGCGGTTGATCCGGTGCGGGGCCTTTCACGGTACGTCGTTCCTGCGAGGGCAGGGGGAGCGGCTGGAGACGCTGCTAGTGGTGGGGACGATGAACATCCACATCAAACAGAATGCGCGGGTCTCGCGGGTACGCGTGTTCCAGTTCGAGGCGGGACAGGCCAAGGCGGCAGGCGAGGGAAGCGCGAAAAAGAAGGCAGCAAAGAAAAGCGGGAAGCGGTAGAGGCGAGCCAACCTAAAAAGGATGCTAGCCAGGAAGGGCGACTGAGTTCCCTCTGGAATCATTCCAATCGCGAGTGGCGTCCTTATCCAGCTCCACAACAGGAAATGAACGGCGCAGCCCAGCGGAGGTGATATAGGTGACGCGGTCGCCGACGATTGTGAAGGCCACGGTTTCGATGACCTGACCATCGCGGCGAACCAGAATGAAGGGAGCGACAGCGGGCTCGGCCGCGGAGGCGTTGTACTGGCCGGCAAAGGCCTGTGCAGGCGGAGGGGGCGGAGCCTCGACCACAATGGGAGCCTGCTGAGAGTAATCGGAGTAGTCCTGCTGCGGCTGGTCGTAGCCGTAGGAGCTGTAATAAGGCCCTGCGGCGCTTCCATAGCAGGAGGAGTAATACGGGTCGCCGGTATCGAAGTAGCAGAGCGTGCCGCCCCACCAAACAGGAACGAGATAGCCGCGACGCCTCCAGTAGGGATAGCTGGAGCGATTGGAAAATGAGCGGAAGCCGGGAGCGGCCGCAGCACGTCCGATGGAACGACTCGCACTGAGAGGCGCGCGAGAGAACACTCCAGGGGCCGAGCGCGGGGCAGCAGAGGCGCGCACACCGCTTCTGCCTCGCTGGGCCCATGCGGGGGCCGCAAACGCCAAGATCATCAAGGCGACGCAGGTTCTGGCGACGGATCGCACAGGAGACCTTCCTGACTGCTCCCCCAAGTGTACGATGCCTCGAAAGCGCGGGGTGTTGCGCAAAAGAAGCATGGCACGGAGGGAAGGACACGTAAAGACAGAAATCGAGAAGCCGGGTGGCTGGGGTGCGCGGTACGGCCGGAACACAGAAAAAGAGGGCAAACGACCACGAAAATGACTGGAAAAGGGGGATTTTGGACGAGTTTTTGAGGGCCGAATCCAGTTAACATAAGCTTGGATCGAAGAGGCTCAGAAGGGGGTCAGAGGGCCCGCAGGGGCCTGTGGGACGGACCGGAAGGGCATGAGATCCGGTCAGGGACGCGAATAGGCCGGGTTCCCCGAGCCGGGCGCTATGTAGTCCTGCCCATATTTGTTTTTGTGGGCGAGGGTGAAATCCGGATTGACGGCCACCTGAAAGCGCCCCAATGAGCGCGACGAGCCATCGATCAGGGCGGCGCGGGACAGAGAGTTGAGATTATCGGCGACGCCACGCTCGTACCAGACCTGGACTTCATAGCGGCCGTCGGGCACGGCAGGAATGGCCACGCGACCGGCGCGATCGGAGAGCGCGAAATAGGGGGTCTCGACGACAATCACAACCGCGCTCATTTCCGGGTGAATGTTGCAGAACAAATAGCTGATACCGGAGCGGTCGAAAGTAATCGTCTTGCTCGAGCCGGCTTCATAGAGGCCGAGATCGAAGCGCTTGCCATTGAAGAGCGAGAAGACGTTGTGGAAGAAGGGATCCTCGTTGGGAAACTGAACCTGGGCGCCGACCTGGACGACCAAAACGCGAGGTTCGAAAGCCTTATTTTTCTGCGTCACTTTGGGAATGGTGCGCGAGCGCGCCGATTGAGCAGCGCGCTTTGCGCCCTCATCGAGTGGGACGAGCCAAACGGCCACACCGGAAGCGTCGGCGAAGCCGTGGGCGGTGGAGGCCTGCTGCAGGCCGGGTTCCGAGATTTCCACCTGCGCGGTGACGGGGGCAGTCTGCGCACGGAGCAGCGGCGGCAAGGTGATGAGGCAAACCGCGGCGGCGCACGAGACAGCGAAGCGGGCGAACGCTAATGCAGTTGGTCGCGACATCAGAATATATACCCCACGCTGAGGTTCACTTGATTCGCGATGTACGAATCGTTGGTAATCTCAAACGTGCGAATACGGCGATATTCGATGGACAAGAGCATATCCGAGCGGGGCTGGTAAATACAGTTGACGAAGGCGCTGCGGTTCCTGGAAAGCAGCTCGTCGTAAAAGTTCGGGTTGGAGAACTGATAGAGGCGTTCCTGGCCGGCGATGGGATTATCCTGGCCGAATGCGCCGTTGAACTCGAGCTTCGGGCGCGGCTTGAATTTTAATTGCGACCAGCCGCCGAGAGCGTGAAGACCAGTGACGGTGGTGGTGGAAGCAGTGAACGGGCCTGGGCCGATGAGCGTGTCCTGACCGATTCCACCGTTGAGGCCGGCGAGGGCGCTGCCGCGGAAGAACTCTCCGGTGAAGGTGAAGAACTGCCCCAGCGGAGCCGTGAGGTCGGTGGTGCCGGCCCAGCCGTCCACATGGCGGCCAACGCCCCAGTACTGGCGGCCGTAGTATCCGCCAAAGCCGAGCGTGAGCGAGCGGCCGTTGATTTTCTGCGTCCATGACAGGCGCGAGGCGTAGGCGGGCTGGCCGGATTCTTCGCCCCAAGTGGGATAACGTTCGTAAAAGTCGGGAGGAACGTCGCCGGACCAGGAATCGAGAATTCCGCCCTGGATCTGAAAGCTGGTGTTATCGGAAATCACGATGCGATGCTCGACACGAAGCTGGGGCGTCCAGGTCCATAGATTTCCTGATTGGGAAAGCGCGGGAATGGCGATGGAAGCCATGGAAGTAGGCGTGAGCGGGGCGATGAAGAGGCTGTCCTGCCCGGCGACGATGGAGGTATTCGCCCAGTCGAAGCGGATTGTGCCGGTGCGGAGCCTCA
>JASHSV010000342.1 GCA_030038535.1 Candidatus Acidiferrales bacterium
GAAGCCGCTCGGCCCCGGCCTGCGCATGGAATCTCTCCGCGGTATCTACGCTTCCCCAGGAGGATGGTGGGCGGCGCTCGAACGCGGCGGCTTGATGCGCTACGACCAGACGCGCGGCGCCTGGGCTCCCGCCGGCATGCTCGTTGGCGATATCCAGCCGCCTTCCGAACCAACGCAGCCACTTCTGCTCAAACGGCGCAATGCCGCGTCCGCAACGCCCAAGCCGCAGGCCGGCCCTCGCCCCCTTCGCTCCGTCGTGGACGATATGTCCTTCGCCGAGGACGCGTGGTATGCCGCGACCGAGGACGCGCTCCTCGTCTCGCGCGACGGCGGCAGCACCTGGCGCGCCATGCCCTTCGGCCAGCTCAGCCTCCCCACTCGCAGCGTTCGCGTCTCTCCCGATGGCCGTCGTCTTTGGGCCGTCTCGTTGCGCGGAATCGTTTTCTCACTCGATGGCGGGCTCTCCTGGGCCTGGCGCGACCTTCCCGTGGATGCCGGCGGCGCCCTCCATCTCGACGCTGCCGACGACTCCACCTTCTTCGCCATCGGCAATCGCGCGCTCTATGTTTCCACCGATTCCGGCCGCACCTGGCAAAAGGCAGGAAACGGCCTTCCTCAAGTGCCCATCCAGCAAGTAGCCATCGTCGCCGGAACCGTTTTTGCCGCCGTGCAGAGCGGCGGCATTTATTTTTCCCGCGACTGCGGCGCGCGCTGGGATCGCCTGGAAGGATCGCTGGCGGAAGCGTTTTTTCCAGCCGTCGTGGCCAGCCCCTCCTCTTCCACCGTCTTTGCCGCTTCTTCCACCGATAGTCTTTACGCCGTGGAATTTTCGCCCGCCAGCTCCAGTGCGGCTAGCTCCGCCTCGCAGGGAAGTACTCACCCTCGCTAATCCTTTCCCGGCGTTCTAGGTTCGTTTCCGGTTGCGCGTCCTCATTGCGGAATTCCTTGAACGCGTGGCGCGGCGAGATTCGTTCGCCTTGAGTCGGCGGCCAGCTCGCCCTGTGTTCCATTTTGGGAAGCTGAATCTCATTTTTGTATCTCTTTAAAAATCAGTTAGTTAGAGAAGCGATATCGCCTCCCGGTCATTTCCTGTGTATCAAATCGGGAATTGCTGTATCCTAGCTCTCGACGATAACTGGTTTTAGACTGTTGCTTTTGGCTATCCCAGTCCCCGGTCCGGTTTTGGCACCCAGGCTGCTCCATCGCGGCATGTAAACCATTTCTGGCCTCGGGGGCGCACTCATGTTTTCAGGGACTGCCGAGCACTCTCATCCAGTTGCCGTTGCGGGAGCCATCGTGGATCACAGCACCGCTCCTTTTACCGTCCTCGTCGTAGACGACGAGGAGGAACCGCGCAAACTTTGCGCCGACGTCGCCGAAGACGCTGGCCTGCGCGCTCGTTCGGCGCGCACCACGGAAGAAGCCCTCGAAATCTTGGATCAGGTCCCCGTCGATATCGTCGTCACCGACCTCCGCGTGCCGGAGCTGGGCGGCCTCGACCTCCTCCGCCGCATCCGCCAGCACTTTCCGCAGATTGCCGTGCTCGTCCTCACGCAGTACGGCACCATCGAATCGGCCGTGGAAGCCACTCGCCTCGGTGCTGCCGATTTCGTCACCAAGCCCTTCCATGTGGACGATCTGCGCGCCAAGCTCGACCGCCTCGTCCGCGGGCTGGACCTCGAACGCGAGAACCGCGTGCTCCGCGAAGAACTTCGCAGTCGCCCCGGCTTCGGAGAATTGGTGGGCGTCTCGGCCAAAATGCAGCGCGTCTATCACCTGATTGAAAAGGTCGGGCCTCACACCTGCCCCGTGCTGATCCTGGGCGAGAGCGGGACGGGGAAGGAACTGGTCGCGCGTTCCATCCATTTTTCGAGCCCGCGCCGGGAACGCCCCTTCGTGCCCGTGGATTGCTCCGCTCTGGTTCCCACGCTGATTGAATCCGAGCTGTTCGGTTATGTGAAGGGCGCCTTCACCGGTGCCACGCAGAGCCGTCACGGCCTGCTCGAAGCTGCCGCAGGCGGCACGCTCTTCCTCGATGAGATTGGCGACCTCCCCGTGGATCTCCAGGCCAAGCTCCTGCGCGCTCTTCAGGAGCGCGAGATCAAACCCGTGGGCTCGAACGAGCGCGTCTCCATCGACGTCCGCGTGATTGCCGCCACCAACCGCGACCTCGAAGACGCCATCCGCAAGAACCAGTTCCGCCAGGACCTCTTCTTCCGCCTGAACGTCGTCCAGATCAAGCTCCCGCCGCTGCGCGAGCGCAAGAACGACATCCCCATGCTGGTTAATTCCTTCCTCGAAAAATTCAGCCCGCCGCAACGTCCCGTGCGCGGCGTGACTGAGGAAGCCATGGGCCGGCTGATGGCCTACGATTGGCCTGGCAACGTTCGCGAACTTGAAAACGCCGTCGAACGGGCCGTCGCGCTCGGCTCGGGACAGCTCCTCGCCCTCGGCGACCTGCCAACCAACTTGCAGCACGGAATTTTCGAACGCCGCATGGGCATGGACGATCTTGTCCCGCTCGAGGAACTCGAGCGCCGCGCCATCTTCCGCGCGCTCCGCGAGACCGGTGGCGATAAATTGGCTGCCGCTCGCCTGCTGGGAATCGGCAAGACCACGCTTTACCGCAAATTGAAGGAATACGAGGACCTCAAGGAATCGGCGAACTGAAATCTGCCGCCCTGCGCCGAATCGCACGTCATTTCTGCTCCAACCGCAGGCTTCCGCGTAGCGCTCCGACCCTGGCAGGCCAATGATAAGATTCTGTCGAAAGGCGCCCAAAACGAACTGGCGCGACTGAACCATCTGCGGCGCGCGAGTCCGGTCTCGGACCCTTCATGAGCCGCAAGAATCGCCTGCGAAGAGAGCAGAAGAAAATCGCCGGGCAGGCGGTCCGCCACACAACTGCTGCTGCCACGACTGACGCGCTGGCTCCCGCCAGCGACGAGCCGCCCGTTCCGCACGCTGCGGCGTGGCTCGCCGCAGCCTTTCTTATACCCAATCTAGGCGCTCTCGCATGCGGCTTTGCGTTCGACGACCGCGTTCTGATTGTCGAGAACGAGCCCCTCCATCTCCGCTCCTTCCACCAGCTCGTCGCCATCTGGCGTTCGGGCTACTGGCCTGACGCGCGCGGCCAGGAACTCTATCGTCCCGTTTCGAAAACTCTGTGGGCTCTCGTTTGGGCAGCGGGTGGTGGAAGTCACCCGGCCATCTATCACGCTGTGGGTCTAGCCCTGGGGCTGGCCGTCGTGCTCCTCGCGTACCAATTCCTGCTCGTGGTCCGCACGCCGCCTCTCACTGCTTTCATCGCCGGCCTGCTGTTCTCGCTCCTGCCCATTCACACGGAAGCCACTACCTCGATCGTGGGTTCGGCGGAGACGCTCGCCGCGTCGCTCGCCTTGGGCGCGCTGATTCTTTACTATCGCGGCTGTCTCGCCTGGGCGATTCCGCTATTCGCGCTCGCAGTTATTTCCAAGGAGAGCGCGGCCACTTTCGCGGCTCTGCCGCTCGTCTTTCCGCGCCGGGACGGGTCTCGGCGCGCTCCATTCATCGCCGCCACCGGCGCGGCAGCCGTGATCGCTGCGGCGCTCGCCGCCCATTTTGCCGTCTCTCGCGGTACCGGAGCCATTCCCGCCATTGATAATCCGGCCTCGCTGGTTGACCCCGGCCGCAGAATTCTCACCGCGCTCTGGGTGCAATGCCTCTACATTTCGAAGAGCATGGTTCCCGTCACGCTCTCTGCGGATTACTCCTACAAGCAGATTCCCCTGGTGATGGGGCTTGGCGATTGGCGCGCATGGGTCGCGCTGGCCTTCGCCGGCGTTTTTCTGCTGCTCGTGGTCGACCGCCGTTTCCGTGCTCCGGCGCTCACCTACGGGATTTTGTTCGCCGCCACCGACAACATTCTCTTTCCCTTCGGCAC
>JASHSV010000343.1 GCA_030038535.1 Candidatus Acidiferrales bacterium
TGCCGTGCGCAAGCTGCCCTTCCGCATCGGCAGGCAGGCGGGCAACGAGCTGACCCTGCGCGACAACCGCATCAGCCGCCAGCAGGCCCAGATCGTCTTCGAGGACGGCCGCTTTCTCCTGCTCGACTCGCAGAGCCGGCACGGCACGCGCGTCAACGGCGAGAAAGTCGAGCGCCACGAGCTCAAACCGAAAGACACGATTGACTTCGGCGTGCCGGACTCGTTCCGCATCGTGTACGCGGGCGAAGAGGCCTCGCTCGACGAAATCATCGAGCGCGTGGAGACGGCGGCAACGGCCGACACACCCTCGCGCGATCTCTATCACCTGGGCGTGCTCCTGGACGTCGCCCGGGCTCTGCATTCGAGCCTGTCGCTCGAAGACGTGCTCGGTTCGGTGGTGGACGCGGCCGTCCGTGTGACGCACACGGAGCGCGGCGTGCTCGTGATGATGAACCCTACCGGTGAGTTCGCGGCCACCGTGGCGCGCGACGCCCACCGCACGACCATCGAGCCCAAATCGGTCGAAATTTCCCAGAGCGTTCTGCGGCAGGTAGCCGCCTCGCGGCGCGAACTGATCGTCACCGACATGGGGGACGAAACGCAGTGGCAGGCCCAGGCGAGCGTGGTGCGCCTGCAGATTCACAGCGTGGTGGCGCTGCCGCTCGAACGCATGCGCATGGCGGATTCGCTCGACACCACCTCGGCGGGACAGCAGTCGGAGCTCCTCGGCGTGCTCTACCTGGACAGCCACCAGCCGGCGGCGGCCTTCTCTGACCTGGACCGCGCCGTCCTGCGCTCGCTGGCCATTGAAGCCTCGACGGTGATCGAAAACGCGCGTCTGTTCACCGCCGCCCGGCAAATGGAGCGCATGAGCCACGAATTGGAAATCGCCAGCGACCTGCAACAGCAATTGCTCCCGAAATCGTTTCCGCAGGGGGCGCACTTCCAGGTGGCGGGATGGAATCTGGCTTGCCTCTCGGTGGGCGGCGACTACTTCGACGTGCTGGAGCTCCCGGGGGGCAAACACGGCTTCGTGGTGGCCGACGTGGCCGGAAAAGGGATCGCGGCGGCGCTGCTGGCCTCCATGCTGCAGGGCATCGTGGCCACGGCCTCGGGCTTCGATCTGGACCCGGCGAAGCTGGCCATGCGCATCAACCGGTATCTGTACGAACGCTCGGGAATCGAGCGCTACGCGACAGTGTTTTTGAGCTCGCTCGACGCGGAGGGCAATTTCGAGTACGTGAACGCGGGGCACGTTCCGCCGCTGGTGCGCACCGCTTCCGGGCAGGTGTATCCGCTGGCCTCGGAAAGCTTTCCGCTGGGCATGTTCGATTTTGCGGAATTCCGCACCTCCAAAGTGAAGCTGTCGCCCGGCGACATCGTGCTGATCTATACGGACGGATTCACGGAAGCGGCCAATCCGGAGGGGGAATTTTTCGGCGAGCCCCGGCTTCGGGACCTGCTCAAACTGGATCCGGGCAAAACCTTGGACGAACTGCTTGCGAAAATCCAGTCGGTAGTGCGAGAGTTTACGCGCGGAGCCTCCCAGAGCGACGATATGACCCTGCTGGTGATCCATTACCGCGGAGAGGGCGCATGAGCGCGGCCTCAACGACCGGCGCACAGGCCTGGATGGAACGGCTGGCGAAGGCACTGGCCCAACTGGACGCCGAATGCGATCCGGGAGAGCTCTCGCGCCGCGTGGTCGACGCCGCTCAGACGCAGTTTGGGATGCCGGGCGTCCGGCTCTGGCGGTTGCATGACGGGACTCCGGCGGTGTGGCAGCAGGCGGGTGCGCTTTCGGAGGCGGACGCAGCTTTAATCCGCCACGCGGTCTCCGGATCGCCAGCGGGAAAATCGGACGGCGGAAGGTGGGTGTGCGCGCTGCCCGGCGACGGAGCTCCCGCGTCGGCGCTGGAAATTGCGACGGGAGGGCCGCTGGACGAAGCCACGCAAAACGTGCTCCAGCTTTACGGCCGGTACGCGGGAGTGGCGCTGGCCTCGAGCGAACGCCGGGGAGCGATGGCGGAGCTGCAAGGAATCATTGAGGTCACGAAATCGCTCAACTCGACCATCGACCTGGCGGAGCTGATCAACATCATTCTGCGCCTGGCCAGCCGGCAGACGGGCGCAAAGCGGGCGACCGTGTTTCTGGTCGACAAAGAGCGGCAGGAAATCTGGTCGCTGGTGGGGCTGGGCCTGGAGCAGCAAGAAATCCGCATGCCCATCAATCAGGGACTGGCAGGGTGGGTGGCCACACATGGGCAGACCGTGAACATCGGCGACGCCTACCAGGATTCGCGCTTCGACCGCGCCGCCGACCAGAAGACGGGATTTGTGACGCGCTCGGTGCTGTGCCACCCCATCCGGAACAATAACGAGGAAATCGTGGGTGTGCTCCAGTTGCTGAACAAAAACACGGGGGCTTTCAACGCCGGCGACCAGGCGTTTCTGGAAGCGATTTCGTTGCATGCGGCGCTGGCGCTGGAAAATGCCCGCATGCACCGGGCCATGCTGGCGCAGGAACGGCTGGAGCGCGACCTGGCGCTGGCGCGGAGCATCCAGTCGAGCCTGCTGCCGGACGCGCCCCCGCAACTTTCGGAGTTCGAAATCGGCGTGTTTCACCGGCCGACGCAGATGGTAGGCGGGGATTACTACGACTTTCTGATGCTCGACCAGGACACGCTTCTGACCGTCGTGGCGGACGTGGAAGGCAAAGGCGTGGCTTCGGCGCTGATGATGTCGAACCTGCAGGCCATGCTGCACACTCTGGTGGGGCATCTGCACTCGCTCGAACGCCTTGTGGAAGCGATCAACAACCTGATGGCGTCGGAGGGGCGGCAGCGGAAATTCATGAGCATGTTCGTGGCCATGCTCGATCGCCGGCACCGCGGACTGCATTACATCAACGCCGGGCATGTGCCCCCGGTGGTGGTGCGCGCGAACGGGGAGACCGAATCGCTGCGGGAAGGTGGCATGGTGATCGGCGTCATCCCGGGGCAGAGCTACTCGCGCGGCTTTCTGCGGTTGGAGAAAGGCGACGTGATTCTGGCCTGCACCGACGGCATCACCGAAGCGATGAACCGCGAGGGTGACGAATACGGCCTGGAGCGGCTGACAAAAGCTGTGACGAAGTACCGCCAGCGAGAGGCGGATGAGATTATCAAAGGTGTGCTTTCGGAAGTGGACGAATTTTCCCGCGGCGGCACACACGAAGACGATCGCGTGGTGCTCATCTTGAAGGTCGCCTGACCTGCAGGACCGATGGCATGAGGTAGGGTCACGACATCCTGAAGCTTCGGAACGTGCCATTACGAGCCATCAAGGATTCCTGCAGCCGATGGGCAATGGCTTACAACGGATTGCGCGGGGGATTCAAGGGCCGGCCGGCCTGAAGCTGCATCAGGTTGTAGGCGGCTCCGTGGTGGCCGGGATCGAAACGCAGGCACTGACGGTAACTCTCCATGGCCTCTTGGAGTCGCCCAAGCCGCACGAGGGCATTACCACGGTTGTGGTACGCCTCGGAATACGCGGGGAAAATGGAGATGGCGCGATCGTAGGCCTCGATGGCGCCGACATCGTCGCCGCGGGCCGCACGCAAAACTCCGAGCGAGTAATACGACTTGGCGCTCACAGGCGACGTCTCCGCCAATTTCAGGTAGAAGTGCTCGGCGTCAAGCCAGTCGAGATTGCGGACGGCCGTGCGGGCTCCAAAGACCAGCGCCACGGCGATCAATGTGATTCTCCAGAAGCGCCAGCGTGACAGCAGAACCGCAAGCAGCAGGGACAGCCCGAGACTGGGTGCGTAGGCCAGGCGC
>JASHSV010000344.1 GCA_030038535.1 Candidatus Acidiferrales bacterium
GCTCACGGTACCGTCGATGAAAGAGGTGCTCGAGAGGCTGCCGGTGGAGGCGGCGCGTGCGCAGAAAATCGTGCAGATTCTCTTGCGCGAGCAGGTGCTGGTGCGGGTGACCGCGGAACTGGTGTTCCATCGCACAGCACTGGAGCGCGTGCGGCAACTTCTGGCGGATTACAAGAGAGAGCGCGGGGAGCGGATGAGCGTTCCTGCGTTCAAAGAGCTGACCGGGATTACGAGGAAATACGCGATTCCGCTCTTGGAGCATCTGGACCGGGAGCGGGTGACGCGGCGGCAGGGCGACGAGAGGATCATTCTGTGATTCATGCACCGGCTGCGAATGGCGGCACGCGCTCGAACTGGTTGAAGGCGCTTACGGAAGACGGCATTGCCCGAGTGCGACGCGTGCTTATGCCTGCCGAAATCAACGCGCTAATACGGGCCTTGAACGCGGCGCCCCTTGGCGACTCGGTGCGGCAGAAGAATGGGACTTACGCGATTCGAAATCTCTTGGAGGTCGTTCCCGAAATTGCGCAACTCGCGGGAAGGCCCAGAATCCGGCAGATCGTAGAGGCAGTGTTGGGAAGCGACGCGATTCCGGTTCGCGGAATCCTGTTCGACAAGACCCCTGGCGCGAACTGGAAGGTTCCGATGCACCAGGACTTAACCATAGCGGTGAGGGAACGCATTGAGGTTCCTGGATTCGGGCCGTGGACGGTGAAATCCGGGGTATTGCACGTGCAGCCGCCCGTCACCGTGCTCGAGCAAATGTTGAGCGTGCGGCTTCATCTCGATGACTGCGGGGCATCGAATGGTCCGCTTCGGGTGGTCCGCGGCACGCATACGGCCGGAAGGCTCAAGACGCCCGCGATCGATAGTCTGCGGCAGGAAGGGAGGATCACCGCGTGTGTGGCTCGCGAGGGCGACGCGCTCGTCATGCGCCCGCTGCTGCTGCATTCCTCGGCCCCATCGCGGCGACCCGGTCATCGCCGGGTGATTCACCTAGATTTTGCCGCCCGGCCACTTCCGCACGGGCTCGCATGGGCGACCGGTGTCGGGACAGGTTCTTAGGAGTCCTCCACAGGGCGCGGGATGCAAGCTTGGCGCTCCTGACACGCGGAGTTATCCGGGCGCGCTATGCGCGTGCTATAATTGCTAATAAGAGCAGACCGGCCAGGGACATGTGGCCGGGCTGCGAAGGAAGACGTATGGAACTACTGGCTCCTGGACATCTCCTAATCATCCTGCTGATCGTGGTGATCCTGTTTGGCGGGAAGAAAATCCCCGAATTGATGCGGGGAATGGGCGAGGGCGTGCGCAACTTCAGGGAAGGCATGCAGGGCAACCCACAGCAAAATCCGCCGCAGAATCCGCCCCAGCAGCAGCAGCAACCACCACAGCAGCCACCGCCGCCGACGGCACAGCACTGAGCGGCTGCGGGCGAAAGGGTTTGACGGCGTCCCGGTAAACCGGGACGCCGTTTGTGTTTTGTGGGGCCGTCGGGACAGAAGAAACAGCAGATCCCTCCTCCCCGGAGCGAGTCGGGATGACAGCCGGGATGGAGCGCGAACCCCGCCTCTAGTGACACGGCCTACAGGGCTTGCAACAGGCGGCAGAGGCGAGCGAGCGGCAGTCCCACCACGTTGAAGTAGCAGCCGTCGATGCGAGTGACGAATTTTCCTGCACGTCCCTGAATGGCGTAGGCGCCGGCTTTGCCCCTGGGTTCGCCGGAGGAGACGTAGGCGGCGATTTCGCGCGCGCCGAGGGGAGCGAAGGTGACGCGCGTGGATTCGACGGCGGAGAGGACGCGTGTGCGGCCGTGCGGAGCGAGCCGCAGCAATGCGATGCCAGTGAGGACGCGATGCGTGCGGCCGGAAAGCAGGCGCAGCATGCGGCGGGCATCGCGCGGCGAGGCGGGCTTGCCGAGGATGTGACGGCCGAGGACGACGACGGTGTCGGCGCCGAGGATGATGGCGGGGCCGGAGACGCGCGCGGCACAGGCGAGCGCCTTTTCCCGGGCCAGACGGCGGACGTGCCGCGCCGGGGATTCGCCGGGGCGGATGGATTCGTCAACGCGAGAGGGGCGGACGGCGAACGAGAAGCCGGCCCGGCGGAGGATTTCGGCGCGGCGCGGAGAGGCGGAGGCAAGGATCAGGCGGGGATGGGACTGTCGTGGCATGGGTTGGAGATGGCGGAGAGATCCTAGCGTGCGGAAGAGAAAAGTGCACGGAGGTGAACAGAAAGAAGGCCGGCGCGGTCCCAATGCATCGGGAGCCGGCGCTACAGGTGGAACAGGCGGACGAGCGTGCGCGGGCCGGCGTTGGGGTGCCACTCGAGATATTTGGCGACGAGGACGCGGCGGGCTTCGGGGGCGAAGATTTTCCGTGCGGCAGCGATGGCAGCGGGAAATGCTCGCGCGGTGAGCTCGAAGCGGTTGGAGGCCCAGGAATCGGTTTCCTGCTCGGCGCCGGAATGGAAGACGAGCAGGAGGCGAGAGAGCTGAAGAGCGGCTTTTTTGAAGCGGCGGTTGCCGGCGGTCGTGTCGAATTTGCAGGCGTGGCGGAGTTCGAGGGTGGCGAGCGGGCCGTGTTCGGCGAGGGCCTGCCAGAGGGTGCACGCGTCGGCGGAAATGCGGCCGGCGGCATAGGCGCGGTCGTAGTCGTGCGGGCCATAGGCGCTCGATTCGAGGGCGAGAAAATGGGGGAGCAGCCGGAGCGAAATAAACGTGCCGCGGCCCTTGAAATACTTCGAGTAAAAAGCGAGGCGCCGGCGGCCCAATTCGTCCTTCCATTTCCAGATGAGCAGGCAGTAGCGGTCCCAGCCGGTGGGTTCGCGGCGTGCGCAAGCGAAGTAGAGTGAGGGGAGCGGCAGGTTTTCGAGCGGGAATAGCAGGCAGAAGCCGACGGCGTTGAGGAAGCGGACGGCTTCGGCGGTGGTAGCGACGCGTTTGGGCCAGCGGATTTCGCCGGGACGGAGATTAGACGACGACGGATTCTTCATACTCGCCAAAGACGCGGCGGAGGGAATCTGCGATTTCGCCGACGGTGGCCCAGGCTTCTACGGCGGCAAGAACGGCGGGCATCAGATTTTCGGAGGAGCGGGCGCGGCGCTCGACTTCGGCGAGCGCGGCAGTCGTTTTGGCGGCGTCGCGGCGGGCGCGCAGGGCGCGCAGGCGCTCGACCTGGGCGTGTTCGATTTCCGGATCGATGTGCAGGAGCGGAATGGGCGCGGAGGCTTCGGCCTGGAAATCGTTGACGCCGACGACGATCTGGTCATGCCGCTCGACGGCCATCTGATAGTCGTAGGCGGCGCGCTGGATTTCCGCCTGGACGTAGCCCTGCTCGATGGCGCGGAGCATTCCGCCGAGGGCGTCGATGCGCGCGAGGTACTCCGAGGCCCGGCGCTCGATCTCGCTGGTGAGGGATTCGATGGCGTAGGAGCCGCCGAGCGGGTCGATGGTATTCGCGACGCCTGATTCGTGGGCGATGATCTGCTGGGTGCGCAGAGCGAGGAGCGCGGACTGTTCGGTGGGAAGCGCGAGGGCTTCGTCGAGCGCGTTGGTGTGCAGCGACTGGCATCCGCCGAGCACGGCGGCGAGGGCCTGAATGGCGGTGCGGACGAGATTGTTTTCCGGCTGCTGGGCGGTGAGCGAGGAGCCGGCCGTCTGCGCGTGGAAGCGCATGAGGAGAGAGCGCTGGTCGCGGGCGTGGAAGCGCTCGACGAGAATGCGGGCCCAGAGGCGGCGGGCGGCGCGGTATTTGGCGACTTCTTCGAGCAGATCGTTGTGCGCATTGAAGAAAAAGGAGAGCTGGGAGGCGAACTCGTCCACGGCAAGCCCGGCGCCCACGGCGGCCTCGACGTAGGCGATGGCGTTGCCGAGCGTGAAGGCCACTTCCTGGTCGGCGGTCGAGCCGGCTTCGCGGATGTGATAGCCGGAGATGGAAATGACGTTCCAGCTGGGAGCTTCGGTGCGGCACCAGGCGAACATGTCGGTGACGATGCGCATAGCGGATTTGACGGGGAAGATGTAGGTGCCGCGCGCGATGTATTCCTTGAGGACATCGTTCTGGACGGTTCCGGCGAGGCGGCGGACGTCGGCGCCCTGGCGTTTGGCGACG
>JASHSV010000345.1 GCA_030038535.1 Candidatus Acidiferrales bacterium
TGATGCGCGAGTTTCCCGGCCTCACCTACACGCATTCCACCGCCTCCGCGTACGAATGGATGGAGGAGAAATATCCGGAGCTGTTCGAGGAGATTCGCCGGCGCGTGAAGGAAGGCCGCTGGGAAATCATCGGCGGGATGTGGGTGGAACCGGATTTGAACATGCCCGACGGCGAATCACTGGTCCGCCAGTTGCTGATCGGAAAACGCTACTTCCAGGAGAAATTCGGCGTGGACGTGCGCACCGGATGGAATCCGGATTCGTTCGGCTACAACTGGCAGTTACCGCAGATCTACAAGAAATCCGGCGTGGATTTCTTTGTGACGCAGAAAATGCAGTGGAACGACACGACCAAGCCGCCGCACAAACTCTTCTGGTGGCAATCGCCCGACGGCAGCCGCGTGCTCACTTATTTCCCGCACGACTATGCGAATCCCATCCATCCGGTGGAGATGGCCAAAGACCTCGCGGCTTACGTTCCCGCGATGCACCAGTATCCGGACATGCTCTACCTGTTCGGGGTGGGCGATCACGGCGGCGGGCCCACGCGCGACATGCTGGAGACGGCCGAGCGCTGGCAGCACGACGCGGTCTATCCGAAGCTCGAATTCGGCGCGGCGCAGCCCTGGTTCGATGCGCTGGCCAAACAGGCGCCCTCGCTCGATCTTCCCGTCTGGAACAGCGAACTCTATTTCCAGTTCCACCGCGGCGTGTTCACCACCCAGGCGGAAACAAAAAAAGGCAACCGGCGCAGCGAAGAGCTGATGCTCACCGCTGAAAAATTCTCGGCCCTGGCCGCGCTCCAGGGGCTTCCCTATCCCGCCGACGATTTCCGCGTGGCGTGGAAAAAAATCCTGTTCAACCAGTTTCACGACATCGCCGCCGGCTCCGGCATTCCGGTGCTCTACAAGGACGCGGCGCGGGACTATGCGGAGGTGCGCCGCATCGGCGGGGAACATCTCGAATCGGCCCTGGCGGCTATCGTCTCGCAGGTGAATACGCAGGGGAGCGGCGCGGCGATCGTGGTGTTCAATCCGCTCTCGTGGGCGCGTTCCGGCGTGGTCGAAGCCGAGGTGCAATTGCCCGCTGCGACGGCGCGCGTGCGAGTGGTGGATACGGCCGGGAAACCGGTGATTGCGCAGAAACTTTCGAAAAACGCCGCCGGGCCGATGCGCATCCGCTTTCTGGCCGAAGATGTGCCCGCGGTGGGATACAAAATCTTTCGACTTCTGCCCGCTGTAACCGCTCCAGCTCCGGTGACAGGGTTGAAGACGGGGCCGGATTTCGTGGAGAACGAATTTTTCCGCGTTCGGGTGGATGCGAAAACCGGTTGCATCACCAGCCTCTTCGACAAACAGAGCGAGTGGGAGTCGGTTCCGGCCGGAGCGTGCGCCAACGAACTGCAAACCTTCGTGGACAAGCCGAAAGCCTGGGACGCGTGGAACATCGACGCCGATTTCGAGGACCACCAGTGGCATCTGGACCAGGCGGATTCCGTGGAGCTTGCCGAGCGCGGCCCGCTGCGCGCCGTCCTGCGCGTGAAGAAACACTTCCAGAGCTCCACCTTTGTTCAGGACATCACCCTCTATCCGCACATTCGCCGTGTGGATGTGCGCATGAGCGCGGATTGGCACGAAAAGCACATCCTGCTGAAGGCCGCGTTTCCCGTGGCCGTCGAATCGGAAAAGGCGAGCTACGAGATTCCGTTCGGCAGCATCGAGCGGCCCACTACGCGGCGCACTCCGGAGGAAAAAGCGCAATTTGAAGTGCCGGCGCTGCGCTGGGCCGATCTCTCCGACGCGAAGCACGGCCTCTCGCTGCTCAACGATTCGAAGTACGGCTACGACGCGCACGGGAGCGTGCTGCGCATCAGCCTGCTGCGCTCGCCGGAATGGCCCGATCCGCACGCCGACGAAGGGACGCATGAATTCACGTATTCCCTGGTTCCACATGCGGGGGGCTGGCGCGAAGCGGGCACGGAGCGCGAGGCCTACGAGCTGAACAGCCGGCTGCGCGCCGTGGCCGCGCAAGGCCACGCGGGAACGCTGCCCGCGGTGCATTCCTTCGTCGCGCTCGAGCCCGCGAATCTGCTGCTTACGGCCATGAAGCAGGCGGAGGACGGGACGGATTTGATCCTGCGGTTTTATGAATTTGCCGGGCAAAAAACCACGGCGCGGATTACGCTGCCGCCGGGCGTCGAGGAAGTGTGGGACGCGAGCTTGATGGAGCAGGCCGGCGAAAAATTGCCGATGGAAGGAAAAACCGTCGAGGTGGCTGTGAAGCCCTACGAGATCAAAACGCTGCGGCTGCATGTTCGCGCGCCCGCAACAGAAGAGTCGCCCTGATCTCGCAACCGTCCGGGGAAGCATGTGGTGGTGAAAATCCGAATTCCAATTGTCGCGCTGCTTTTTCTTCTCACCGCGGGTTTGGCAGCAGCACAAGCGCGCTCTGAGGCTCACTCCACATCACTGCTGTTCTGGGAGGAGGGTTTTCCCGCTGCCGACACACCCGCGCCCGCGCGCGCGGATCTCGTCGCGGTTCTGCCCGGAGCGCGCGTAGTTTCGAGCGACGCGCTCGCGGCAGCGCTAGATGAGGCCGGCACACGGCTTCTCGTCCTGCCTTACGGCTCGGCGTTTCCTGAAGCTGCGTGGCCCGCCATCCTGAAATTCCTGGAGCGCGGCGGGAACCTGCTGGTGCTGGGCGGAAGACCGTTCACGCGGCCGGCGCTCAAGACTGACGGCAAATGGGATCTACGGCCGGCGCGAATGTCGTTTGCCGAAAAACTGTTCATCAATGATTACCAGGAAACGCCCGGCTCGCGCGGCCTCGATTTTCAGCCGAATCCCGATGCCGAGCCGCTCGCGCCGCCCGCCTTCCCATGGAACCGCGCGTTCAGCATGACGATTCGCCTGACGGACGAGGATTTGTATCCACGCGAAGGCTCGGCCGGAAGCATCGACGCGCGGCTCGTGCCCCTCGCCTGGGGCAGCTCGGTGGGACGCAGGCTTAGCGCGCCGCTGGTTCGCATCGACCACCTGAAAAACCGCTTCGCGGGAGGCCGGTGGGTTTTTCTGGCCTGCGAACTCCCGAGCGGCTTCTTCACGAGCGATCCGGCGAGAGTGCTGATTCCCGCACTCGCGCGCGATGCGCTCGACGGAGCGGAGAGTTTTGCGGTGAGGCCCTCCTGGCCGCTCGTTCTGCCCGGCGAGCCGCCCACGTTTTCGGTCGACTGGATGCGTTTTGCCGGCCGGCCACAGCCGGCGCGCCTCGCGGTGGAACTCTCGCTCGCCGACAACGTGATAGCGCAGAAGGAAGTTACGCTTGACGCGGGCGTTTTTCCGTTTTCGGCGCAGTTTTTGTTGCCCGCGGATAGCCGCGCCGGTCTGCACGTGCTCACGGCGCGATTGTTCGTCGGAAGCGAGCTTCACGCCGTCTATCGCACCGGCTACTGGTTACGGGATGAGGCGGCGCTGCGCTCCGGGCCCTCCGTCGGCCTCACGGACGATTACTTTGTCCGCAACGGGCAAACCGAACTCGTCGCCGGAACCACTTACATGGCCAGCGACGTGCAGCGCGAATTTTTCATCGATCCGAATCCCTACGTGTGGGACCGCGACATGGCAGAAATTCGCGCCGCCGGATTCAACATGCTCCGCACCGGCTGGTGGACCGGCTGGGACCAAGTGATGAAAGAGAGCGGCGTGGTTCGCGAGGACGCGCTGCGCACGCTCGAAGCCTTCCTGCTAACTGCCCGCGCGCACGATCTGCCCGTGCAATTCACGATTTTTGCGTTCGCGCCCGAAGTGCTCGGCGGAGGGAATCCGTATCTGGATCCGGAAGCACTGCGGCGGCAGCGGGAGTTGGTCCTCGCGCTCACGGGGCGATTTCGCGAAGTTCCCTTTCTGATCTGGGACCTCATCAACGAGCCCAGCTTCTCGAATCCCCGCCACCTGTGGGCCACGCGGCCCAATGGCGACCAAATCGAGCGGCAAGCGTGGAGCGAATGGCTTGCGCAGCGGTACAAGTCGCGCGAAGAGATGGAAGAAGCGTGGCGCACCGCTCCGCTGCCGCCGGATCAGCCGCCGCCGCTGCCCGATGAGGGTGAATTTTCCTACAGCGCGCCGCAACGCACCATGCAGGGCAGCAACGCGCTGAAGGCGCCCGATTATTTCCTGTTTGCGCAGGAGGCATTCGCGAGATGGGCGAAGGATTTGCGCGGCGCCATCCGCGCCGCCGGCAGCCGTCAACTCATCACCGTCGGCCAGGACGAAGGCGGCGGACGCGACCGTCCCTCCCCGGCGTTTTTCGGGCCGGCGGTCGATTTCACCACCACTCATCCGTGGTGGCAGAACGATGCGCTGCTGTGGGATTCGCTGGTCGCCAAAGAGCCCGGCAAACCGATACTGGTGCAGGAGGTGGGCGTCGCGCGCGACCTGCAAATCGATGCGAGCGAACGCTACACCCCGGAGGAAAAAGCCGGGCTGCTCGAACGCAAACTAGCCATCGCCGCCGCGACCGGCGCGGGCGCCATCCAGTGGCTGTGGAACACGAACGCGTACATGCGCAACGACAATGAAGCGGCGATCGGCGCGGTGCGAGCGGACGGAACAGAAAAGCCGCAGGCCGGCGTGCTTCGAAAATTCGCCGCGTTCACGGCCGTGACGCGCGGGCTGCTCTCCGATACGGAGGCGCCGCAGGTGGCCATCGTCACCTCGCAGGCGCTGCAGTACTCCGCGCTGAATTGGCTGGCGCTGGACGCGCAGATGAAGGCGGTTCGCGCGCTCGAATACGGCTGCCGCGTGACGGGCGTTGTCGTTGCGGAGAATCAACTCGCGCAATTGGGCCGGCCGCGGCTCGTGATTTTGCCCTCTCCTCAGGCGCTGAGCGACGAAGCGTGGTCGCAACTGTTGGAATATGCACGCGCGGGCGGAACGCTGCTGGTCACTGGCTCCGTGGAACGGGATCCGCACTGGCGAGCGACGGAGCGCCTGCGCGTTCTGGGACTGGACGCGACACCGCAGCCAGTCACGTTTCACCAGGCGGAGCTGGAGCTGGACGGAAAGAGAATTCTGCTCTCGTTTGCGTTCGACCGGCAGCAATTCGCCGAGGCGCTGACCGCGGCAGACGGCCACACCATCCACGAACTGCCTGCCGGGAACGGGAAAATCTACGTGACGAACTACCCCGTGGAACTGGCTGAGGGGTTGGAGCCGACGGTTGCGGTGTACCAGTGGATGCTGGCGAAGCTCGGCATAGCGCCGCCATTTGCGGGAACGCTTCCATCCGAGGGTGTACTGGTGCGCCGCACCGTGTTCCGGGATGCGGTGCTGTATTTGTTTGTCTCTGAGAGCGCGCAGGACGAGCAGATTGGGATGAGCGACGCGGAGACCGGGGCGAGATTTGGTTTCCGGCTCGGATCGCGACGAGCGAGGCTCATCTTGCTCGACCGCCGTTCCGGCAAGTTGCTCGCGGAATTTGGAAACGACTGAGCGATCGATGTGCGCCGGCGGCGAAGGGAACGCTCAAGCTTGCAGATACCAGGGTACGTTGATGAGCACGATGCGCGGACTGCCTTTCAGCAGCAGGAGGGCTTTCAACAGCTCCGCGCGCTGGTTGTGCAAGGGGTAGTGATACCAATGCTTCTCCACCAATTCAGGCACGATGACGGCAATCTGACGGCCGGGATTTCGCTTCTCGATGTCCAGCACGAACTCAACGATGGGCCGGATAATCAGCCGGTAAGGCGAGGGCAGGGTGACGAGCGAGGGCGGTGTGCCACCCATCTCCGCTACGGGCCGCTCCACCAAACGAGGCCACTGCTGTTCGAGCGCGTCGGTCTCCTCTTCAGTGGCCACGTGCACGGCATGAATCTCAGGAGAAAGCGATAGGGCGAACTGCAAGGCGCGCTGCGAGGTTTTCGACCATCCCTGGATAGGCAGCACGACGATCGGCGGCCCCAGGTTCTCGACGGCGAGCGAGTCGTCGGTGGCCGTCTCCGCGGCAACGCGGTCGTAATGATCGCGCACGCGCAACATGAGGAGCATCATGGCGGCAATCAGCAGCGCGCTGACCCATGCTCCAGCGGTGAATTTCGCGACGAGCACGACGACCAGCGTCAGCGAGGTGACCACGGCGCCGAGGCCGTTGACCAGCATGCTGCGAACCGCTCCCGGCCCGCCCGTGCGCTTCCAGTGGGCGACCATGCCGGCTTGCGAGAGGGAAAATGCCAGGAACGCGCCGATGGCAAACAGCGGAATCAGGTTGTCGGTGACGCCGTTGAACAGCACCAGCAGGATTGCGGACAGCGCTGCGAGCACAAAGATGCCCTGCGAATACACCAGGCGCCGCCCGCGCAGTCCGAAGGAATGCGGCAGGAACCCATCGTGTGCGACGGCCTTGCAAAGCCGCGGGAAATCCGCGAAGGCAGTATTGGCGGAAAGCGCGAGGATAACGAGAACGGAGCCGATCGTAACGTAGTAGAACCAGTTGCGCCCCGTCACGGCGAGCACGAGCATGGAGAGAATGCTCTGATAGCCGGGCGCGCCGGGATCGGTGGCGGCGATGTCGTAGGCCTTGACCAGGTAAGCGATTCCGGCCAGCAGCACGATGAGCAGGAAGATGATCACGGTGAGGGTGCGCTGCGCGTTGCGCACCGTGGGGTCGCGGAATGCGCGCACGCCATTACTGACCGCTTCGACACCGGTCATCGCAGTGCAGCCGTTGGAGAAAACCTGGAGCATCATCCACAGACCGGCAACGGCCACCGCCGGAGCAGGCGGCGCAGGGGGAGCCACAACGGCAATGGGATGCCCGCCCGCGCTCACCGTGCGGACGAGTCCGATCAGGATCGTGATCAGCAAGGTTCCGAGGAACAGGTGCGTGGGGACCATGAACACCAAGCCCGCTTCCTTGAGGCCACGCAGATTCACGATGGTCAGGGCGACCAGAATGCCCAGGCAGAGAGCCAGCGTATGCGGCTGCAGACTCGGAACCGCGGAAACGAGCGCGCCGACGCCTGCCGCGATGCCGACGGCAACCACTAAAACGTAGTCCAGCATGAGAGCCGCCGCGGCCAGCAGTCCCATGCGCTGCCCCAGATTTTCCGAAGCCACCGTGTAGGAGCCTCCGCCGCCCGGATAGGCAGCGATGGTCTGCCGGTAGGAAAAATAGACGATGGTGAGCAGCAGGATGATGCTAGCGCTGACCGGAACGATGTGGGCCACGCCCGCCGCGCCGAGAGGGATCAGCAGCGTGAGCGCCGCTTCCGGGCCGTAAGCTGCGGAGCTGAGCGCATCGAGGCCGAAAATGGGAATTCCCGCCGACACGCCAATTTGTTCGGCGCGCTCGTCAGAAGTCGCCAGCGGCTTGCCGAGCAAAACGTCGAGTACAGACATGCTGCCCTCCCGCACCTTCTGAGCGGCATAGAGTAATTCGCCGAGAGGGTAATGGAAACAGGGGAAAAGTGAGGGGTGCCGATGCGGCCGGCTGGATTACGGGGGCATTGATGGCGGGTTAAAAATCGGAGAGTGCGTCGGCAGGCAGCGCCACGCGAACCGCGTTCAAGACAGCAGCGAGGTCAATAACCTCCTGCGCAATGGCCCCGCTAATGGGGGGCAAGTAGCCAAAGGCGGCCGCGAGCATTCCCAGGATGCTCAGTCCCATTCCCCCAACCGCGCTTTCCAGCGCGATCCGGCGCATGCGCCGGCCAATGTGCATCAATTCGTCGACGCGGCTGAGCGAGGTCTCCAAAACGACGGCATCGGCGGCTTCGGAGGTGACATCGCTTTTCACGCCAAACGCAACGCCGACCGTGGCCGCTTGCATCGCCGGCGCATCGTTGATGCCGTCGCCGAGAAAAAGCGTGGGCGAGCGTCCGGCGGCCTCGCGTACGATCATCACTTTTTCTTCCGGGCTCTTCGCGGAATGAATTTCGCCGATGCCGACGAGTTCCGCCAGGTGGCGAACCTCCGCATCGCGGTCGCCGGAGACAATCAGGAGGCGGGTGACAGCGTGTCGCGGCTTGAGGTGCTTGATGAACTGCGTGCTTTCTTTCCGCGGAGCATCGGCAAAGCGCAGGACGCCGGCCCAAGCACCGTCCACAACCACGACGCATTCGAGTCCCGAGGAGGCCGGAGGGAACGGCGTGGGTGGCACGGGGATATTTGCGCGGCTGGTGATCCAGACGCCGCGCGCGCCGGCCGTTCCACGAAGTCCCTCGCCCGGCCGCTCGCTGATCCGCGATACAGGCAGGAGCGAGAGTGCGGCCTTTTGCGCCGCTTCCTGAATCGCGCCCGAAAGCGGATGCTTCGAGTAACGCTCGACGCTCGCCGCGAGCCGGAGCACTTCGTTGCGCTCGAATCCAGGGGCGCACAGGACCTCGGAAAGGGCGGGCCGGCCGTAGGTGAGCGTGCCGGTCTTGTCGAATACCAGCGTGGTGCACCGATCCACCTGCTCGAGCATGGCCGGATTGCGGATGATGATGGCGTGGCGCGCGGCCAGAGAAATGGCTCCAATCACAGCCACGGGAATGGCGATAAGCAGGGGGCAGGGCGTGGCCACGACGAGAACAGCGAGAAAGCGATGGGACTGGCCGCTCCAGGCCCAGGCCAGCGCGGCGAAGGCGAGCGCGATGGGCGTGTACCAGGCTCCGAGAGTGTCGCCGAGACGGCGCATCTGCGGGCGGTGCTGTTCGGTTTCCTCCATCACGCGCATGATGCGCGCGTAGCGGGAATCCACGGCCAGTTTTTCGGTGCGAATGGTGAGAGCCTTTTCTCCATTGATGGCGCCGGAAATCACCTCGGAGCCGGGAGCTTTGACGATTTCGTAAGGCTCGCCGGTGAGATAGGCCTCGTCCATGTCACCCTGGCCGGCGATGACCACGCCGTCCACCGGACAAGTCTCGTGCGGAAAAATCTCGAGGATGTCGCCCGGAACGATTTCCTCGAGCTTCACTTCCGCCAGGCCCGAATCCGTTTTCCGATGAGCGGTCTGAGGCATGCGGCGGGCGAGCGCATCGAGCACGGAAGAAGCCCGGCGGGTGGCGAAGCCTTCGAGGGCGGCGCCTCCGGAGAGCATAAGAATCACAATCGTGCCGACCAGGTATTCGCCCAGGAGAACGGAAGTGACGATGGAGATTCCGGCGAGGTGATCGGAACCGAATTCACGCGAAAAGGCTTTGCGCACAAGCGGCACGACCAGCGGGATTCCTCCGGCAATCAAAACGGCGACGAGCGGAGCCTGGCAAGAGAAGCGAGAAGCGTGGAGAGCAAACCGCAGAATCAGATGCAGGAGGATGCCGGCGATGGCCAGCGCGGCGATGAAATTGGGCGCGGTGGAGCGCGACAGCAGGTTCATCGATGGCGGCGACGGAGAGCCTGCCGGTCCGGCGGCAGCATTTGTCGCGCTCATAGCTGATGCCATTATAGGCGACCTCCGGTGACAGCAGCCGGAGGGTTATTCCAGAGATTTATGGAAGCGGAGGATGCTGATGGAGAGCAGGACGATGGCGAAGACGGCCATGGAGGCAATTTGCGGCCAGAGCACATCGAAACCGACGCCCTTCAGATAGACACTGCGGAGCACGATCATGAAGTAGCGGAGCGGATCGAGATAGGTGAGCTTCTGGAAAAACGGGGGCATGCTGCTGATGGGAGTGCCGAATCCGGAGAGCGTGGTAGCCGGCATGATGAAAAAGAACGCGGACACCATGGCCTGCTGCTGATTGGCGGAAATCGTGGAAATGAACAGTCCGACGCCGAGCGAAGAGAGCAGAAAGATCATCGTACTGCCAACGAGGACGGCCACGCTCCCGCGGAACGGCACTCCGAACCAGAAGGTGCCCAC
>JASHSV010000346.1 GCA_030038535.1 Candidatus Acidiferrales bacterium
GCGAGCACGGCGAGCACGCGGGAGGGACGCGCGGCATCGAGCGCGAGCGAAACGACGCGACGATGGTTGAACCCGTCGTTCGCGGGGCGGAACGTTTGTCCCCAGTCCTCGCTCACGAGCAACCCGAGTTTTTGCGTGCCTACAATCAAGCGGCCTGGCGTGGCTTCGCTGACGACGAGCCCGTTGACGCTCCAGTCCGCGGGAGTGACACGGTGCCAGGAGGCTCCGCCATCCATGGATCTCCAGAGCCCCTCGGTGGTGCCGGCGAAGAGGATTTGAGGGCGGCGGGAATCCTCGCGGATGACGTGCGTGCGGCGCGCGGTGTTCGGAATGCCTCCGATTTTGCGCCACAGGGCGCCGGCATTCTCGGTGCGATAAATACCGGAGCAGGCGCTGGCGAAAATGCGGGCGGGATGCGCGCGGTCCACCACGATGCTCATGACGTCGGAATCGTCGATCATGCCCTCGTGGATGGAAGCCCAGTGGAGGCCGCCATCGGTGGTTTTCCAGGGCAGGTGGCTGGTGCCGACGTAAATCACTTCCGGATGCCGGGGATCGACGGCAACCGAGTCGAGGTCGTGGAGATCCTCATGGCCCTCGGGAGAAATGCGTTCCCAATTCCGTCCGACGTCGCGCGAGCGATAGACGCCGTCGAGCGCACCCGCCACGAGGGTGTCGGGAGCCGAGGGCGCGAGCGCGATGGCGCGCACAGCATGGCCGGCGAGGCCGGCAGCCTGCCAGGAGGCTCCGCCATCCTCGGAGCGAAACACGCCGCCACCGGCGGCCGGGTCGAGGGTCCATCCGGCGGCGTAGAGGACACGCGCGTCGCGGGGATCAACAACGAGGGACTGGACTACGAGGTCGGCGCGAAGGCCGGGACGGCCCACCAGTTCCCAGCGGCGCCCCTCGTCGGCGGACGAAAAGATGTGTCCGTCGACGGTGCCGAGATACAAGCGCGCCGGCGAGGAGGGAGCCTGGACCAGAGAGATCACGTCGCCGCCGGGAGGGCCCATGGGGCGCCAGACGGGTCCGCTCTCGGGCCGCGCCCGTACGGCGAGAGAAGCGAACAACGCCAACGCGGAGACAAACAGGATGCGAAGGAAAGGGGGGCCGAGGTTCATGGCGAAAAGCGAGCGAGGCCGGCCGACTGGCCAACCTCGCTCCCTGAAAGTTTGTTGTGTCCTACTGGTTCTTGGGCTCGTACTTGGCGCCCTGTGGAACGAGCGTAATGGTCATAGCCTGGTTGGCAGCGCCGCCACCTTTCGTGCCCACCGTCGAGTGCGTCTCGATGGCGGAATCGGGCAGGCCGAGCCGCTTGACCAGGTCGTTCTTCACATTCTGCGCGCGATCCTTGGCCAATTGCTCGGGCGTGAGTTTGGCCTTGGCCTTGGTGTTCATGGCCTTGGAGGCCGCCTCATGCGTCTCGGAGGGATCGGCGGTGGCTTCGATCACCAGCGTGGCGCCCGGGTACTGCTGGAAGCGCGGCGGCACGCCGTCGAGCGGCGGATTCTTGCAGGCATTGGTGACGCTGGCGCTGAACTTCTTAAAGGTGCAGCGGGCGATCTCGCGAGCCGGCTCGATGCTCTTAATGGTGACGGGTGCGCTGCAATCGGCGGCTCCGCCTTTGCCCTCCGCGCGCGCCGTGACGGAATAATCCCCCGCGGCCATGCCGGTAGTGTTCAGGCGAACCCTGGCGCCTGAGCCTTCCACGGACCCGCCGCTGGACTTCCACTGGTAGGTGACCGGATAAGGCAGGGTATTGCCCTTGGGATCGGTGGCCGAGGCGCTCACGTCCACATACTCGCCGGCGTAAACGGGCGTGGTGGGGCTGGCCGAGCACGCCAGGCGGGGCGCGGGCGGAGCCACAGTGACGGTAACCGTGGCCGATGGACATGCCGCGGACAGTTTGCCGCTGCTGGCCTTGGGGCTGATGGTGTAGGTTCCCGCGGGCAAACCGGTGTAATCCCAACGCACCTGCGAACCGCTGCCGACGATCTGGCCGCCGGAAACGTCGTAGCTGTAGGAAACCGGGCCATTGTCGCTGGCCGCGGCCCGCGTGGTGATATTCACGGGCAAGCCGGTGGTGGCTTCGATTGAGCTCGGTTCCGCGACGGCCACGCCGCATTCCAAAGTAAGCGGCGGCGGGAGCTTCTTCTCGGGGACAAAAGCAGTGCCGGCGCGAATCACGAATCCGTTGCGATCGGTGATCTGGTTGAGACCGAATTCGGAACGGTAGCCGAGATCAACGACGAACCATCTGGCGGGATAGAGGCGGAGGCCATAGACAGCTCCGACGGGATCGCGCGGGCCGAAGGTGGTGTTCTGCGTGGCCTGGCCGAAGAAAATTACGCCCGTGTATTCGGAGATGAGCTGAATACGCTTCTGCGGAAACACGGCAAATCCGAAACCCGGCCGGAACTGCTTGGCCTCATTGAACAGCTGCACGCCGTTGGAGCGGGGCTCGGCGCTAATCCAGACGGGAAGGTTGAGGGTGGCCTCCAGCGTGCCGCCAAACCTCCGGCTCGCGGCCACCATCACCTGAAAGTTGAACGCGCCGTTCTGCACTTCGTTGTTGAGAAGGTCGCTGAGCCCGAAGACGGTGGGAATGATGAAGTCGGTGCGCACGGAGAGCGCGATGGGGCTCGAGCGCTTCTGCGAAAGGAGGTTGAACTTGAACCCGAATTCGAAGGTGCCTACGCCGCCGCCGTTGTGGCTCGCAAAGGGATAATCCTCCACGTACGCAGCGCCCGCGGTTCCCGCGCCGCAATCGATAAAGTGGTAGATGGTTGGTTGCGTACTGCCGTGCAGGGGGACCAGCGGACAGCCAGCCAGCGTGGGGTTCAGGCTCAGTTCCAGCGGATTATCGACGTGAATATGGCTATAGGGGGTGAAAGCGACGAAGGCGGAAATACGGTCGGTGATGCCGACAGCCAGATCGAGATCCGTATCGAGCACAGTGATACTGCCCGGGGCGCGCGACGATTTATCCACGCCAACGCTGAACCCGAGCACATGGCGTCCCAGAGTTTCGCCGGATTCCAGGGTGAACGTGCCAGCCCGCTCACCGATGATCGGAGTGACGGGATCGACGGGCGCGCTTGCCCCAGTCCCCTCGACGGGCGGCGGGGCCGGAGCAGGATTCGGGTCAGCGGGAGTGGCCGGACTCGAAGCGACGGCGGCTGCGCCATCGGGAGCTGCCGGGGTTGTGGAACTATCCTTCGAATCGGCACCGTCTTTTGGCTTCTCGGTCGTAGCAGGTTTGTTCGCCGAGGGGTCTGACTTCGGCGTGTCGTCTGCCGCGGCCCACGCCGGGAAGGCCAGCAGCAAGCCCAAGGTTAATGCTGCCGCAGGTCGCGCGAGCAGTCTCATGAATCCCTCCTCCACAATCCGCCACAGACGCGCAGAATGCATGCCAAGCAGCCGGCCCGGGACCCCCGCCGCAACGGACCGTTTCCTGCGAATCTGTCTTCGATGGCTGGGCCCTGTGGGAAGCGACACCCCCGGCCCGCAGAGTACAGGGCAGATTCTAGTCAAGCCAGGGCAAACCGCCAACTAGATTTTTCGTGCGGTTAGTGAGAGGGCCAATGGCCGTCGCCAGTGCGGGAGCGCAGCGGAACCGGAGGGCAGGCAGGCGAGGCTCCGGCCGGGGCCGGAGAGGCGAACGGCCGGAAGAGAACCGTTGCAAGCCAGCGTCACCCACGCCTAAGCTGGAGATGAGTCATGAGCGAAAACACGGCATCGGCGGGACGAATCCTCATCGTCGAGGACGAGGAAAACGCGCGCAAAGGCTATGAAGCATTGCTGCGCAAGTGGGGGTGCGAGGTACTGGGCGTGGGAAGCGCAGAGGACGGGCTCGAGGCGTTCATGACGTTTCGCCCCGCCGTGGTGATCGCGGACGTCGAGCTGCCGGGAATGAACGGCCTGGACTTTCTGGGCAGACTGGGCGAGGCGCTGGCCGAAGTCCCCGCCATTTTGATCACCGGAAAAGGGAGCGAGGAACGGGCGGTGCAGGCGATCGAAGCCGGTGCGTTCTGGTACATCGAGAAGCCTCTAAAGCCGCTGGTTCTGCGGGCGCTGCTGGACCGGGCGCTGGGGCGGGTGCGGGACAGGCGGCAAGTGGCGGCGTTGACACGCGAGTTGCGCGCGACGGGACGACTGAGCGAGCTGGTGGGCAGTTCGAAAGCCATGCGCGAGGTGAGCCTGGCTGTGGAGCAGGCTGCGCCCTCGACTGCTTCCGTGCTGATTACGGGGGAAACGGGAGCGGGCAAGGAAGTGGTGGCGCGAGCGCTGCACCGGCTATCGCCGCGGGCCGACGGGCCGTTTGTGGCCATAAACTGCTCGGCGATTCCGGAGTCGCTGATGGAGAGCGAAATCTTCGGCCACGAAAAGGGCGCGTTCACCGGAGCAGCGGAGCGGCGGCTGGGCTGCTTCGAGCTGGCGGATGGAGGGACGCTACTGCTGGATGAAATCGGGGAAATGCCGATGGCCACGCAAGCCAAGCTGCTGCGCGTGCTGGAGGACCGCAAGGTGAGGAGGCTGGGAGGAAAGTCGGAAACGCCGGTGGATGTGCGCGTGCTCGCGGCCACAAACAAGGATCCGGAGCAGGCTGTGGCCCAGGGGCAGCTCCGGCAGGATCTCTATTTCCGCCTGAACGTATTCCACATCCATTTGCCGCCGCTGCGCGCGCGAAAGGAGGATCTGCCGGCGCTGGCGGAGGCCTTACTGGCAGAGGCGAACGCGAAGAATGGGAAACGATTGCGCGGGGTGACCACAGAAGTGATGGACGCGTTGCGAGCGCATAGCTGGCCGGGGAATGTCCGCGAGCTGCGGAACGTAATCGAGCACGCAGTAATTGTGGCCCTGGGCGACACGATTTGCCGGGACGATCTCCCGGCCCAATTCGGGCGGCCCGTGGCGGGGCCGGGTTCCCTGAGTGGACTGCGCTTTCCGCTGGGGGTGACGGTGGAGCAGGCGGAACGCGAGCTGATCCGGCAGACGCTGGAAGCCACGAGTAACAACAAGACTCGGGCCGCGGAGCTGCTGGGGATCAGCCTGAAGACACTGCACAACAAGCTGAGGGAATACGCCAGCGCGGGGAACGACCATGCGGCTGCGCCTGAAGACTAAGTTCACGCTCACGACGACGCTGCTGGTCCTTACGGTGGTCGCGCTCGTATGCGTAGTTTCGGTGGCCGCGCTGGCGCGGCAGACGTTCCGGAATCTGGGCGAGCGGGCGAACTACGTAGGCCAGCTCGTGTTCG
>JASHSV010000347.1 GCA_030038535.1 Candidatus Acidiferrales bacterium
TTTGCTGTAATTGCGCGGCTCAAGCCGGGAGTTTCCATTGCCCAGGCCCAAGCACAACTCGACGCCATCGCGGTGGGTCTGGGCGCCGGAAAAGAAGTCCCCGGCGAAGAAAAGGGATTTCTTCGTCCCTGGCCTGTGCTGGTTCCGGCCACTGCGCAGGCCAGGAAATTCCAGTCGCAGTATTCGCTCCTGGTAATGGGAATCGTGGCCCTGGTCCTCCTAATTGCCTGCGCGGATGCCGCGGCGTTGCTGCTCGCGCGCGCCGAGAACCGGCAGAAGGAGGTGGCCATCCGCCTCGCCCTGGGTGCCACGCGCGGCAGGATTGTGCGGCTGCATGTCATCGAAGGCCTGCTCGTCTCGTTGCCCGGCGCGGTGGTCGGCGGACTTCTGGCCGATTGGGGATCCAGGCTGCTCGCCGCGTCCGCTCCTTCCACTCTGCCCCTTCCTATGGAACGCGCCGCTTCCGTGCTCGATTTGCGCGTTCTCGGCTTCACAGCAATCGTTGCCGTCCTGGCGGGCGTAGCGAGCAGTCTCGCTCCGGCACTGAAGTTTTCACGGTCCGACCTGGTAGCAGTAATGAAAGGTGAATCGCGCACCCTGGATGTTTTCGCGCGCCGCCTCCCGCTCCAGAATTTCCTGGTTGTGATTCAGGTGGCTACGTCCGTGGTCCTGTTGGTGGGCGCGGGGCTGCTTATTCGTACGCTCTGGGCGGCCTCAAACGTGAAACTGGGATTCGATCCGGATCACACCATGGCTGCAGCGATCGACCCTGGCCGGCAGGGATTCGATTCGGCGGCTGCCAGCAGGCTGCTAGGCCCGCTCCTCGATTCCCTCCGCGCGCAGCCCGGCGTCGAATCCGCGGCGCTCTCCAGCGCTCTCCCGCTGCAGCCCGCAGCGTCAACCGTGGTGTTCCCGGAGGGACGGCATCCGGCAAGCGGCCAGCAGGATAGGACGGACGTAGTGCGCGTGAGTCCAGGGTATTTTGCGACGACGGGAATCCCTCTGCTCAGCGGAAGAGACTTTACTGCGGCTGACACCGCCGAAGCCCCGGGCGTGGCGATCATCAACGAAGCGATGGCGCGCGCCTTTTGGCCCGGCGAGAATGCCATCGGGAAACGCGTTTTCAAGGTTGGCGCTCAGGATCAGACCTTCGAGATCGTCGGAGTTGCCGGAAATATCGCTCCGGAAGATCTCCGCGAAGCCGTCGGACCGGTGCTCCACGTTCCCTTCGCGCAGTCATACGGGATGAATCCCTGGCAACCCGTCATCCGTCTTCTGGCGCGAACGCCGGGCGATCCGCGCTCACTGTTTCCTGCGGCGCGTGCGGCCGTGGCCCGTGTGAATCCCAATCTGGTCGTCTATGGAGAGCACACCTTGCGCGACCAGGTGGCGCGCACTCTGGCCGAGGAGCGCTTTCTGGCCCGGCTCCTGGTGATCTTCGCTTCGCTGGCTACCATCCTCTGCGCAGCGGGAATCTATGGAATGGTTTCCTACTCCACGGAGAAATCGACGCGCGAGTTCGGCGTGCGCCTGGCCCTCGGAGCGCAGTCCGGCGACGTTTTGTGGATGGTCTTGCGAAATGGTCTGCTGCTGGCTCTGGCCGGTCTTCTAATTGGGCTTGCGGGTGCCGCGGGCCTCACGCGCGTGCTCCTCTCGTTCCTCTACGGAGTGAGCGCCACCGACCCTTTCACCTTTGCGGGAGTCGCGCTGCTCATCGCCGCCGTCACCGCGCTCGCTTCGTTCCTTCCCGCCCGCCGCGCCACGCGTGTCGATCCTCTGGTCGCTCTGCGTCACGAATAGCCGCGCACGCCATCCGGCTCGCCGCAACGCGACAATCTCCGCAACTCCGCCCAGACTTCTATTGAAGATTTGCGGGCGGCGCGCGACGATACGCCTCTAAGAGAGCCGATGGCGCGCCGCAAGAAATCCGCTGCCGCAAATGCTGCATCCTCCTCTCCCGTGGCGCCCTCTTTTGCACGCGCTTCTGCCCCTCCCTGGATCTACACTCCCTGGCTCGACCTGCTCGTCGGATGCGGCGGATGGTCCGCCCCCCTCTTGCTCGTTGCCCTGGTGGCCAATCGCGCCGAGACCCAGCAATGGGCGCTGGCCTTTTACTTTCTGGCTCTGCTCTTCAACTATCCCCACTTCATGGCCACGGTCTATCGTGCCTACCACACGCACGAACAGTTCGAGAAATACCGCATCTTCACCCTCCACGTCGCCTTGCTCCTGATTTTGGCCGGCGTCTTGGCCCACACCGTTCCTGCATTCCTTCCCTGGCTCTTCACTCTCTACATCTGCTGGAGCCCCTGGCATTACACCGGGCAAAACTTCGGTCTGCTGATGATGTTCGCCCGCCGTGCAGGCCTTGCCCCCGAGCTGCGCGAGCGCCGTGCGCTCTACGCCGCCTTCTGGGCCTCTTACGTGCTCCTAATGCTCAGCTTCCATACCGGCCCCTCGCACGACGAGATGATCCTCTCGCTCGGCATTCCTCCGGACTGGGCGCTATGGCCGGAGGCGGCCTGCGGCATCTTCTTCGTCGGCATCGGCGGATGGGCGCTCGCGCGTCTCGTCCGCCGCGGCGCGGACTGGCGCGCCTGGGCCGGCCCCGCCACGCTTTTCATCTCTCAGTTCTTGTGGTTCGTGCTGCCCGTCGGGCTCGAAGTTACCTCTGGACTCCAGGTGCCCCAGGTCCGCTACAGCTCTGGAATGCTCGCCGTCCTGCATTCCACCCAATACATCTGGATCACAAGCTACTATCAGCGACGCGAAGCCCGGGCCGAAGGACGCGCCGACTGGCACTTCTCCGCTTATGCCGCCACGCTGGTTGCCGGCGGCATTGCGCTCTTCATTCCGGGACCCTGGATTGTGAGCCGGGCGTTCCACGTCGATTTCGGCGCCAGCTTTCTCACCTTCACCGCGCTTGTCAATATTCATCACTTTATTCTGGACGGCGCTGTCTGGAAGCTGCGCGATGCGCGCGTCTCGGCTCTCCTGGTGGATCACGCCGAACAACCCGCGGCCGCCTCTGCCTCCGATGTGCGCGGGCGCGCCCTGGCCGCGGCGCGCTGGCTCGCCGGAGACTCCGGCGGCGCCCGTGCAGTGCGCATCACCGCGGCGGTTCTGCTCATCGCCTGGGGTTTGATGGATCAGGCGCGCTTTTACTGGGCATCTGCCGAAGGACGCCTTCCCGAACTCGAACGCGCCGCCCGCCTGGATCCCTACGACAGCGGCCTGCTCGCACGCATCGCGCGCGCCGACCAGGATGCGAAAAACTCCCCAGCGGCCATCGACGCGCTCACCCGCGCCCTCCAGCTTCGCCCGCGCGCGCGCGGATTACAGGCGGCGCTCGCGCACGAACTCCTCCTCGCCGGACAGTATCAGGAGGCCTTCCAGCGCTACCAGAAACTTCTCGAGCAGTATCCCAACGATGTGGATGCGCTCGTCAATGCGGGCGTGCTCGCCCAGCGCCTCGGCCGTCCCGCCGAGGCCGTGGACGACTGGAATCGCGCCATCACACTCGATCCCTCGCAGGCGAAGGCCCAACTCTATTTAGGCGACGCACTCTCGGCACGCGGCGAGGAACAGGCCGCCGCCCGCCACTACCGCGCCTATCTGCAGCTCGTCACCCAGCACCCTGAGAGGTATTCGAGCGACTCACATCAGGAGCTGGGCGCGATTATCAAGGTGGCGGACGCGTTCGCCCGTGCCCGCCAGCCCGCCGAGGCCGCCATTGGCTACGAGGCCGCCGTCCCGCTCGCCGAAAAAGAGCACGATGTCGCCATGGAAAGCCTGGCCCTGGTCCACCACGCGGAGTTGGCAGAAGCGATGGGTATCCACGCGCAGGCCGCGCAGTTTTATCAGCAGGCCTTGCAAGCGGACGCTGCCTATAACGACGCTCCTTCTGTGGCCTCCGACTGGGTCGAGTACGGCCAGTTCCTGCGCCGCCGCGGCCAGCCGGAGCGTCTGGTCTTCGCCTGCCTTCTGCACGCGGAGCAGTTGATCCAGGCAGAGCCCGGCTCCGAGCACGATGCCATTACAAAAGTGAGGGAGGATAGCGAAGCCCGTTTGGGTGCGACCGCCGCGGCTGCCGTGCGCCGCCAACCCGACGTCGTGTTGCAGGAGGCCGCCTCAGTCTCTCCGCGAGAGCTCACACACTAAGGCAGCCCGCGGGCTCGCCCGCCGCCCCGCCTCAGCCCTGCGGCTTCGTCGCTTCGGCCCGCCGTCTTTCTTGATCCTGGATTTCCGAGTCGAGCCGGGCTACCCGCTTCTGGATCTCGGCGGCATCTTTCGCGGGAACATTTAAGGAGAGATACTTCTGGTAGGCCTGCCGCGCCTCCTGCAGGAACTTCTTCTTTTCGTAGGCCTCTCCCATCAGCTTGTAGGGCTGCGCGTAGTCGGGCATCAGTTTCGCCGCTTCCGCAAACCGGTCGATCGCCGCGTCGTACTTTTCTCGCTTCATGTAGTATTGCCCGACTTCCACGTCGTGCTCCGCCGGGGCACTGTTGTTGATCCGCCGCGAAACGGGATCGCTTCCGTCGGCTGCGGACGCCGTGGCCGGCTGCGTCCCCTTCGTCTGCGCAGGCGGCTTGGAGCTCGAGCTCGATTCCTGCGAGCTGCTCGGCGGGCCGTTCTGCCCGCGCGCCGTCGCCGGCCGCAGCCAAGCGGCCAGAAATGCCGCGGCCAGGCTCGCCCCCGCAAGAAGTTTTGTGCCGCGTTTCATGGCTTCCCTGCCGGTGGGATGCGCTCTGCTATCATCGTTGTTGCTCCGGACCACCGGAGCGCACCGGCTGCGTCCCGTGGACCTCAAGGAAAAAGCCGAGACGTTCCCTGCCCAGCCCGGAGTGTATCTCTTCCGCGACGCGCAGGGAACCGTCCTCTATGTCGGTATGTCCGTCTCGCTCCGTTCCCGCGTCCGCTCCTACTTCGCCGATGCCCGCACCCTCGAACCCAAGACCGCCGCGCTCATGCACGAAGCGGCCGGCCTCGATTACATCGTGGTGGACAACGAGCGCGAGGCCCTGGCGCTCGAAAACAACCTCATCAAGCAGTACCAGCCCAGATTCAACATCCTGCTCCGCGACGACAAGACCTACCCCTACATCAAATTCACCGCCGCCGAGAAATATCCCCGCGTGTACGTCACCCGCCGGCTCAAAAAAGACGGCTCGCTCTACTTCGGCCCCTATTTTCCGGCCAGCCTCGCCTACCGCATCGTCAAGCTCATCCACAAATGGTTCAAGGTGCCTTCCTGCACCGTGGATCTCACGCGCGCGCACGAACGCCCCTGCCTCGAATATCACATCCACCGCTGCCACGGGCCCTGTGTTCCCGGCCTGGTCGCCGACGAACGCTACGCCGAGGCCGCTCGCGACGTCCGCCTCTTTCTCGACGGCCGCAAGTCCGAGCTCCGCGCCGGCCTCTCCGAGCGCATGCAGCGCGCCTCCGATGACGAGCGCTTTGAAGAAGCCGCGGCCCTCCGCGACCTGCTCGCCACACTCGAGGAAGTCGAAGAGCGCCAGAAGATGGCCGCCGCCATGGGCGACGATACCGACGTTCTCGCCTGGTACGCCGAGCCGCCGCTGGTCTGCGTCAACCTGTTCCACCTGCGCGGCGGACGCGTCGTGGACCGCCGCGATTTCTATTGGGAAAACCAGGATGCCTTCGAGCCCGAAGAGTTTCTCTCCGCCCTCCTCAAGCAGATTTATCTCGATTCCGCCTATCAGGCGCGCTTCCTCCACGTTCCCATCGAATTTGAGGGCCGCGAACTCCTCGAAGAAATCCTCACCGACCGCGCCGGCCATCGCGTCGAGATTCTCGTCCCCCAGCGCGGCCCCAAGCGCGCTCTCGTCGAGCTTGTCGAGAAAAACGCCAAGCTCTCCTTCGATCAGCGCTTCCGCGTCCTCCGCCCTTCCTCCAAGGCCATCATTGAAGCCCTCGAAGCCGCCCTGAACCTCCCCGAAAAGCCGCGCCGCATCGAGTGTTTCGATGTCTCCCACATTCAGGGCACGGACAAAGTTGCCTCCCTGGTCGTCTGGGAAGACGGAAAACTCCGCAAGGGCGAGTACCGCAAGTTCATCATCCGCGGCGTCTCCGGCAACGACGATTTCGCCAGCATCCACGAAGCCGTCGAGCGCCGCTACCGCCGCCTCCGTGACGAGCAGCGCTCGCTGCCCGGTCTGATTCTGATTGACGGCGGCGTCGGCCAGCTCCATGCCGCCGCGCAGGCGCTGGAAGGCCTCGGGATCATCAATCAGCCCCTCGCCGCCATCGCCAAGCGCGAGGAAATCCTATACGTGTACGGGCAGGAAGACGAACCGATCCAGCTCGACCGCCACTCCCCCATCCTCCAGCTCGTCCAGCTCATCCGCGACGAAACCCACCGCTTCGCCGTTACCTTCCATCGCAGCCGTCGCGGCGCGCGCCAGCGCCGCACCGCCCTGCTCGAAGTCCCCGGCATCGGCCAGCGCACCGCTGAAAAACTCCTGCGCCATTTCGGCAGCCCTGCAAGAGTCGGGCAGGCCTCGCTCGAAGAATTGCAAGCCGTGGTCGGCCGCTCCCAGGCCCAAAAACTCTCCGCCCATTTCCATCCGTCCGGGTAGCTGCGGTCGTTGCTCCCGCGGCCCAGGTTTTCCTCCTCCCCCCCTTTCTTCCCTGCTTCCTTGCATCCCTGCATCCCTTTGATACCTGACCGCCGGTCAACTTTGTACTCTTCTCTGCCTCATTTTTCTCTGCTGTGGAACCCGAGCCCTGCGTTCGCTTGCATCCCTCCATCGTGCGTGTTAGCTTGGCGCTCTGGGGGTTTACCATGAGTGATAACGGCGGAAATAAGGTCAGCTACTTCCTCGTTGGCATGGGAATCGGTGCCCTGCTAGGCATTCTCTTCGCGCCCAAGTCCGGCGAGGAAACGCGCGATTACCTCACGCGTCGCGCCGACGAAGGACGCGACTACGCGCAGCGCAAGGCCCGCGAACTCCGCGAACGCGCCGACGACCTCGTCGAGCGCGGCCGCGATATCGTCGAGACCGGGCGCGACACCATTAACGACGCCATCGAGGCGGGCAAAGGGGCCTATCGGCAGGCCAAATCCAAGAACTAAGAGACGGGCGGTTCGTTTGATTCGAACCCGCACCGGGGAGCCGGTTCGGATACTGCCATGGAGACTTGGGTCGCATTCTTTGTGATTGTGGCGAGCATCGCCATCCTCATGCAGGCGCTCATCCTGGCCGGCATGTTCCTGGCCATGAGGAAGACGAGCGAGCACGTCATTCACGTCTCCTCGGAAATCAACACCAAGCTTCTCCCCGTCCTCGAAAAAACGAACTTTCTCCTGGAAGATTCGCGCCAGCGGTTCTCCAGCGTGGTTGCCGATACCGCGGAAATCGTGCACATCGCGCGCAATCAGGCCAACCGCTTCGACCGCGTCATGGGCGAGGGCATGGAATTGCTTCGCGCGCAGATTATCCGCGCCGATCAGGTGATTACAGGCGTGCTGGAATCGCTGGAAGAAGCGCACACCCAGGTCCGCAAGACCGTCACCGGACCTGTTTCCCAGGTCGCCGCTGTGATTCGCGGCCTCAAGGCCGGCCTGGACATGTTCACCGGCGGAAAATCTCCCAAGGGCGAGCGTTCCCGCTCCGCCTCCTCCGAAGAAGAACTATTTATCTAGACCAGCGAAGTTTCCTTACGCGATCCACCCGCCGCCCAGCACACGCTCTCCATCGTAGAAGACCGCCGCCTGCCCCGGAGTTATCGCCCGCTGCGGTTCGTGGAATCGAACGCGCACAGTAGTGGAACTCGCCGTCGGCTCCAGCCACGCCGCCGCCGGCTCGTGCTTGTGGCGGATTTTCACTTCCGCGCGCACGGGACTCTCCGGCCGCTCGATGGCGATCCAATTCACATCGGCCACTTCGCAACTCTCGCGCAGCAGTTCGCGGTTCTCGCCCACCACCAGCCGCCGCGATTCCGGCTCAATGTGCACCACGTACATAGGCTCGCCCGTCGCCAGCCCCAGCCCGCGCCGCTGCCCGACCGTAAAGTGATGCACCCCGGCGTGTGCGCCCACCACTTCGCCTTCGCTGGTGACGATTTCGCCGCCCTTCTCCGCCGCGTCCCTTCCTTGCTCTGCCAGATATGCGGAAATGAATCGCGAATAATCGCCGGAGGGCACAAAGCAGATTTCCTGGCTCTCCGGCTTCTCCGCCACAGGCAGCCGCAGCTCGCGGGCCAGTTCGCGCACTTCCGCCTTCGTCAGCTCGCCCAGCGGAAAGAGCGCCCGCGAAAGCTGTTCCTGCGTCAGCCCGAACAGAAAATAGGACTGGTCCTTCGCCGCGTCCCGCGCCCGCCACAATTCCCAGCGGCCGGTCGTCTCGTTGCGCCGCATGCGCGCGTAATGCCCGGTGGCCAGCCGCTCCGCGCCGATTTGCCGTGCTGTCGAAAGCAGCTCGTCGAACTTCACCGCCGTATTGCACTGCGCGCACGGAATCGGCGTCCGTCCCGCAAGATAATCC
>JASHSV010000348.1 GCA_030038535.1 Candidatus Acidiferrales bacterium
GTTGTCCTGGTCGCCGCGGCGGGTTTCGGAATCTACAAGCTTCTAGGCGAAAGGCGCCCCGCAATCGACACCCGCAACATGTCCATCCGCCAGCTCACCGACCACGGGCAGGCCGTCGGCTTTGCCGCCATCTCGCGCGACGGCAAGATGATCGCCTATGGCCGCCGCGAAGGCGAACGCAGCCTGCGCGTCAAGCAAGTGGCCACTGGAAGTGAAGTAACCGTCGTTCCGCCTCAAAAGGGCTTCTTCGGCAGCGGCGCGACCTTTACCCCCGACGATAATTTTCTCTATTACGCCCACCGCGATCCCGCGAATCCGAACAATGTAAATCTGTACGCCGTTCCGGCTCTGGGTGGCACACCGCGCCTCATCGTCACCGACGTCGCCAGCTCCGTCGCCTTCTCGCCCGACGGCAAGCGCATGGTCTTTTCCCGGTCCATTGGGGACAAAAACGAGAGTCAGCTTCTGATTGCGAATGCCGACGGCAGCGGTGTGCAAGTCGTGTCGCGAATCCAAACCGGAACCAGTAATTTCATTGGCGACCCCTCCTGGTCTGCGTCCGGCGACTACATTGCCGTTGGAATTATCGAGCTGGGAGCAAAGGCTCTATGTTCCATTCGGGTGTACACGCCCGACGGGAAAATCGTGAAGAGCTTTCCGTTCTACCTGGTCAGCGCCGTCGCCTGGCTCCCGGATTCCAGCGGCCTGTTGTTCGTGGGAGCCGAAAAATCGAATGGGCTTCGATTTCAGGTCTGGTTTCAGCCCTTTCCGTCGGGACAGCCATCCAAAATCTCCAACGACCTCAACTCGTATGGATCGTTGAGCGTGACCGCCGACGGCAAATCGTTCGTCACGAGTCAAGAACGTCCCTCAGCTGCAATCTATGCCGGCGATTCGCCGGCCGTTTTGAACGACAAGACCGACTGGAAGTTGGTGCCCATCTCCACCGAACAGGCCACGGGTTACGCCCTCGCCTGGACCGGCTCCGGCAAGCTCGCGCAAACGGACAGTGCCCGTAATCTCTACGTCACCGCCGCAGACGGAAGCGGCCGTGTTCGCCTGCTGGAGAGTGCTCCGTTGATTCTTCAACTGACCGCTTGCGGTCCCGGCGACTTGCTCGTCGCCACCGTTGTATCGGACCAGAATACGATCAGCCTGTGGCGCGTCAACGCGGCCACCGGCGAGGCGAAGGAACTTACGTCTGAGAAAGCCGCGGACTCCCCATCCTGCACTCCGGATGGCAAATGGCTCGTTTACCATGGCGCCTTGGCGAGCGATACTGTCGATCACATTTTCAAGCTTCCCATCGACGGCGGGACTCCCGTAGAGCTGGTCCACGGCAACCTCGGTTCGCCATCCGTCTCACCCGACGGCACACGGCTCGCCTACTTGAAGTCCGAAGGTCAGGGCGCGGCCGCGAAATCGAAGTTTGTCGTCCAGAAGCTGGAGGGGGGCGCCCCACTCGTGGAACTGGACGCCTCTGGCGACAATCTAAGCCTGGGCTGGACTCCCGATGGACGCGCGCTCACTTATCTACACACCGTTGGCAGCTCTCGCCATCTTTATATGCAGCCGCTCACCGGCGGCCCGCCGGTTCAGTTGACTCATTTCGATGCCGAGCCATCAAGTTTCCAGGCCTATGCCTGGTCCCGCGACGGCAAGAAAATCGCGATCGGACGTGCGCGCTTCAACGACACCGACATCGTCCTCTTTTCCGGCTTCCGCTAGCCCCCTGGCCTTTTCCTTCTAGGCGCGCCCGCCTACTGTGCAAAAATCTGAACCATGGTCGAGCAGAAGCCGAAGCCGGCAACCGAGCTGCCCGAATAGTTCATCCCGAAGTCGTAGCTTTGCCCCGCGACAAGCGTGAAGAAGTCATTGTTCTCGTCATAGATCGTCTCCGTTGAAGCCGTCGACGGTTCCAGGTAAAAGGCGGTGCCGACGGTCACCGTGCCGCTCGTGCCGGTGGGGGTGCGAATCGCCGATCGGAAAGACAGTGTCTGTCCGGCGGCGGTGGCAGCCTGAGCGCACCGGTTGAAGGTAAAGGCTGTCGCGTTCACCGGTGGAACGTAATCGCTGATCATGTTGACATAGCCGCTTTGCGCTCCCGACAAGGAGGAGTTTCCCAGAAGCTGAGTGAGGAGGACACCATGCACATTCGTGAGTCCCGATCCGTTCCCAGAAATAACTCCGCTCGAGTTCACGCTGGCCAGCACGGTACCTGTGTTGTTCTCCCAGTCTTGGAGGTCAGCCGTTTGACCGGAGGCGCCCTGCACAACCACGCCGACTGTCCCTGCAGTTCCCGTCTGGATTGTCTGCGTCCCACTCGTAAAGGTATTGCCTAACGAGAGAAACGGAAATGAACTGGGTAGAAAGCCGCCGAAAAGCGCAGCGTTTACCCCGGTGAGCCCGGTGCCGCTGCCGGAAAAGCCCGAGCCGGTGCTGGTGAACGACGTCGCCGTGATGCCGCCCACCCCCGTAAAGATGTTGCTTGGCGCGCCGAGCTGCGGCACGACCGTGGGATCGATGCTAAATGAGCCCGTGCTCGTGATCGGGTTTGTTGGGGTAGCCAGAATGCCCGTGCCCCCCGCCACGCTGGTCACCGTGCCCGCGGCGCCGCTCGAGCCACGCACTTCCGGCCCAATCAGGTACACCGAGTAGGTCCCCGTTCCCGCGTTGGTCGAAAGTACCCGCCCGAGCACCTGTCCCGAGATCGGATACGTCGCCCCGGTGTCGTGGCAATCGCCTCCCACCGTGCCGCTGATTTGCACGTAATCTCCCGTTGTCGTCGCTCCGTCAAAGACGCAATTAGCCTGGCCCTCCAGAGCCACGTGCCCGTTCGACGTGGTTCCCGCGTCCCCGATGACGATCCCAACGGCGCCAGCGGTGTCGGTGGTTGCGGTCACCACTACGCCGGCGGGAGATACGCCGTTCAGCTTGGCCACTTTATTCAGAACCGTGCCCGTCGTCGTATCGTTCGCGATAAACGTCGCCAGGGCCGGCACGCGCAGATAGTTGGCAAACCGCCCCGTCCCTCCCACATCGAGCGTGGCCAGCGGCGTCGCCGTGTTGACTCCCACTTCCCCGCCCGTCAGTACCAGTTCCGTCGTGCCCACCACTAGGCCGTCCGTCGGCAGGTCCAGCGCGCCGGTCATCGTTCCCCCCGTCGTGGCCACGTAATTCGGTGATCCGGTCGCGGGTGCAAACGCACTCGCTGTGTTGCCTCCCAGCATCGCCGCGTTTACGTTGGTCAGTCCCTCGCCACTGCCCGTGAACCCCGACGCCGTGATACCCCCCATAAACACGTTGCTCGTGGCGCCAAGTTGCGGCACCACCGCGGTATTGATGGCCAATGTCCCGGAGGACACGATCGGCCCGCCGGTCAGCCCCAATCCGCTGCCCACACTGGTCACTGTGCCGCTGCCTCCGGTGCCGCCCGAGCACCCCGAGCCGCAGGTAACCGTTCCTGTAACGTTCAGATTGCCCGTGATGGTCTGATTCCCGTTGAACGAGTTGGCGCCTAGGACCGCAAAGGCACTGGCCGGAAAGCCGCCCAGCATCCCCGCGTTCAGGTTCGCCACAATTGTCGTCGATGCCACCGAAAGCGGCGGCGTTCCCGTCCCCACCGTCGATATCAACTGCGTGTCCGTCTGGATCGAGCCTCCCATCACGTCCAACTGTTGCCCCGGCGTCGTGTTGTTAATCCCCACGAACCCGTTCGTGCCGTTGATCGTCATCCGTTCCGTGGTCGTGCTTCCGTTGCCCGCATAGAAGCTCACCTTTGTGAACAGCACGCCTGGGGCAAACACCGCGTTGCTCGTCCCAATCACTCCCATCGCGTTCGAGCCGTTCAGAAACAGCGCGTTCGTGTTGATCGCATCCGCCGACGTGTTTCGGCTCCCCGTGGCCAGCCCCGTACTGGCGCGAATCCCTCCGTTCACGTCCAGCGCCTGCACGGGCGACTCCCCAATCCCGATCGCCGTCCCGCTCTGCTGAATCAGCGAATTTCCCAATTGTCCCGTCCCCGTCCACAGCGGCACAAAATTCACCGTGTTCGTTCCCAGTTGCGGCACCACCGTCGGGTCAATCGACAGCGTTCCTGCTCCGCCCAGCGGGATCGAGCCCCCGCCGATAATTCCCGTTCCGGTCATCAGCGTGAAGTTGGGATTCGCCAGCAGCGAGTTCGTCACTCCGCCCGTCGCGATGCTGATCGTTCCCGTCGAGGTGATGGGGTTACTGGGAGTCGCGGTCAGCCCCGTTCCTGCCATCACGCTGGTCACGTCGCCGGTCAGCGTCTGCCCCACTGGTCCATTCGGATTCACCGTGGCATACGCCGACGCCGGCTTCCCGCCCAGCGTGTCGGCGTCCGAAGCCTTCAGCGCATACGGCACGCTCACCAACAGCACCCGCGCCTGCTCCGCCTCGCCCGGCAGCTCGACCTTCACTCCCAGCCAGCGCGGATCGCCCGAGGCGAACAGGTCCAGGGGCATCCCCTCGCTCTGCGTGCTGCCCAGCAACACGGAGTAGCGCCCCTCGGCGCCCAGTTCCACGTTCTGGGTCTCCGTCCAGAGCGTGGCTCCGCCCTCCTGTTCCGCATAGATGGAAAAGGTGAGACTGACCGTACCGGTCCGCGGCTGGCCGGAGCCGTCCTTCAGGCTCCCGCTGAACTTGATCAATCGTGGCACGGGCAGCGCAGGCACCACTTGCGGCGGCGATGCCACCGTTTGGCTCGATGCCTGCGGCTCGGCCGCAGTCGTGGTCGCGCCCGTCTGCTGCGCCCGAACGGGCTGCGCCCCTGCCCAGCACACCACACCCGCGGCAAGTGCAATGGACCGGAGAACAAAACCAGAGACTCTCATGTTGACCTCCTAAAAAGATGGCGCAGAGATTGCCTCGCACAGTAATGGAAGGGGAGAGCCCAGTCAAGCTGCGGTCACACCTTAAGCATCAGATTGTAGTGCCGGTGAAAAAGTGTTCGCCGCCAGCCAGTCACGGTTTCGGTGTCATCAGCGCCTCGAGACGGGCGAGCCGCGCCTGCAAGTCTTGAATTTCCACCTGCTGCCTCGCCAGCGTGTCCTCTTGCTTCTCAATCGTGCCCTGTTGGCTCTGGATGGTTCGCTGCTGCGTCTCGTTCGCTTTCTCCTGCTCATCGAGCTGACGTCTTTGCTTCTGGACCTCGTTCAGCAGCATCGCGTTCACAAAGTGGTAGCGCACCGTCTGCGGCTGGCCGTCGTTTCCAAATATGACGAGCTGCGGCGCGATCTTCGCCACTTCCTCCGCCACAAGGCCGTATTGCCGCGTCTGGCTATGATCCAGCTCGGGGTTGTAGTAGAAAGCCACGGGGCGAAGCTTCATCAGCGGTTCGCTTTCCGCGCCCATGTCGGCGATTTCGTGTTTGAAACGGCGTGACGAAACCACCGTGCCCAACTGGCCAAAGGTGTCCACGAAAACTGCCGTTCCCGTGGCCATATCGACCGTCGCGCTGTTGATCCCGGCGATAAAGGCCGCCGTCTGACTGCCGTTGCTGCCGATACGAATGGTGCCCGAGTCGTTGGCCACGCCCTGATTGCCGATGTCAATGTTGTTGCTCTCCATCATTGTGAAGTTCGAGCCGGCCTGATATCCAAGCGCGATATTCGAACTGCCCGTCTCCACGTTCTGAAGGGCGTTCTGCCCGATGGCGGTATTTTCGGTGCCCGTGCTGTTTTTCTCCAGTGCGGAGAAGCCGAACGCTGAATTGTCGGAGGCGGTGTTCATTTCGAGCGCCTGATCCCCGAAGGCGGAGTTGTTCTGGCCGCCGCTGTTCGTCGTCAGCGCGCTGTTGCCGAAGGCCGAGTTGTTGCCTCCCCCCGAGTTGGCCCCCAGCGCCCCGAAACCGAAAGCGGAATTGTTCTGCCCGCTCGTGTTCGCGGCGAGCGCGAAATTGCCGAAGGCGGCATTGGCGGCGCCGTTCTGGTTTGCGGTGAGTGTGTTGTAGCCGAACGCCGTGTTGCTGGCGCCGGTCATGGTGAAGTTTCCGGCAGAGACTCCCGCGAACGTATCGTTTGTTCCGAAATTGTGCAGGAAGGGCGTGCCGCCCAGTGTGATCACGCCTACGGTAGCGCTGCTCGTACTCGGCAGCGCAAGCGAACTGAAGCTCGCCGCGTTCCCGGACTGTGCAAACGCCGACGAAGCCAGCCCGTTGAGCGTTTGCGCATTCACATTGGAGAGACTGGCGCCGCTGCCGCTGAACGAAGACGCGGTGATGCTGCCCATAAACGTGTTCGTCCCCGCGGTCAGCTCCGGCACCACCGTCGGGTCAATCGCCAGCGTACCCGAGCCTGTGATGGTCCCGCCGGTGAGCCCCGTGCCCGCCGTTATGCTGGTCACCGTGCCGCTGCCCGTGCCGGGGAAAGCCTGCCCGGCAGCGAAGGTCACCTGGCCTCCCATCGTCAACGTGCCGGGAAGCGTCACGTTCCCCGAAATGAATGCGGCCGTCTGTGTCCCGTCCGTCCCGATCCGAATGGTGTTCGATTCTCCGACGACTCCGCCGTTGCCGATGTAGATGTTGTTGCTTTCACTCCCCGTAAGGGCGCCGCCCGCGTTTTTTCCGATTGCAATGTTGGAATTCCCGGTCCCGAGCTGTTCGAGCGCGCCCTCGCCGAACGCCGCATTGTAGTTTCCTGTGGCCAGCCCAAAGAGCGCACTGTCACCGAAGGCGGCGTTGCCCGATCCCATTAGGTTGTCGAACATCGCCTCATTGCCGAACGCGGAATTCAGGCTCCCGTTCTGGCTGTTGTGAAGGGCTTCATAGCCGTAAGCGGAGTTCGCCGCTCCGCTCACGTTATTTTCCATCGCGGAGTAACCGAAGGCCGAGTTCCCGCCGCCCTCCGTGTCACTGCCGAGCGCGGCCGCGCCCAAGGCGGAGTTGCCCGACCCGATCGAGATCGAGGTCAGCGCGGAAGCGCCGACCGCTGTGTTGTATGCCGCAGTCAGGGTATTCAGGCCCGTGTTCCCGGCCGAGCCACCCACGAACGTGTTCTGGGCTCCGAAGTTCTGCACGAAAGGTGTGCCGCCGAACGAGATCACGCCCACCGAGCTTGAAGAGGTATTCGGGAGCGCAAGCGAACTGAAGCTGGCCGCGCTCCCGGTCTGTGCAAACGCCGACGAGGCCAGCCCGTTGAGCGTCAGCGCATTCACGTTGGAAAGATTCGCGCCACTGCCGCTGAACGATGCTGCGGTGACGCTGCCCATAAACGTGTTCGTCCCCGCGTTCAGCTCCGGCACCACCGTCGGGTCAATCGCCAGCGTGCCCGTCGTGGTGATCGTCCCTCCGGTCAGCCCCGTGCCGGCCATGATGCTCGTCACCGTCCCGCTTCCCGTTCCGGGAAACGCCTGGCCGGCCGCGAAAGTGACTGCGCCGCCCATCGTCAGCGCGCCGGGAATGCTCACATTGCCGGAGAGAAAGGTAGCCGTATGCGTCCCGGGAGTTCCGACGCGGATCGTGTTCGATTCGCCCGCCACTCCGGCGCTGCCAATGTCAATGTTGTTGCTCTCTGCGCCGGTGAAATTGCCGCCTGCGCCGGAGCCGACCGCGATGTTGGAGTCTCCCATGGCGCCCTGCGTCCCCAAGCTGGACAGGGCGTTCGCGCCCACGGCCGTGTTATTGCTGCCTACCTGGCTTTCTTCCATGGCATGCTGGCCGACGGCGGTGTTGTTCCCGCCCGTGGTGTTAGAGGGAAGTGCAGCCTCACCAAAGGCAGAATTGCTCGCGCCGGTGACGTTGGCTCCCAGGGCCCCAGCGCCAAACGCCGCGTTGCAGCAGGCTGTCTGATTCGACGTAAGCGCCCCCGACCCGAAGGCTGAGTTGAATCCGCCCGTGCTGTTGACGGCCAGTGCCGAATCTCCAAGAGCGGCATTGGCCGTGCCCGATGTGTTGCCAACGAGAGCCTGGTACCCAACTGCAGTATTCGGGCTGCCGGTCGTATTGTGGCTTAAGGCCTCGAGCCCGACCGCGGTGTTGCTGAAAGCAGTGGTATTGGCGCCGAGCGCTCCCTCCCCTATCGCTGTGTTGTTCGAGCCAGATGTGTTGCTGTTCAGCGCCCCTGCGCCGACGGCAGTATTGAATAGACCAGAAGTGTTATTCGATAGCGATGAGAAACCGATTCCGGTGTTGCTAGAACCCAGCATCGTGAAATTACCGGAATTCGCGCCCACAAAAAGGTTCATGCTCCCGAAATTGTGCAGGAATGGCGTGCCACCGAAGGTCAGGACGCCCGCCATGGGGGATGCAGTATTCGGCAGATTCAGGTTGCCGTTCACATCCAGTTGGGCAGCCGGCGACGTGTTGTTGATGCCCACGAACCCGTTCGCCCCGTTGATCGTCATCCGTTCCGTGGTCGTCGTTCCATTGCCCGCATAGAAACTCACCTTCGTGAACAGCACGCCCGGCGCGAACACCGCGT
>JASHSV010000349.1 GCA_030038535.1 Candidatus Acidiferrales bacterium
AAAGCGGTAAGCTCACTCCTCAAGCAGGAGTTCGACGGACGACTTCACGTATTCCTCGTGGACGACGACAGCAGTGACGAGACCGTGGAGGCGGCACGGCGCGCAGCGGAAGAAACAGGAAAGGCGAGGCACCTGACCATACTTCGCGCGCGGCCCTTGCCTCGGGGCTGGGCGGGCAAAGTCTGGGCGCAAGCGGAAGGGCTGCGCGCGGCTGAGTCTTTCGGTTCCGACTATTACTTGTTGACCGACGCAGACATCGAGCACGCTCCCGGCGAATTGACCGAACTCGTGGCCCGGGCGCAGAACGGCGGCTACGACCTTGTGTCGCTGATGGCCCGCCTCTCGTGCGCCAACTGGGCGGAGCGCGCGCTCATTCCCGCGTTCGTTTTCTTCTTCTTTATGCTCTATCCACTCGCGTGGGTAGCGCGGCGCAACCGCAGGACCGCGGCGGCGGCCGGCGGGTGCATGCTCGTGAGGCGCGAGGCTCTTGTACGCATCGGAGGGATGGCGGCCATTGGCGGCGAGCTGATTGACGACTGTGCCTTGGCACGCGCCATCAAACGGGACGGCGCGATCTGGCTCGGAGCGGCGGACGAGACGCGCAGCCTGCGCACCTACCGCGGGTGGCGGGATATCGAGGAGATCGTCTCGCGCTCGGCGTTCCGTCAGCTTCGTCATTCCACGCTGCTGCTGGCGGCAACTCTCATCGGCATGACACTGACATTTCTCGCGCCTCCGCTGCTCGCGTTTGCGGGCGCGCGGGCAACCTTGTGGGGCACGGCGGCATGGCTTCTGATGTCACTCGCCTACCGGCCCACACTGCGCTACTACCGTTGTTCGCCGATCTGGGCGCCGGTGCTGCCCGCAGTCGCAGTTTTCTACATGGGCGCAACGGTGCACTCCGCGGTGCAATACTGGCGGGGCCGCGGCGGGCTCTGGAAGGGACGTGTGCAAGACTCCGGCCAGGCAACCAGCAGTGACTAGGAGCGATTAGGGCCACGACGAACTATGGATTAACGCTTCCCTGCTCGCAATTCTGGCTACGGCCGTACGCCGCTGAAGTCGGATTGCATGGGAATGGTGGAGCTGATGGGATTCGAACCCACGACCTCCTCGATGCCATCGAGGCGCGCTCCCAACTGCGCCACAGCCCCACCGAAGGAGTGATTTCTTTATAACATCTCAGCCGAGAATGCGTCAAACGCCGGAGTTTCGCTTCTACTACAATGTGTCTCCATGGCGAAACTCACTTTTCTAGGCGCCGCGGGAACCGTCACCGGCTCGAAATACCTGGTGGAAGCCGGCGGGAAAAAGCTGCTGGTAGATTGCGGCCTGTTCCAGGGCGAAAAGGAGCTGCGGCTGCGGAATTGGGCGCCGCTCCCCATTGCACCGGCGACCATCGACTGGGCGGTGCTCACCCACGCCCACATCGATCACACTGGCTACCTTCCGCGGCTCGTGAGCGGCGGTTTTCGCGGGCCCATCTATGCAGACCCCGCCACCTGCGAGCTGGCCCGCGTTTTGCTGCCGGATTCCGCGCACATTCAGGAAGAGGACGCGGAGCACGCAGAGCACAAGGGCTACAGCAAGCATTCTCCCGTGCTTCCCCTTTACACCGTGGAAGAGGCGCAGGAGGCCCTCACTCGCCTTCGTGAGATTCCCCGCAGCGATCCGTTCCGCATCAGCCCCGAATTCTCCGTGCGCGGATACGACGCAGGGCACATTCTTGGTTCGTCTTCGCTCGAGCTCACCATCACGGAGAACGGCCGAACCGTCACGGTGGTCTTTTCGGGCGACATCGGGCGCTTTGACCAGCCCATTCTGAACAATCCGCACACGCCCCCGCGCGCCGACTATCTGCTCTGCGAATCCACCTACGGGGACCGCGACCATCCTGGGGGATCGGTGCTCGACCAGCTCGCCGGCGTCGTGAACCGCGTGGCAAAACGGGGGGGCAGCCTGGTAATTCCAGGATTTGCCGTGGGCCGCATCCAGACGCTGCTCTATCTTCTCCGGCAACTCGAAATCGCCGGCCGCATCCCTCGGCTCCCCACGTACGTGGACAGTCCCATGGCCATCACGGCCACAGATCTATATATGGAGCACCGCGAAGACCACAATGCGGAGTTCGCGCGGATCGAACGCGAAACGGGTGACCCACTGGACCTCCACGACGTGCACATGACGCGCTCGGTCGAAGAGTCGAAGCAAATCAACCGCATCGCCTCCTGCGTCATTCTTTCGGCCAGCGGCATGGCCACGGGGGGCCGCGTGCTGCATCACCTCGAGCAGCGGCTTCCTGACGCCCGGAACGCGGTACTGCTGGTTGGATTTCAGGCCGCCGGCACGCGCGGGCGCTCGCTCGCAGACGGCGCCAAAACGTTACACATGTTCGGCACGGATGTGCCTGTGCGCGCCGAAATCGTGGAGATGCACCAACTATCCGCACACGCCGGCCAAAGCGAACTGCTCCGCTGGCTCGACGGCTTCGAGGCTCCCCCGAAACTAACCTGGCTTGTGCACGGCGAACCGCCAGGTCTTAATGCGCTGGCCGGCCTGGTTCGTCAGCGGGATCAATGGAGGGCGGAGATTGCCCGCTACGGGCAAACGGTGGATCTGCAGTAGCGCCTGCCTTGCACGCTCACGGGAAACTGACTGAGGATTTTGCCCGGCACACACTCCCCACAGTTGCCCGAAGGAATCGCGCTGGGCGGTCCGGCCCGGACGCGCAACGAGCCGTGCTCGGCGCGATAGCGCAAGGAGGAACTCATGCAGCCGATGAAGGCTCTCCGGCCGGCCACGCTTGGATTCTTGGTCCTTGCGCCGCCCTCCCGTGCTCAGCGCACCGCGGACAACGGTTTTCCGTCTCGGCAGCAACCGCACACCCTACGCATCGGCATTCGAGAGGAAGGCACGGAACAGCCGGTCGCGGACGCAGAAGTTCAGGCGCGCGGGACGAGAGGAACGAACATGCCCAGCGCCACAATCAGATGGCCCGAGCCATCCTATCCGCCTACCCGCACGCGGAGAGACTTGGGAATAAAAAACAACGTCAGAATGGCCCCAATCATTAGAAGTCCGGCAATGACATAGAGCGCCGCGGAGGGGTCGGAGGAGACCTCTTTCACCCAGATGGGGATATTCGGGCCCACGTAACCACCGAGATTGCCCACTGAGTTCACGATTCCGATTCCAGCCGCGGCCGCCGTCCCTGCCAAAAAGGCCGAGGGGAGAGGCCAAAACAGAGGCATGGACCCAATGACGCCCAAAGTGCCGATGGAGAGGAAGAGGACGGCCCAAATCGCATTCGAAGCAAACACACCGCTCAGAATTAATCCAACCGCCCCGGCGGTCACATTCGCCACGTAATGCAGCCGGCGTTCGCCGGTCTTGTCGGAGTGACGGCTCAGGATCATCATGCCCACCACAGCCACGGCGTAAGGGATTGCGGTGATCAACCCCACGTCGAAATAACCTTTGACCCCGAACGCCTTGACAATCGTGGGCAGCCAGAAGGCGATACCGTAGAGCCCAATCATCAGGGTGAAGTAAATGGCGCACAGCACCCAGACCTTTCCGCTGGCGAACGCGTCGCTGATTTTGTGCTCGGTCTTGTGCACGTCTTCGGCTTGCAAATTATTTTCGAGCAGAGCTTTTTCCTCATTCGTAAGCCATTTGGCCTCGGCAATGCTGCTCTCCAGATAGAGGATTACCCAGAAGCCGACGATCAGGGACGGAATCCCCTCCGCCAGGAACAACCATTGCCATCCCTCCAGGTTGCTCACGCCCGAGAGCTTGTCCATGATCCATCCGGAGATGGGATTGCCGATAACTCCGGAAACGGCGATGGCGGAGACAAACCAGGCAGTGCGCACAGAGCGCAATTTCGAGGGATACCACAACGTGAGATAGAAGATGATGCCGGGGAAGAAACCGGCTTCGGCCAGCCCGAGCAGGAAACGCACGCCGTAGAACGACCACTCACCCTTCACAAATATCATGCAGGACGAAATGATCCCCCAGGAGATCATGATCCTGGCAATCCAGATTCGCGCTCCGAACTTCTTCAGCAGGATGTTGCTCGGCACCTCGAAGAAGAAATAGCCGATGAAGAAGATGCCGGCTCCGGAGGCGAAAGCGGCATCGCTCAACGAGAGGTCCTTCAGCATCTGGAGTTTCGCAAAGCCCACGTTCACGCGGTCGAGATAGGCCATGATGTAGCAGAGGAACAGGAACCATAGCAGGCGCACGTCCACCTTGCGGTATGTCTGTGCCTCAAAGTTTTCCGCGTTCGCCATAGGGATCGCACCTCGAGGATCGGAATATTTCGGTTGCTGCACGCCACTCGCCCGTGCTCCGGCGCAAATCTCCCCTGCGCTCATCCGCCGCCGAGACCACTTCTATACCTGCCGCATTCTAGTCCCGAACCGCTTGCTTGATAGACGTCGCCGCGATTTGTGGCCCGGCGCGAGCGAAGCGGCTGTGCCCGGCGTCCCGCCAGACCTAGCGAGATCTTCACATGTGAAGGGAAACCTTTTCCAACGGCCATGCGTCCAAACGCCCAAAGACCACTCGCGGGGTAGGAAGCACCACCAAAGGGCAACCGACCGTCAGCTTCCTACCCCATTCACTCTTCAGAGTCTTGGGGCTTGCGGCCGGCTGGGCGAAATCGCCCATCTGCTTCAGCTGCGGGCGGCGAGCGGCAGGCTGGCGGGCACTTCTTCCAGGCTCAACGAAAACTCAAACATCGGTGTCGGCGCCACGCGGCCCCAGCGGCTCACTTCCCAATGCGCGCGGATGTACTGCGTCGCAGGGCGCATGGTCAGATCCAGCAGCAGGCGCGTGCGCCCGCGGTAGAACTGCTGCGGGAGCATCAAGAATGGCTTTGCGCCCCAATTTTCCCCGTCGTCGGACACCTGGATCGAAACGTCGATCGATTCCTGTTCGATTTGCTCGGTGATATCCAGGGTACATAGAAACGTGCGCGTCTGGCTCGAGGAAATGTCGAACGGTTTGCCGTTGCCGTTTTCGGTCACGCGCGTCCCCGCGGGGACCAGGTTCAGTGCCATCGCTTGTCCCACCCTCCGTGAATCGCGGATTGTAGCACGGTGGCGCCGGCCGCCGGCTCAACGCGAGGAGAGCTTCTCCGCCATTCCGCTCAGCCGTGCCGCGGCCGCTTCCAGCGTCTCCCGTCTCTTGCAAAATGCGAAGCGCACCTGGCGTCCGCCATCCGCAGGATTCTGGTAGAAGCTCGACCCGGGCACGACGGCCACGCCCACCCTTTCCACTAGAAATCGTGAGCATTCCAAATCGTCCGCAAAGGGAAAGTCGGAAATGTCTGTCATGATGTAATACGCGCCCGCCGGACGATAGCAACGGAACCCGGCGCGCTCCAGGAATTCCATCGCGAAATCGCGCCGCTCCCGGTATCCCGCCGCCAGCCGCTCGTAGTAGGCGGGCAGCAGGCGCAGGGCCATGGCCCCGGCGGCTTGTAGGGGCGCGGCCGCCCCCACGGTGAGAAAATCGTGCACTTTGCGGATCGCTCCCGCGAGATCCGCCGGAGCGACGGCCCACCCCACCCGCCACCCGGTCACGCTATATGTCTTCGACAGGCCGTTGATCGTGATGGTGCGGTCGCGCATGCCCTCGAGCGACGCCAGCGCCACGTGCTTCACTCCGCCGTAGAGTATGTGCTCGTAGATCTCATCCGTGATCGCCAGCGTGTTCCACTTCACGCACAGGTCGCGGATGAATTCGAGCTCCGTGCGCGTGAACACTTTGCCGGTGGGATTGTTGGGCGTGTTCACAATAATCGCTCGCGTCGCCGGTCCAAATGCCGCGGCCAGTTCCCCTGGGTCGAAACTCCACGTGGCGGGTTCGAACGCCGTCGAACCCTGCTCCGGCCGCAGGCGCACGAAACGCGGGCGAGCGCCGGAAAGAATTGCGTCCGGCCCGTAGTTCTCATAGAACGGCTCGAAAATCACCACCTCGTCGCCGGGATCCACCACGGCCAGCATCGTGGAAATCATGGCCTCCGTCGAGCCGCAGCAGACGGTCAGGTCGCGCTCCGGGTCCACGGGAACGCCGTGGCGCGCGGTAAACTGCTCCGCGATGGCTTCCCGGAAGTCGCGCGCGCCCCAGGTGATTGCATACTGGTTGATGTCTGCGGCTATGGCCTGCCGCGCGGCCTCCTTCAGCTCCGCAGGCGCAGGAAAGTCCGGAAATCCCTGCGAAAGATTGACGGCGCCGTGCAGTAGCGCGAGCCGCGTCATCTCGCGGATCACCGACTCGGTGAATCGTCCCGCCTTCTCGGAAACGCGTGCGCGGATTGCCGCCGGACGGCTCATTGTTGCGCGCTCCCCAGCCGGCGGTAGATGGATGCGTTGCGCGAAACGATTTGCACGTACTCGCGCGTTTCCGTGATGGGGATGGACTCTATGAATTCCGCCATTTCGTCGTACTTTCGTTCTGCCTGCCATCCGGCGATGCGGTCCTCGCCCGCATCGTAGGCAGCCAGCGCGGGTTCCTCGCTCCCAAACATGGCCACGAGATCCGCCAGATATCGCGTGCCCAGGCGAAGATTATAGTCTGGCTCGAAAAGCTTGGAGCGGCTGTAGGGAATGCGCAGCTCGCGCGCCAGCCGCTTGCCCGTTCCCGGGAGCACCTGCATCAGGCCGATCGCTTTGGCGCGCGATACCGAACGCGGCTGAAACGCCGATTCCTGCCGGATCAAGCCTGCGACGAGCATGGGGTCCACGCCCTGGCTGGCCGCCGCGCTGCGGATCTGGGCTGCGTACGGCAGGGGAAATGCCGCGGCCCATACCTCGACCGGCAGTTCCTCCCAGCGCCGGGCTTCGAGCTGCGGGATGGCCTGCCGAATGGTGACAATGGAGAGCGGGTAGCGGCCTTCCGCGAGCGCTGCCTGGGCAAGCCAGACGAGCAGGACCGCGCTTCCGGTTTCCGCGTAACCCGCGCGCCATTCCAAATCCGCCGAAGCGTCGAATCCGATGGCGGCCAGGGCGCGTGCCCGCGCGTCCCGAACCGCCGCCGCGGCCGGAAGCGGCGCCGAGAGTTCGGGCAACGGTTTCGGAGGAGTCACCAGCGCGAGCACCGGAATCTCTTCAGCAGGGACCGCGCTTCCAGGCCCGATGGCCTGTAACCGCGCGCGTGCCTGGCTGCCCCAGTACGTTTGCGGAAATCGGCCTGCCACCTTCAGGAAGAACGTGCGCGCGCGCGCCGTATCTCCGGAGCGCTCGGCCAGCCGCCCCAGCCAGTAGAGCGCCTCCGGCAGATACGCGGAGGCAGGAAACTGCCGCACGTGCTGCTCGAACAACTCCGTGGCCTTCGCGTCCCGGTCGAGGTAAGCGGTCCAGGCCAGCCGCCACAGGGCGGTCTCGGCGACTGCGCTTGTGGCGCTGGCATCGAGCGAGCGCTTGTAGTAGCCGGCGGCAGTTCCGCGATCCAAACGCGACCAATAATAATTTCCCGCCTCGAACAGCGCGGCAGCGGCCCCATTGCTGTGCGGCGCGCGTGCTACCGCGGATTCGGCTGCCCGCTCCATCGCATCCGTTCTTTTCTTCCGGTGATAGACGTCGGCGAGCAGCGCATACCGCTCCGCGTCGAGGTTCGCATCCGACAGTCGCAGTTGCTCGAACGGCCCGGGCCCGCCACGAGAACCCACGGTGCTCGCCGCGGCGCGCACCAGCGCCCGCTCGCGGTCCGCGCCCATGGAATCCTTCGCAATGGCCTGATATTCCGCTCGTGCCTGTTTCCACTGGCGCGCGTCGTAGAATGCGGCCGCGCGCGCCAGACGCATCTCGAGGGTGATCTCTGGGAACTCGGAGTGCAGCTCCCGCCGCAGGGGCTCGAGCCGTTCTCCGGCCCGCTTCGCTTCGGCCGTGAGCGGGAAGCGGTAATAGAGAGCCACGTAGTCTGCTGCGGCCAGCGACGAGGCGCGCTCCAGCTCCCGCGCGCGCGCCCGCAGCAGCAGCAGTCCCGGATGCTCCGCAGTTTTCTCGTAGCTTTCCAGCGCCTGGCGGGCGCGCCGGCTGTCCCCCTGCTCCAGCGCGATGCCTGCGAGCGCTTCGAGCGCCTGCGGGAGGACGGCGCTCGACGGATAGTCGTGCACCAGCCGGGCGAGCAGCTCCAGCGCCGCTTCGCTGCGGTGCTGTTCGTGTGCGTTCTGCGCCTCCCAGTAGAGGACGTACTCCGTGAGCAGCGTTCCTCGCTCCGCCCGGCTGAGCCACGCGGACGCCTCCGGGGCCCGGTTATGCGTGTAATCGCGATAGCCGAGCGCCAGTGCTGCCAGAGGACCCGCGGGATCGTTCTCGTGCTCGCGGGCAAATTCCGCCAGTCGCTCGAAATTCGCCGGCGTGTCGTGATCGCGCAGCGTTCGCGCAAGGGTGGTCAGTTCGTCGCCGGCCGCGCCCAACCCCTCCACCGCGCTCTGTGCACCCGCACTAGACATCGCGAAAGGAATCAACAGCCACAGGCACAACAGGATTGTGGCAGCAGGTCTCCATGCAGACGAGCCGCCGTTATGAGGAAGAACAGTCGCGCAGTCTTTCACCGGAGTGAGGCCAGCCGCATCAGCGGCGCGTTGCTGCGGAGGGGTAGGGATACTCGCCGAGGGTTTCCGGTTTCCCTTCCGCCAGAACTTCGACCATCCAGTGATAAAAGTAGTCCACCGGGTGTTCGAGAATCGGTCCGAAGCGCCGCACATACTCTTTCCGCGCCTTCTCAATGTCGCCGCGGAGGCGCACGCAAATATCCTTGTTCTCGCGCGCCAGCTTCACATCTTTCGGCCGGAGCAGGTAGATATCCTGCATGGAAACCTTTGCATGGCGGTTCGCGCGACGATGCAATTCCTGCTGTTCCGGCGGCAGGTCCTCCACACGAAATGTCGTCGCAGTGGGCGATGCCGGTGCGGCAGCTGCCACAGCCGGCTCCGGCGCGGCCGCCGGCTCTGCAGGCACCAGAGGCCCTCCATCTCGCCCTGGAGGCGCAATTTCGCGTTCCGCCAACGGCCCTGGCTCGACCTCAGGCGGAACCAGCGGGCCGCGCGCCGCCTCAGCCGCGGGCTCCTCGATAATCGGCGGCGGTGGTGGTGGCGGAGGAGGCGGCTCGACCACACTCGGCGGAGCTGCCATTACTGGCTCGGGCTCAACTCTGCGGATGGGCGCGGCCGGCGCAGGGGGAGGCGGAGGGGGCGGCGGCGCCACTCGTTGAACTGCCGGCTCCGGGGCCACATAGGCTGGCACCGCGGCGCGCGGCGGTGCGGCCGGCGCTGCAGCCGGTTCCGCCGCCGGAGCTTCCGCCGCAGCCATCCCGGCGACATACGACTCAGAGGCGCTCTGCCGTCCCGGTTGCAGCGATGCGGTCAGCAGCCGCGATAGCACTTCCAGCATGGAGCTGAGCGACGCGGCCGCGGTCTGGGCGCGAAGCATCGCCGGCAGCATGTTGGCGTTGCGCGTGCTTCCGCACGCTGCCACGAAGTCTTCAATCGCCTGTCCGAGCTCCTTGGTGGTGTGCTGAACCAGGGGGAGATTGTCTCGAACGGCCCGGGAGACAGCCTGCTCAAGCGCCGTAGATTCTTTTCCGCGTGGGGTTGGGTCCATAGGCGGTAATCCGCACTGCCGATTATTGAAACCGGCCCGCGAGAAGTCAACTAGCGCCGTTCCAACCTGTTCGGACTACGCATCCTGGCTCGGTGCTTCCCGGGGCGCTCGCCCTGGTGCTATCCCCGGTGGGGCTGTACGGCGCTATTTCCTGCGTGGCAGGCTGCACCGGTTGCGTCAGTCGGTGCACCACTAACTTGCCGCCCCGAAAGTGAGCAGGAGCATCCTCGAAGGTCCTACGGAGCCTTCGCGATAATGTTCGCGATTCCCTTCTCCCGCAGCATCGCGTTGAACGCCGCCACATCCGTCGCCACCAAGTGGTCCGATTCTTCCTGGATTTTGTCGCCCTCCTCTTTCAAGAGCTGCTGCACTGCGGATTGCTGCGTGGTGGGCGCAAAGTCCGCCGTTGCATCGAGCTGGGACGAAAGATATGCGATCTTGTGCAGCAGCATTGGCGCCCAGCGGCAATCGTCCTGCCCCCGGCCGGTCAGTTTTAGCTGCAGCAGCTTGCCCTCTTCAGTTTGTAGTTTCTCGGCCAGTTCCTCAGCGGACTTGCGGATCGCTTTGGATGCGTCGTCGGTGCCCAGCTCCTTCCCGAACGCGGCGAGTTGTGCGCGAAGCGATTCGAACTGGTTCACCGTGCCGCTCAGTTTGTTTAACTCATCCCAGAGCGCGTACTGCACTTTCAGTTGTGCCTGGATGTCTGCCTCGGTCCCCGCCGTGTGCGGATCCTTAAGCACGTTTAATTTCTCGGTATAGCTCTGACCTCCCGCCGTCAGCGTCACCGTGTACGTGCCTGGGGGTACGAGCACAGTCAATCTCCCGAACGAAAGATTTTTCCGCCATCCCTCCGGCCCTAGCGGCACGTCAGGCGCGTAGAGCGGCGGCGTCCTGAGCTTCATCAGCGTGGTGCGCTCGCCCTGGAGGTCCCACCAGAGGCGATTGATGCCGGCTTTGGCTTCGCATGGCGCCGGCTCCGGGTCGGGATCTTCTTCGTCCACCGCGGCTTGTTCGCCTCCCCCCGCGCCAGCTTTCGCGGCCTTGCATTCGATCTCCCGTACCGTCTTCCCTCCGCTGTCCTTGAACGTCAGCTTCGCTGTCTCCTTCTCCTTCAAATCCTCCTTCAGATAGAAGTTGATCGACGCGCCGTAGGGAGGATTCTTGCCCGCACTCGCATCGTAATCCACCGCTGCAGGCCCGGAAATGCTCTGGAAGCGATACGCGTCCCTCGGAGCGAAAAGATGTGCGCTCTCCGCTGTCGTCTTGGGCGTCAACTGCTGGAGTGGCGTGATGTCGTCCAGGATCCAGAACCCGCGTCCGTACGTCGCCACGGCCAGATCGTGGAACCGTTCTTGCACCGCCAGCCAGTACACGGGCGCGTGCGGCAGCCCGGATTGCAGCGGCTGCCAGTTCTTTCCGTCATCAAAGGAAACATAGAGGCCGCCTTCCGTGCCCAGGTACAGCAGGCCCTTGCGCACGGGATCTTCGCGCACGCAGTGCGCATAGCTGAGCATGTTGTGCGGGATACCGTTGGTGATCAGGGTCCAGCTTTTTCCATAGTCCGTGGTTTTGTACACCCAGGGGTCGCGGCTGTTCACCTGGTGGCCGTCCACCGTCAAATAGGCCGTGCCCGCGTCGTACCGCGACGGCTCGATGTTGTCCACCGTGCCCCAGTCCAGCATATTGGGAATATTCTTCGTCACGTTCGTCCAGGTCTTCCCTCCATCGCGCGTCACCTGCACCAGCCCGTCGTTCGTGCCCGCCCAGATCAGGCCCTGTTCCTTCGGCGATTCGTTCAGCGCGAAAATCACGCCCGCGTATTCCACGCCGATGTTGTCGGGCGTCAGTCCGCCGGAGATCTGCTGCCGGCTCTTGTCGTTCCGCGTAAGGTCCGGGCTGATGATCTGCCAGCTGTTCCCCTCGTCGGTGGTCACATGCACGTACTGGCTGCCGACGTAAATCCTCTTGTGGTCGTAAGGGGAAATGGCGATGGGAAATTCCCAGTTGAACCGGTATTTCACTTCCGCAGCCGGGGCGCCCGCCGTGTACACGGGCCAAACTTCGACCTCGCGGTGCTGCAGCGTGCGCTCGTCGAATCGCGTCACCGTCCCGCCCACGCTCCCAGTGCCTGTTCCTGTGGACCAGATGATTTTGTTGTCCGCCGGATCGGGCACAGCAAATCCGCTTTCGCCTCCCGCCACGTCATGCCAGGCGCCGCGCGGTATCGAATTGCCGAAGAATCCGCCGAACTGTAGGTTGTTGCTCGGTCCGCGCCAGGAAGGGCCGTCCTGCCGGTTCCCGTACACGTAGTAAGGAACCTGATCGTCCACGGACACGTGATACATCTGCGCGATCGGCAGCGACACCCGGTTCCACGTCTTCCCGCGGTTTACGGAAATGCTCACCCCGCCGTCGTGCACCACGGCCATGCGGTCGCCGTTGGTCGGATCGATCCACATTTCGTGGTGGTCGCCTCCCGGCGGCGAAGGCATTTTGGTGAGCGTGGCTCCGCCATCCAGCGTCCGCGAAAACGAAGCGGCGAAGAAATACACCTCATTCTCGTTGTCCGGCGAGATTTCCTCGCGCGTGTAGTAGTGCGTCCGTCCTCGGATTTGCCGGTCGGAATTCACCATTTTCCACGAGTCGCCGCCATCGTCCGAGCGCCACAATTGCCCGAGCTGGCCCGGCGCATCGGGAAACCCGGGAATGTCCTTGTGGGGGACGCCGTCGCCGGTTTCGATTTCGGCGTACACGCGGCTCGAGTCTTTCTGCGCTACGCGCACGGCGATCCGCCCGATGGGCGGATGTGGCAACCCATTGCCCTCCAGCTTCTTCCACGTCACCCCGCCGTCGGTGGACTTGTAGAGCGCGCCGCCTGGCCCGCCGCTCGTCCGTCCCCATGTATGGATTTCGATTTGCCACATCCCAGCGAACAGGATGCGCGGGTTGTTCGGATCCATGGCCATGTCCGAGCAGCCCGTGTTTTCGTCCACGAACAGCACCTTGTCCCAGTTCTTCCCGCCATCGGTGGTGCGGAAAACGCCCCGCTCCGGCTGCGGCCCATACGCGTGTCCCAGCGCGCAGGCCAGCACCACGTCGGCATTGCGCGGGTCGATGATTACGTTCCCGATTCGTCCCGTTTTCTCCAGCCCCATGTATGTCCACGTTTTCCCAGCATCCACCGATTTGTAAATCCCGTTCCCCACCGAAATATGGCTGCGGATATACGGCTCCCCCGTTCCCGCCCACACGATATTGGGGTCCGTGGCAGCGATCGCCAGCGAGCCGATCGACGCCGCAGGCTGCGAGTCGAAAATCGGGTCCCAATGGATGCCGCCGTCCGTGGATTTGAAGATTCCCCCCGATGCCGCGCCCACGTAATAGACGTTCGGATTTCCCGGAATTCCCACCACTGCAGTCGCGCGATTTCCTTCCGGCCCGATGTACCGGTATTTCAGTGCGTCGTACACTTCGGGCTTGATCTGCGGCTCCTGTGCCGATATGCGCGCTGCAAAAAACAGAAGCATCGCTGCAAACACAAACATTCCGGCTCGTTTCGACATGACTGATTCCCCCCCCGATATAGACGTTGAGCCTGCGAAGCATACCGACGCGGCAAGAGCCGGTCAATGGCGGCCCTCGCCTCCCGAAGAATTCCTGTGGACGGTTCTTTTCGAGCGGTATAGGATTTTGCGGATGCAACGTCCCCCAAAACCCGGCACTCTAATCCCACAGATGTCTTCGTGCTACTGCTGGTGTTGCCCGGGTGGACGGGGAGCCTGCTGATCCCGAATCGAGCGAGGTCAGCAGGGAGTTTCCCGGCCGCTCCCAGCGAGCGGCTTTTTTATTTTGTGGGCCGTCCGGGCTCGCACCGTTGGCACTCAAGACGGGCCGGCAACACGGTTCTCGATTTCACGATTTTCGTTTTTCGGCTTTTAGAAAGGGTCCAATGACCGCTCCGCGCCCCATTGGCATCTACCACGAGCATCAGGAGTGGTTCCGTCCGCTCTTCGACGCTCTCGATGTCCGCGGCGTCCCCTACGTCCGCATCGACGCGCGCAGCCATCAATACGACCCCTCGCGCGACGAGGCCCCCTACTCCCTCGTATTCAACCGCATGAGCCCTTCCGCCTATCGCCGCGGCAACGGCCAGGGAATCTTCTACACCCTCGGCTATCTCGCCCATCTGGAACGCACGGGAACGCGCGTCGTGAATGGCAGCCGCGCATTTGCGTTCGAATCCTCCAAAGCCGCACAGTTGTCCGTCTTTCATTCGCTCGGTGTGCCCTGCCCGCGCACCCGCATTATCAACAGTCCGTCGGAGGCCCCTGGTGCCGCGGCCACGCTCGGCTATCCGGTCGTTGTGAAGCCCAACATTGGCGGCAGCGGTGCCGGCATCGCGCGCTACGACCGCGCTGCTGACCTCGAAGCAGCCGCGGCGGGCGGCCATCTCGATATGGGCCTCGACCAGACCGCGCTCGTCCAGGAATTCATTCCCGCCCGCGGTGGCTCCATCACGCGTGTCGAAGTCCTCGGCGGAAAATTTCTCTACGCCATCGAAATCTTCATGACCGGGGAGACCTTCAATCTCTGCCCCGGCCACATCTGCCAGACCGCCG
>JASHSV010000350.1 GCA_030038535.1 Candidatus Acidiferrales bacterium
CTCGCATCGAGCTGGCCGCAGGCGGAGGAGAAATCGGCGTCTGCGGGCCCGCCCGGTTTTCGCTGGTGCGCGCCGGAACGAGCCTGACGCTTGCGCTCGATTATGGCCGCGTGCGCGCGCGCGCGGCCGATCCCGCAAACCTGCGCATTTACACGCCTCAGATTGCGGCGAGTCCGATCGCCGCCAGCCGCGCCGACGACATCAGCGTCGGCCTCGACGACGCCGGGAAAATGTGCGTGCACGCGGCCAGCGGAGCGATCCGGCTCGAGCCGCAGTTCGGCGGAGACAACATCGTCGTGCCACAGGGGACGGAAGCGACGCTGCGCGATGGCCAGCTCGCGAGCCTGGGGGAAACGGCGCGGTCCTGCGCCTGCGACGCACTGGAAGCGAAGCGCGCTTCCCCCGAGAAACCCGCGAATTCCGCGGCAGGCATACCACTCGGCACAGCCGCGCCGCCGGCTCCCGAACCAACTGCGGAGGGGGCGCAGAAAAACGCACCACAGCCTGCGCCATCGGCCCCGGGCGAGCAGTCGATCTGGAAAATCACCATGCCACCGCTGGCATACACAGCGGGAGACGAAAAAGCCTCGGCCCCGGCAAAGGGCGCCTCGCTGCCCCCACCCAGCGCACAAACCGCGCTGCTGTTTCGCGAAGTGTATGTGGAACCTGTGATTGTGTGGCGCGGCGAAGTGGAAGCGCCGACGCCCGGGGCGGCAAAAGCCGCGCCCGCAGCGGCGAATGCGGCGGACCAGCCGGCGAAGAAACCGTCGTTTGGTACGAGAGTGGCGAATTTCTTTCGCCGCCTATTTGGAGGAAAGCCGAAACAGCAGCCGCCCTCAGAGGGGGGCCAGCCGGCAGCCCAAAACGGACTTTCCGATCATGCCTAACGGAGAAAGGATATTGCGGACAAACGTTGGTGGCGAAGGCGGCTCCGAGACGCCGCTTTTGACGATCGGCTACATGCCCTCGTAGTTCGGCCCACCGCCGCCTTCGGGCGGGACCCAAGTGATGATCTGGTAGGGATCGGCGATGTCGCAAGTCTTGCAATGAACACAGTTGGCCGCATTAATCTTCAGCTTCCGCTCGCCCCGCTCTTCCACCATCTCGTACACCGCAGCGGGACAGAAATACTGGCACGGGTTGCCGAATTCCGTGGTGCAGCGGCCGATGCAGATGTTCGTGTCCGAGACCAGCAGGTGGCAGGGCTCGTCGTCGTCGTGGCGCGTGCCCGAATGATAGACGTCGGTCAGACGATCGAAGGTAAGTTTGCCGTCGCCCTTGAAGCGCTCGGCCGGAGGCTTCCGGCCATCGAGGTGCGCATAGGCTTCGTAGCCGGCGCGGGTGCGCATGGGGTCCACCAGCCCGCGCCCGCCCGAAATCTGCTGAAAGGCGGCGTGGACGAGGCCGGGAACCAGGCCGTGGGCGAAGCCCTGGTGGAAATTGCGCACCGACCAGAGCTGTTTTTTCACCCAGGTTGCGTCAACGCGCTCCTGGAAGGCAGAAAACGATTTCGCGGATGCATCGTTTGTCACAAGGGCATCGAGGACGGTTTCCGCGGCCAGCATTCCGCTTTTGATGGCCATGTGGATGCCCTTCAGCTTCTGCGCGTCCAGAAAGCTGCCGGAATCCCCGATGATCAGCACGCCGTCCGCATAGGGTCGGGGCATCGAGTACCATCCGCCCGCGGGAATCGTCTTGGCGCCGTAGCGAACCAGCTTGCCGCCTTCGAGCACGCGCCGGATAAAGGGATGCGTCTTGTATTTCTGGAATGCCTCGTGTGGATCGAAGAGCGGATCGGCGTATTCGAGTCCGATCACCAAGCCGACGGACACGCGATTGGCCTGCATGCCGTAAAGCCAGCCGCCTCCATACATGCTGGCCGGAACGGGCCAGCCCATGGTGTGCGCTACGAAGCCGGGAGCGACGCGGCCTTCGGCAACTTCCCAGAGTTCCTTTACGCCGATGCTGTAGACCTGCGGGTTCAGGCCGTCGAGCTTGAGCCGGTTGACGAGTTGCTTGGTGAGCGAGCCGCGCGGGCCTTCGGCCAGGACGGTAACTTTGGAGCGGAGTTCATAGCCGGGAGTGTAATTCGATTTCGCCTTGCCGTTCTTGTCGAGCCCCTTATCGTCGGTGACGACCCCGGCGACGCGTTCGCCTTCCATCAGCAGGCTGGAGCCGGCGAAGCCCGTGAACAGATTCACGCCGGTCTTCTCCACCAGCCCGCCGAGCCATTTGGTGAGTTTGCTGAGGGAAATTACGTAGTTACCGTGATTGCGGAGCGGCGGAGGCGTGATGGGGAATTTCCAGGCGCGGCTGGAGGTGAAGAACCACGCGGCGTCGTCGGTCACGGGCGTATCGAGCGGAGCCGTTTTCTCGAAATCGGGCACGAGTTCGCGGAGTCCGCGCGGGTCCATGACGGCCCCGGAGAGCTGATTAGCGCCGATTTCGCGTCCTTTTTCGAGCAGGTAGATATTTTCGGCGGAAAGCTCGGGCTTCGAGCCCGATTCATTGTGCTTTCGAATCAGGTTGGCCAGATGCAGCGCGCAGGCCAGCCCGGCGGGACCGCCGCCGACAATCAGAACATCCGCCTCGAGAGTTTCGCGCTCTGGCGCCACGCCGACATTCTAGCAGAACGCAATAGTCGAGCATTCGGCCGGGAGGCACAGCCGCGTAAGATTTGCGCCGGTTGCAGAAACAGGCTCCGCCGTGCCGATGCGAAAAGGCGAAGAGGTCTATTTAGACTTGGCGAGTTCCTCGGTGAGTGCGGGCACAATCTCGAAGAGGTCACCGACAATGCCGTAGTCGGCGACCTCAAAGATCGGCGCGTTGGCGTCCTTGTTGATGGCCACGATAGTGCGCGAGCCCTTCATTCCCACGACGTGCTGAATGGCGCCGCTGATGCCAATGGCCAGATACAGCTTCGGTGCGACGGTCTGGCCGGAGCTGCCGATCTGGCGTTCCATGGGCAGCCAGCCTTCGTCGCAGATAGGGCGCGAAGCCGCAATCTCGCCGCCAATGGCCTGCGCAAGTTTTTCCGCCAGCGGAATGTTTGTGGGTTCCTTAATGCCACGGCCGATAGCGACGATGATGGGCGCTTGCGTCAGGTCCACTGCTTGCTTGGCTTCGCGGAAGAGTTCGAGCGGCTTGGCGCGGATTTGTTCGGGCTTCAAATCGACGGTGACATGGCGCGGCGTGGCGCTCCCGCCGGTTTCCGCCTGATCGCCGCGAAACGCACCTGCCTGGAAGCTGGCGAACCACGGAGCATCGCCCTGAAAGATGACGTCGGCGGCCGTCTTGCCCTGGAACATCTGACGGACAAACACGAGGCGGCCATTCTCGTAGCGAAGGCCGACGCAGTCGGCGATCATGCCGCGGCCGAGCGAAGCAGCGAGTTTGGGCGCGAAGTCGCGCACCTGGTAGGTGTGGGGAAAAAAGACGAAGTCGGGCTTCGCTTCTGTGATGACTTGCTTGAGCGCGAGCGTGTAACCGTCGGGCGTGTATTTTTCCAGCAGGTCGTGCTCGATGGCGAGAACTTCGGCAACCTTGTATGCGGCGAGTTCCTTGGCCAGCGCGCCGACGGATTTGCCCACCACCGCAGCCGCGATGGTTGCGCCGGTGTCGCGCGCGGCCTGCTGGGCGGCAGTGAGAGTTTCAAAACTGGCGCGGTTCCACTGGCCATCGCGTTGTTCGGTGACGACGAGGATTTTCATTTAGAGCACCCTCGCTTCGTGCTTCAATTTTTCCACCAGCTTGGCGGCGGCTTCCTTTGCCGTGCCGGTGAGGATTTCTGTTTTCTTGGTCTTCTTGGGGACGTAGATGCGCTCGATGCGCTGCGTTGGCGTCACGGTGACGCCGAGATCGGCGCGCGAAAGGGTGGCGATTTCCTTCTTCTTCGCGGCCATGATGCCTTTGAGCGTGGCGTAGCGCGGCTTGTTGATGCCGCTCTGGATGGAAAGCACAGCGGGAAGAGGCAGCTCGACCCACTGAAACCATCCGGCTTCGAGTTCGCGCTTCAGCTTCAGCCGGCCGTCCGCGGCATCGATCTGCATGATGATGGTGGCATGGGGCAGGCCGAGCAGTTCGGCCAGCAGGACCCCGGTCTGGCCGAAGCCGTGGTCGTCGCTTTGCAGGCCGGTGAGAACCAGGTCGAACTTTTCGCGCTGGATCGCCGCAGCCAGACAGCGGGCAGAGCCGAGCGGATCGAGTTCGTAGAATTTGTCGTCGGAGATGTGCACGCCGCGCTCGGCGCCTTTGGCCAGCGCCTCCTTGATGGCCTGCTTGGAGCGTTCCGGGCCCAGGGAAAGCGCGACGACCTCGCCGCCGTGCTTTTCCTTGAGGCGCAGGGCTTCTTCCAGGGCGTAGCCGTCGGGCTCGTTGAGCTCAAAGCCAATGTCGGTCTCGCGAATCCATGCGGCACCTTCGGGGATGGCCAGCGGCGCATCCTTCGCAGGCACCTGCTTGACACAGACAACAATGTTCACTCGGTCCTCCTGAATGGAAAAAGCGACAAAGGGACGGTTATTTTACGACGTGCGGCGCTGAAAGTCTTGCCCGTCGAGGTCACGCTTTCACGCCCGGTTGAAACCAGGCCTGCGGCGGCATAGCATGCGCGGCACCGTGAGCATGAGCGAGCCGCGCCCGGACTTCACCGGAATCTGGGAATTGAACCTAGAGAAAAGCGTCCTGCGCGGGCCAGTACCGAAGCGAGTTCTGGCGAAAATCGAGCATCGAGAGCCAGAGTTGACGCAGGAAATCCGGGTCACCTACGCGGACGGGAGCAGGCAGCAGACGAGGGCCGTGTTTCGAACCGGAGCATCGTGCGAAAACCTGCTGGGTGGGGCACTCATGCGAACCGAGGCGCGGTGGGAAGGCCGGGAACTGGTGCTCGAATCCACGATGGAACCCGCGGGCCGAAAGATGCATTACAAGGATTACTGGTCGCTTTCGGACGATGGGCAGACGCTGACCATGGAGCATCGAGATGACGATTTGGCCGGGCAGATTTCGATCCTGGAGCGGGCAGCGGCGGAGGAGTCGCAGTTTGACCAGTAGCCGAGGGGAAGCCGTCAGGCTTCCCAGCGTTTGAAGAGCAGGCTCGCGTTGGTGCCGCCGAAGCCGAAGGAGTTCGAGAGGGCGTAGGAGACCGAAACCTTGCGCGAATGGAGCGGCACGTAGTCCAGGTCGCATTGCGGATCGGGATTTTCGAGATTGATGGTTGGGGGAAGAATTTGATCGCGCAGCGCCAGGATGGAGATTCCGGCTTCGAGGCCGCCAGCGCCGCCCAGCAGATGGCCGGTCATGGACTTTGTGGAGCTGACCGGAACGGATTTGGCCCGATCGCCGAACAGGCGCTTCATCGCGCAGGTTTCGATGGCGTCGCCGATGGGGGTCGAGGTGCCGTGGGCATTCACATAGCCAACCACATCGGTAGAAACGCCGGCGTCGGCAATCGTGCGCTTCATCACGCGATAGGCGCCGTCGCCGCCCTCGGCGGGCTGGGTAATGTGATAGGCGTCGCCGGTCATGCCGTAGCCGACGATTTCCGCCAGGATCGGGGCGCCGCGGCGGCGAGCAAATTCGAGCTCCTCGAGAATCAGGATGCCGGCTCCTTCGCCGATCACGAATCCGTCGCGCTGGGCGTCGAAGGGACGGCTGGCGCGCGTGGGCTCCTCGTTTCGCGTGGAGAGAGCGCGCGCGGAGGCGAATCCGCCCACACTCAGCGGCGTGATGGCGGCTTCCGCGCCGCCGCAGATCATCGCGTCCGCATCGCCGCGCTGGATGATTCGAAAGGCGTCGCCGATGGCATGCGCGGATGCGGAGCAGGCAGTGGCTGTGGCGGAATTGGGGCCGCGGGCGCCATAGCGGATGGAAACGTGGCCGGCGGCGAGGTTGACGATGGTGGCGGGAATGAAGAAGGGCGAGATCTTGCCTGGGCCGCCCTGCATCAGCTTGGTGTGCTCGCGCTCGATGACGTCGAACCCGCCGATGCCGGAAGCGATATAGACGCCAACCTGCTCGGAGATCTCAGGAGCCACCTGGAGCCCGGACATCTTCATCGCGAAGTCCGCGCCGGCCATGGCGAACTGGATGAAGCGGCCCATCTTCTTGATTTCTTTTTTCTCGACCCAGTTGAGGGGATCGAATCCGCGGACTTCGCCGGCGATGCGGGCGTCATGGCCGGTGGTATCGAAGAGCGTGATGGGGCCGATGCCGCTCTCGCCGGCAAGCAGGTTCTTCCAGACTTCTTCAGTGCCGATGCCGCATCCGCACAGCAGGCCCACACCGGTGACGACGACTCTGCGGTTCAAGGGTTGGGTTGCTCTCCTTCGACTTTGACGCTTGGAGGGCCTTGCAGGCTACTTTTTGGCTGCGTGCTTTTCGATGTACTCGATGGCGTCTTTGACGGTGGTGATTTTTTCGGCATCCTCGTCGGGGATTTCGACCCCGAATGCCTCTTCGAGGGCCATCACGAGTTCGACCTGGTCGAGGGAGTCTGCGCCAAGGTCGTCCACAAAATGGGCGGTGGGGGTGACTTCTTCCTCGGATACGCCGAGCTGCTCGACGATGATTTGCTTGACGCGCTCTTCAGTGCTGGCCATTCGCCTCTCCTCCCCTGTGCGCCTCCGGCTGCGGCCGGAAATCCAGTCGGATCCCCCTCTGAAAGCGCCACGGCATTGTATTCACAGCGCTTCAAGAGGTCAACAAAACCCCTCCAGTTCCCGCGAGCTACGCCATGTGCATGCCGCCGTTGACGTCGAGGACGTGGCCGGTGATGTAGGCGGCTTCGTCGCTGGCAAGAAATACGACGGCGGCGGCGACTTCCTGATCGCGGCCCAGGCGGCCGA
>JASHSV010000351.1 GCA_030038535.1 Candidatus Acidiferrales bacterium
CCCCAAGCCACGAGAGTAAAAAAGAATTAGGATGAATCATAGGCGCTACGTGTTACGAAGTCCACCATCGGGGTTTAGCGCCGGACCTCCCGAACTCCCGCAGACGCGGCACGCACACTAAAGCGGACGTGCAACCGGTGCTGGTGGAAGGATTCGCACCGATTTGTGTTTCCCCGGGATTGGTGTGACTCTGATGCCATGGCAGCTCAACAGCCTGAGCTGCTTAGAGAATGGGCAGAGGGGGAGAACCCATGGCTGGGGGGAAAAAGATCGGGATTTTGACGGGCGGGGGCGACGTTCCTGGATTAAACCCGGTGATCAAGTCGGTGGTGTACCGGGCCAGCGAAATGGGAAAGGAAGTGACGGGCATCCGCAAGGGCTGGGAAGGACTGACGCACATGAACCCGGCGCTGGAGACAGACGCGCTCTACATTCGTCCTCTGACGCGGGAGAACACGCGCACGATCGACCGCAGCGGCGGGACCGTGCTGCACACCTCGCGGACAAATCCCCGGCGCATTTCACAATCCAAGCTGCCGGAGCACATGGCGCGCGGCCGGGTGGAGAAGCTTGCGTTCGACGGAAAATACTATGACTTCACGCCCATCGTCATCGAAAATCTGGAACGGCTGGACGTGGGCTGCCTGGTGGTGATCGGCGGAGACGATACACTGGGATTCGCCTCTGCTTTGTCTGCGGCCGGATATCCGGTGATCGCCGTGCCGAAGACGATGGACAACGACGTGCCCGGCACGGAGTATTGCATCGGGTTCTCGACGGCTATTACGAGGGCGAAAGAACTGGTCACGCGGCAGCGCACCACGCTTGGTTCCCACGAACGCATCGGAATCTTCCGCATCTTCGGGCGCGACTCGGGTTTTACCGCGCTCTACACCGCGTACGTAACGTCCGCGCGATGCTTGATCCCCGAATACCCGTTCGATCTGGACCGGATTTCTGCCTTGCTCCTCGAAGACAAACAGAGGAACCCCAGCAACTACTCGCTGGTCGTGGTCTCCGAGGGAGCCGTGTGGCAGAACCAGCAGGTGGGCGACTTCGGAGAAACGGACGCCTACGGCCACCGGAAGAAGGTGGACATCGGCCACGCGCTGGCAGAAGAGGTAAAGCGACGGACCGGCGAAGAGACGATGAGCAGCGATCTGACCTATGACCTGCGCAGCGGCGAGCCGGACTCCATCGACCAATTGGTGGCCATCACGTTTGCGAACATCGCCCTCGATTTGATTCGCGACGGGATTATCGGTCGGATGGTAGCGGTTCAGAACGGGTGTTACACGCACACGCCGCTGCCGACAGCGTCTCTCGGCCCGCGAAAAGTGGACGTGGCCGCGCTCTATAACGCAGAGCGCTACCGGCCGAACTACAGCCGCAAACTCGGGGCGCCGCTTCTTTTTGGCGGCGCGTGAGCGTCGCAGCAGGTCTGCAGGTTCCCGAACCGAGAGGCGCGCCGCACAACCCGCCACGCGTCAATCACCACAGTTTCGTGTGACCCCCATCACAGACCGGGCAACTCCCGAGGGCGACGCTCCTCACGAGGGTTGGACTCTCCGTGCGCCCGACACGCTTAACAGCCGGTCCCGCACGCCCCGACTCATGCGCATGCGAGCCCTTTGCGCCTGTTTCGGCTCAGGAGAAACGCCATGGAATCAACACGTGAGCAACGCGGTCCGCGCCTGAGCGTGGAAGAAGTTCGGCTGGCGGCGCAGGAGATGCGCGCCCTCGCGATTACCGATATTTTCGCGGCCGGCTCGGGACATCCTGGTGGTTCACTTTCCATCATGGACATCGCGGCAGCTCTTTATTTGAGTGTTCTGAACCATGACCCGACACTGCCCTCCTGGCCGGGACGCGACCGCGTGTACTGGTCGGCAGGCCACAAGGCGCCGGCGCTCTACGTGGCTCTGGGCCGCGCCGGTTATTTCCCTGTGGAGGACACCGTCACGCTGCGACAACTGGGGTCGTCGTTTGAAGGTCATCCGAACCGGCTGAAGGTGCCGGGAGTGGAGATTTCCAGCGGGTCGCTGGGACAGGGATTGAGCGTGGCCGTGGGGAGCGCGCTGGCGGCGAAACGCCGCGGGGAACCGCATCGCGTGTACTGCATCATGGGCGACGGAGAGCAACAAGAAGGAAGCATCTGGGAAGCGGCCATGGCTGCGGGCCATTACCGGCTGGACAATCTGTGCGGCATCGTGGACCAGAACCAGCTGCAAATCGACGGCTGGGTGCAGGAAGTGATGGGGATAGAGCCGATCGGCGCGAAGTACGCAACTTTTGGCTGGAACGTGATCGAGATCGACGGCCACAACCTCGATCAGATTCTGGCGGCGTTCGATGCCGCGGAGAAACAGACAAACTGTCCGACCGTGGTCATCGCGCATACGGTGAAAGGCAAAGGCGTCTCGTACATGGAGAACCAGGCGGCGTGGCACGGGGTGGCGCCGAATCGCGAGCAATTTGAAAAGGCCATCGCCGAACTGAGCACGCCCGCGGTTCCGAGTGAACGGGTTGACCGGATGCTGGCGCGCGCGCAGGAGCGCGAGCGGCGCGTGACCGAGGAGACCAAGCGCCAGATTCCGTTTTGCGACCGCGACTACTGGTGGAACGCTCGCGAACAGATGAAAGCGGCCATGGATCCGACCCGGATGGGATTTGGGCGGGCACTGGCGGCTGCCGGCGAAGATCCCCGCGTGTGTACGATCCATGCAGACATCTCGAGCTCCATCCGCATCGCGGATTTCGAAGCGAAGCATCCGGAGCGGCTCTCGCGAGTGACCAGTGTGGGAATCGCCGAGCAGAACATGATGGGCGTGGCCAGCGGCATGGCGCGCGAGGGACTGATTCCGGTGACCGGCACATACGGCGTGTTTGCTTCCGGACGGGCCTGGGATCAACTGCGCACAACGGTCTGCTACAACAATTTGAACGTGAAGATCGCGGGCGCCCACGGGGGCATCTCCGTGGGCCCGGACGGGGCCACCCACCAGTCGCTCGAGGAAATCTCTCTGATGAGCATTCTCCCGAACATGCATATGGAAGTGCCGTGCGATTCGGTGGAGACGGAACGCGCCACGCGCTACTGCCTGCTGGAACTGGATGGGCCTGTCTACGTGCGCTTTGCGCGGGAGGCGACACCGGTGGTTACCACGGCTGCGACGCCGTACAAATTCGGCGTCGCGAACGTGATCCGTTATCGCGGGGAGAAGCCGCGATTTCTTGACGCGTTCGAAACGGTGCTCTCCACGGAATACATCGGCGAGGAAGAGGATGCGGCCATCGTGGCCTGCGGGCCGATGGTCCCTGAAGCAATGCGCGCCGCGTGGATTCTGAAAGAAGATTACGGGATCGAGACTCGCGTGCTCAACGTGCACACCGTCAAACCGCTCGACATCGCAGCGCTGGTGGCTGCAGCCGCGGAAACGCGTCTCGTGGTGACCGCGGAGGAGCACCAGAAGGGCGGCTTCGGAAACCTGGTGGCGGGCGCCATACTGCGCAAGCGTACGGATTTTGCCCATCCGCTGTTGCTGGACATGGTGGGAGTGGAAGACCGCTTCGGACTTTCCGGGAAGCCCTGGGAGCTGGTGCAGGCCATCGGACTGACAGGGGAACACATCGCCGAACGCGTGTTGAACCTTTGCGCGAAAAAACGGGAGATGCGGCCCTCATCGGTCAAGCCGGAAACGCGACTGGCCGAAGTCGAATGCAGCTTTTGCCATCGCAGGATGAACTTCGAGGAATACTGGCGCGAGAATCCGCTGCCCATGGATGAGATTTGCGCGGAGTGCGAGCGGGCGTCGCCGGCGGTCTGCCCCG
>JASHSV010000352.1 GCA_030038535.1 Candidatus Acidiferrales bacterium
GGATCGGCCGCAATTTTGGCCGCAGTCGAATATTCTTCGGGGAGAAACGCGCGTCCGTTGAGCAGGGGAATTTTCATCGTGGCAAAGTAGTCGGGGCCGATGGGCAGCCAATCGGCTTCCGATTTCTGCTTGGGCGGTGTGCCGTCCAGGTGGAAGTCGGTAATGGAGAGCCATCCGGCCAGCAGCAGCTCCTCAGAGTAACTCGCGGAAAGCACGCCGGGGACGGCGGCGAAGCGTGCGCGCAAATCCTCGTAGAGCTGCACCAGGCGCTCGCCGGAATAGCCGGAGAGAGCAGTGTCCACTTCGAAGGTGAGCAGGTTATTTGTGGCAAAGCCTGGATCGACGCTGCGCAGATTGCGGAGCGTCCGCACCAGCAGCCCCGCGCCCACAAGCACGACCACCGTGAGGGCTACCTGCGCGACGACGAGGCCATCGCCAACGCTGAATCGGCCATGTGCGGCGCGCCCGCTCGCGCCCTCCTTCATCGCCGAGGTGAGCGGAATGCGCATGGAACGCAGGGCGGGAACGATGCCGAACAGAACCGCGGTGACCACCGTGGCTGCCAGCGTGAAACCGAGAATCCGCCAATCAAGCTGCAACGAAATGCCCAGCGGACGAGAGGAATCGCTCGAGGCGAACGCCATCAACGCGCGGGCAGACCACCGAGCCAGCAATACGCCCAGCACGCCTCCCGCCGCGCTGAGCGTCAGGCTTTCGGTGAGCAATTGCCGGAGCAATCTGGCGCGTCCAGCGCCGAGGGCCAGCCGAACGGCGATCTCCCGCCGGCGTCCCGCTGAGCGGGCGAGCAGCAAGCCCGCAACGTTTGCGCATGCCACGAGCAGGACGATGCCCACGGCCAGCATGAGCGTGAACAGCATTCTGGACACCTCCTTGCGCACGCCGGTCATCGCATCCTGCGCGGGGAGCAGGGTGATGGTGGGAGCATCTGCTGCGCTCAGCATCGGCTTTTCGCCGCTGACCACCTCGTTCGCAAAGAGAGCACTGATCTTTTCCTGTGCTTGGAGGCGCGATATGCCCGGTTTCAGCCGGCCGACAGCCACAATCCACCACGAGGCTGCATCCTCCTGTTGCGGCGACCAATGCTCGCGCAGGAATTGCCGCTGCACCATCGGGACCCAGAGGTCGCGGCTCATTCCCGGAGTGAAATACGTGAAGCCTTGCTCCGCAACTCCAATCACGCTGAAGGGCAGGCGATTCAGGTGGATAACCCTCCCGATTACCGAGGGATCGCCGCCAAATGCGTTCTGCCAATAGTCGTAGTGCAGGACCGCTACCGCAGCCGCGCCCGGCGCATTGTCTGCGGGAACAAACAACCGGCCAAGCGCAGGGCGCACGCCCAGAGTCTCGAAGTAATCTCCGGAAACAAACTGGTTCTTCGCCTGGCTGGCCGGCCCATTGCCGCTGAGAGTCAGGGAACCTCCCCCGGCGAATTCGGCGATGCCGGAGAAAACGCCCAGTTTGCGGACATCCTCGAGAAACGGCTTCGAGAGCGAACAGCCATTCGTGAGGTTTTGCCAATCCGCAGACGCGCAATCGCCGTAGGATTGGTACCCGTGCGTTTTTGGTCTCGTGTGCGCATTCCAGTGCAGCAGGAAGAGATGGCGTGGATCGCGGACGGGCAGCGACTTGAGCATGATCGCGTCGATGGCGGTGAAAATTGCGGTGTTCGCGCCGATTCCGAGAGCGAGGGTAAGAATTGTAACCACGGTGAAACCGGGGGATTTGCGCAGCATGCGCAGAGCGAAGCGAACGTCCTGGGCAAAGGCATCGAGCCAGGAGCCTCCGCGTTGCTCGCGATAGGCCTCCTTCGCGGCTTCGATGCCGCCGAGCGAAATGAGGGCCTGGCGCCGGGCTTCGAGGGGCGAGAGGCCGCGGCGCAAATTGTCTTCGATGTGAAGTTGGAGATTGGATTCGAGCTCGGCGGAGAATTCGCGGTCGCCTTGGCGCCTGCGGAGCATTGCGGCGATTCGTGCCAGCCATCCTCTGAGAGGTCGCATGATGAGGGCTCCTTTGCGGCCGCGGTTCGCGCCTCCGCGCCCGCGGTGTGGCGCAGGCGAGGGAAATCAGAACTTTTGTTCGGGCGCGAGGAAGCGCGCCAGGATGTCGTTGGCCTTTTCCCAGTCACGAGTTTCCCGTTGCGCCTGTTTGCGGCCGGCGCGCGTGAGCCGGTAAAACCTGGCGCGGCGGTTGTTTTCCGAGGCGCCCCATGCGGAGGCGATGTAGCCCTCCTGCTCGAGTTTGAGGAGCGCGGGATAGAGGGTTCCGTAGTTGATGAGCAGGCGATTGCCGCTGGTCTGCTCGATGCGCCGCGCGATGCCGTAACCGTGGAGCGGGCCGAGGACCTCGAGGGTGCGGAGAATCATCAGGGCCAGGGTGCCCTGCCAGACGTCGGACTTGTCGCCCATGCGGCCTCCTGTGGGAAAGCAATAGGGAGCATCGCACATCCCCTATGGGGAAGCAATAGGGGATGCCCATTGGACGGGGGGAAGCGGGAAAAGGTTTCGCGAGGGAAGAGCCGAACACGCCGGAGACGATGCGGCAAGTTCCGCGAACGGTGCGGACCAGGTACCCCTGGGACCCCGGCTGGGAGATTATTTCCGTATAGCCGACCACTCTTCCAGAAAATTGGCCGTCATTGACTTGGTTTGGGCTGCCACCTAACATGACCCCACCATGGCGAGTTCCCCGTCACTCCTGGGGCAAACCGTCTCGCACTACCGCATCCTGGAAAAGCTCGGCGGCGGCGGCATGGGCGTGGTCTACAAAGCCGAGGACATTGAACTCGGACGCTTCGTCGCTCTCAAATTCCTCCCCGACGACCTTGCGAGAGATCCCCAGGCCTTGGAACGTTTTCGTCGCGAAGCGCGCGCTGCTTCTGCTCTGAATCACCCCAACATCTGCACCATCCACGAAATTGGCCAGA
>JASHSV010000353.1 GCA_030038535.1 Candidatus Acidiferrales bacterium
CAGCCCGTCGGTGAGGAACAGCACCGCGTCTCCCGGTGCCAGCGTCACGCTGTACTGGTCGTATTGCGCTTCGTCGAACAGACCCGAGGGCAGACCGCCCTGCCCTACCTCGCAGCACGTGTTTCCCGAAAAATGGATGGGCCGCGGCAGGCCCGCGTTCGCGTACAGCAGCTCGCGCGTTCCGGGGTCGTAGACGGCATACTGCACCGCCGAATAACGCCCCGCCACCGTGCGTGTTCGCAGCCGGCGGTTCAGCGTGGAGAGCACCGTCATCGGCGGGCAGCCCGTCTTGTGGATCCCGCGCAGCGTCCCCACCGTCAATGCCGCGTACATTGCTGCGGAGAGTCCTTTCCCCACCACGTCGCCCAGATAAATCCCGATCCGGTTGTCGGCCAGCGTAAAGTAGTCCAGAAAATCTCCGCCCACGGCAGCGGCTGCCCGGAAACGCGAGCTGAACTCCGTGCCCGCCACGCACAGCGGCGCGTTGGGCAGCAGCGAAAGCTGCAGGTTGCGCGCCTCCTCAAGCTCCGACTCGCGAAGCTGGATCAGGGAAGAAATATCAAGCTGGACAGCCGGGGCCTGCACGCTTCTCGCTCCACGCCGGCGCATTCCCGCGCCGAAAGCTGCCGCACATCATAGCAGGAGTCCAAGCGCGAAACGCAAAGCCCGCCGCTCCTTGTGACCGAAAATACGATGGCCGCAGGCACTACGCTTCCATCCGCAGCCGCCTGTGCCGCGTGCGGCACAGCCCCAAGCCGCGGCGCGCCACTCCGCCCGGCGATTGCGCTACGCTGGACCCGCAGGAGGCGTTTATGCGCGCCCTCATCGCTCTGCTCGCCGCTCTCGTCATCGGCTACTTGATCTACCGCAGCTTCGTCGTGCAGTCGCTTCCCAAAGAAGCAGGCGGCGGCAATCCCGTTTCCGCCATCAATGTCGCCGGCGTGAAGAACGACCTCATCGCCATCGCCCAGGCGGAACGCGCCTACTTCGCCGAGCACGGCTCCTATGCCTCTCTCGACGAGCTGAGCTCCAGCGGCGCGATGTCCATGACACGCTCCGGCCGCGATGGCTACGCCTATTCCGTGGAGAAGCAAGCGGGCGCCTTCACCGTCACCGCGCGCTACTCTGGTCCGATCACCCCGCCCCCTTCGGGCTTTATGATCGACCAGTCCATGGAAGTTCATCCCATCCCCTAGCCGCCTCCGCAGCGCGCTCGCGCCGCGGTGCTTCCCAAAACCGTGTGCTAGACTTTCAACGATGCATCCTGGCTTGAAAGAACTGTTGCAGGTCCAAACTCTCGATTTGAAGCTCGCGGAGCTGGCTGCTGAACTCGCGCGCTTCCCGCGGCGCATCGCAGAAATCGACGCGCAGGCGGAGGCCGCGCGCGCCGTGCTCGCCAAAACCCGCGAGGCTCAGTCCGCCAGCCTCAAAGACCGCAAGAAACTCGAGCTCGACGTCGAATCCTGGAAGGAAAAAGTCCGTAAGTTCAAGGACCAGACCGCGCAAATCAAGACCAACGAAGCCTATCGCGCCCTCGTGCACGAAATCGAGACGGCGGAAAACGAAATCCGCAAGGCCGAAGACGCCGTTCTCGACCACATGGTCGCCGGCGAGGAGCACGATCGGCAGGTGAAGGCCGGCGAGAAGGCCCTGGCGGAAGCCGAAGCCGCTGCCAAATCGGCGAAACAGGCCATTGAGGCTGAACGCGCGGCGCTCACCGCACAGCAATCCGCGCTGCGCGCCGAGCGCGATCGCGAAGCCTCCGCAGTTCCTTCCCCGCTGCTCGAGCGCTACCGGCTCTATGCTCCGCGCCACCACGGAATCGCCGTCGCCCAGCTCGACGGCGAGACCTGCTCCGGCTGCCGGGTGCACCTGCGCCCGCACATCGTGCAGCGCCTCAAGCGCGCGGAGACCGAGGAAATCGTGGAGTGTGAATCCTGCGGCCGCATGCTCTACTTCGATGCTCCCCCCGCCGCCGCGCCCGCCCCGGCTGTCGCCGGCAGCACCGCGGCGCCGGAGTCCGCTCCGCAGTGATCCGCGAGTCTTGCCCGTCATGAGCCGGCCGCAGAAACCCACATCGTTCTCTGCAGGATTGTTCTCCGAGCCGGCCGCCGGCCGAGCCGCGCTCGGGGTCGCGATTGCCAATATCGATGGCGGCGCACGTGGCAACCCCGGGCCCGCTGCCTACGGAATGGTGCTGCGCGACGCCGGCGGCGCAACGCTCGTCGCCGCTGGAAAATCCATCGGCCGCGCCACCAATAACGTCGCGGAATACTACGGCCTGATTGCCGCGCTCGATGCCGCGCGCGAACGCGGCGTCCGCCGCCTGCGCGTCGAGAGCGATTCCGAGTTGCTCGTGCGCCAGATCCAGGGCCACTACCGCGTAAAAAGTCCCGGCCTGAAGCCGCTCCACGAACGCGCGCTCAAACTCTCGCGCGCCTTCGAGCATTTCGAAATCGCACACGTTCCGCGTGAAAAAAACCGCGAAGCGGATCGTCTCGTAAATGTCGCCCTCGATGGAGAAGACGGCGAACACCGGGAGCGACCGTCGCCCGGGCAGGCGGGTCAGCCGGAACAAGGAGTTGCGCGAGCCATTCGTGCGCGATACCGCCGCGGCGTGCTTGTGCCGGAAGAATCGCTCGACATTCCCGACGGCGCCGAGGTCACGCTCACCATCAAATTCACTCCTCCGCATCGCCAATAGCTCCGTAGCATCCGGCCATCAATGCGGCGGCGCTGGCGCGCCGGGAATGCCCGCGCGCCGCAACTCGTCCAGGATGTAGTCTTCGGCGTGGTTCCAGGCGATCGGATCGAACTCCAGGTAGGGCTCGCTGGGCCAGATCTTGGGATCGGGCTGCGCAGCCTGCGAAATGTCCAGCCACCGGCCGTCGCTGGAGGTGCGCAGATTGGCCAGAATCCGCGTCTTTGCCGGGTCTTCCGCGCGCACCTGCTTGCGGCCGTGATCCACCCAGCGCAGGTCGAGGCAAATGTTGGCCGCGCGCGCCACGTTGGGAGGAATTCGGCCTTCGCATGCGCCCGCGTTTGTGAGTTCGATCATCAGCGCCACCGGGAGTCCGTAGGAGCCCAGCTTGCGCGCGGCCTTCTCCATCTCTTCCACGCCATGCAAATAGCCGTAGAGAATGAAGCGCACGTCGCGGCAGCCTTCCGGCCCGCAGGAGCCCTTCGGCGTTCGGCCCGCGGCGGCCAGCAGCAGTTTGAACGCATCGCCGTAGCTCGATTCCCCGGCCGTTTCGATGAATACGCCGGGAAGCGCGAGCGCGCGGAGGCGCGTGGCCAGCGCAGTGCCCGGCTCTCGGTTGTTTCCATTGGCTTCGTACTTGGCCAGGAATCCGACAATCAGCGTGCTTCCCGCCGGGAGCGGAGTGCCCGTCGAGAAATCCTTGCCGCTTTGCGCGAATGCCGGCGCGGCGGGCAAAAGCAGCGCCGCAAAGGACGCTGCGAAAATGGACAGCATTCGCATCCGCAAATGCATGTGTGGCATCGAGGGCGGGCCCACAGGCCGGCTCAGTTTTTCAAGACGTAGGAGCGGTAGAGCGTGTCGCGTTGCGCGGGGATATACCCTGCGTCCGAGATGATGCGGCGAAGCTCGGCTTCATTCGTGCGATTGCGCACGCCCGCGGCATACACCACGTTCTCTTCGATCAGAATGCTGCCCACGTCGTCCGCGCCGAATTGCAGGCCTACCTGGCACACTTTGATTCCCGGCGTCAGCCAGCTCGTTTGGATGTGATCGATGTTGTCCAGGTAGAGGCGGCTCACGGCGAGCGTTTTCAGGTAGTCCACCGCGGTCGTTTCAGACTGTTTTCTTCCGAGCGAGGTATTTTCCGGCGCGAAGATCCAGGGGATGAACGCGGTGAAGCCGCCGGTCTCCTCCTGCAGCCGCCGCACGCGCTCCAGATGGTTCGCGCGGTGGCGCAATTCCTCCCCGCAGCCGAACATCATGGTGGCCGTTGTGCGCAGGCCGAGCGCGTGCGCCGTGCGGTGCACCTGCTCCCATTCGTCGGAGGTGCACTTCAGGCGTGAAATGCGGTGGCGCACCTCGTCGTCCAGGATTTCCGCTCCGCCGCCGGGAATCGAGGCCAGCCCCGCGTCGCGCAGCCGCGCGATCGTGTCGCGCAGCGACAGCCCGGAGAGTTCGGCGATGTTGATGATTTCCGGCGCGGAAAAGCAGTGCAGGTGCACTTGCGGGTAGCGCGAGTGGAGCGCGCGCAACAGGTCCTCGTACCACTCGATTTTCAGGTCCGCGTGCAGCCCGCCTTGCAGCAGGATTCCCGTTCCGCCCAGCGCCAACATTTCGTCGATTTTCTCGTAGATTTCCGGAAGCGTCCGCAGGTAGCCCTCTTTCGACCCCATGGGGCGGTAGAAGGCGCAGAACGAGCAATACTCGGTGCAGAAATTGGTGTAATTGATGTTGCGATCGATCTGGTAGGTAGCCACGCGCGCGTCGGTCTTCTGGTTGCGAACAGCCTGCGCAGCCATCCCCAGGCCGAGCAAGTCATCCGACCCCAGCCAATCGAGCGCTTGCTGTTGGGTGATGCCCATCGTTAATCGCCCGTCATTTCGATTCCGGCGCGGCGAGCATAGGATAGCCTGGCTGCGCCCGCGTACTGGAGCGGCTGATAGACCGGCACGATGCCGGCATCGGCAGCCTTCTGAAAATAGAGTTCGAGCCCCGCGCGATTCTCGTCGTCGAGCGAGTAGTCGATATTTTCGAGCAAATAGCTTTCCAGATGCGTCTGCGGAAGGCCGAGCGTGGCGGCTGCGTTCGCGGCGATCTCCGGAATGTGCTCGAGGCCATACTGCTTCGAGGCTTCGAAATCGGCGACAACTTCAGACGCGTCCGCGCGTGAGAATATCTCCCGGTGCGCGGCCCACAGCGCGAGCACTCCCGGACGCTCTGTCCACGCGCGCCACTCAGAAATCACATCGTAGACAAAAAGACGCGACTTGCGGCTCCAAAGGGTCTCTCCAGCGTCGTGGCGCTCGGCCAGGCGCAGCGCTGGGTCGCCGATAATCAGCGCGGCATCGCATTCCGAGAGCATGGCTTCGAGGTCCGGCGCGGCGCCGGAAAAATTGATGCGCGCGCCGCGGCGCGCCCACCATCCGGCCGCGAGCAGGCGAACCATTGCGGCGGTCGCGCGCGAACTCGTGTCCAGCGCCAGCCGCTGCACTTCTTCGATCGGCACGCGCGATACGACCAGCAGACTGCGGACGGCGTGTTTCGAGGCGATGGCCATTCCCGGCAGGACAACGAGCGAGGGAATCCGCTGGCATTCGATAGCAGGGATGATGGCGACGTCCGCTTCGCCGCGGGCGAGCTGCTCGGCGCATTGCGAGGGGAGGGTGAAGGTCAGATCGTATTTGCCGGCGAGGGGGCCGTGCGTGAATCCCCAAACGAGCGGGGCCGTGTTGAGGTACTGCACGCCGGAGATGCGGATGCGGCTCATGGGGCTAGGTCCGTCAGCACCCGAATATAACACGCGGCGGCTGGAGGTCCCGAAGCCTCTGGATAGCTCGTGGCTAGCGTGAAAAGGATGGAAGGCGAGGCCTAATTCAGCCGTTTCAGCGCGTTCGAATGGTGAACGCGAGCCAGTCGGCGCGTGAGATGCTCCAGACTTCGCTCGGAAACGTGCGGCCGGCAAAAACGATATCGTGGCGGGGCCCGCGCGTTTCGCCGAGCCGTTCGGCCAAGGCCTGCGACGGCTTATTCTCAATGTGGATGACCGAGACGATGCGCTCCAGGCCCTGGGTAAGAAATCCGAAGGCCATGGCAGCGCGGGCGGCTTCAGTGGCGTAGCCGCGGCCCCAATAGGGCTTTCCCAGCGTCCAGCCCACTTCGAGAGCGGGCCACCCTTCGGGATAGAAGAGGCCCACGCGGCCGATGAATGCCCGGTCTTCCTTCCGTTCCACGGCCCACATGCCGAAGCCGCGCAGGCTCCAATGTCCGACCATCATGGCCATGTTACGCCAAGCGTCCGTACGGCTCATGGGCTCTCCCGAGAGATAACGCGCCACATCGGGATCGGCCAGGAAAGCGGCATAGGGTTCGAAGTCCTCGCCGCGCCAGCCGCGAAGGACGAGGCGTTCGGTGGTGAGAGAAGGAATCATAGAAGGCCTCCGTGCGGACACAGGAACAAGAGCGAAAAGCAGATCCCTCACCCCCATTCCCGCTTCGCGGGACTGGGTTCGAGATGACATCTGGCGGACGAATCCTTTACTGCAAGCCTTCGACCAAGTACAAGTTGCAGAGAATCCGTACCTTGCTAAAGACGCAGGTCCTGCTGCGCTGGGCGTAGGCCAACCGCAAGGGCATCGTCGAGCCCGCCTTG
>JASHSV010000354.1 GCA_030038535.1 Candidatus Acidiferrales bacterium
AACGACGTATGGGTGCTGGATCTGGCTCGCAACGTGCGCACCCGCCTTACCTTTGGTCCGGTGTTCAATGACTATCCTGTGTGGTCTCCCGACGGCAAGTGGATCGCCTACGGCTCACAGCGCGACGGCCATTCGTGCATCCTGCGCAAGCATTCCGACGGCAGCGGCGACGAGGAAATCCTGACCACCGGGGAAGATTACATTGTGCCCAGCGATTGGTCGCGCGACGGGAAATACATCTTCTTCTGGCACCCCAACTCGTTCAACTATGCGGAAGGCGAGTGGGTTCTTCCGCTCGAGGGCGACCGCAAACCTCGCCGCGTGGTCGAACGCGGCGGCTCGGCCGTTCTTTCGCCCGATGGACAGTGGCTCGCCTACAACTCGATGGAATCCGGTTCCGTCCAAGTGTATGTGGAGGGTTACGGCGGGGCACACGGCAAGTGGCAGGTTTCCTCCTCGGCCGCGAATACGAGTGTCTCTTGGAGCGCCGACGGCAAAATGCTGTACTACATGGACCCGAGCTACAATCTTCTCGCCGTGCCCGTGAGATCCTCGGGCGGCGCGCTCCAATTCGAGGCCCCTCAAACTCTGCTCTCGCGCTTGTCCGCTCCCATCGTCTTCTTCGCCCTGACACCGGACGGAAAGCGAATCCTGCTGCCGAAGGCCCCTCAGCAGGTCGCGTCGTCTGTCACTGTGGTCACGAACTTTAAGGCAGAGCTGAAGTAACAGGTCATCTCCATCGCTGGCTCTAGTCGTTCCCGGGGGTGGGAGCCGCGACCAGTTCCGCGCTGCTCAGGCAAATTCCAGGCCCGTGTACCACGCAAGCGTCTGTTGGTTCGTGAGGGTCTCGGCGCACGGACTTCAATTGGAACAGCTTTCTGGTGGAAAGGGCCTTCAACAACAGCGGTTCGAACTGCGCATCGCGCACGCTCCGGCACGAATAAATCCCGACGGGCCCAACCAGTCCCGCGGCGTAGCCTTCGCGGCGGCGCGTCAGTTTGAACATCAGCCCCTGGCCCATGCCATCGCTCCCGGCGGGAATGGTAAAGGGGAGCACCATCCGGCCGCCTTCGCGCAGCCGGTCGAGCCAGGTGGAGTGCGGGTGCGTGACGCCCGCGTTGATGAGCATGCCATCGCACTCTCCCGGGTCGAAGAGGGCGCCGTCTCCCTGGTGGACAGCAACATTCGGAAAAGCAGCCAGGTTCTTTTGGGCCCGCGCTGCCAGGTCAGGTTCAAACTCGATGGCCGCAACGCTTCCCTTCGGCCCCACCACCTCGGCCAGGATGGCCGTGTAATACCCGACGCCGCAGCCAAGATGAAAGACCCGCTCGCCCGCCTTGAGCTGCAGAGCGTCGATCCAGCGCCCCAAGGCGCTGGGCTGCCCATTGTTGATGTTGCGCGCAATGTCCAGCGTCACGACCACATTGTGGTAGAGAGCCCGCGGGTCATTTACGGACACATAACCGGGATCGCCCAGGCCCAGGAGAGACAACGCTCTTTGCTCCGGCGAACCGATGTTCCACGGCGGCGGGCCGAGGAAATGCTCGCGAGGAACGCGTGCGAACGCCTCGACCAGCGCGGGCGAGGAAATGTTGGCCGCAAATTTTACTTCCTCGGAATAAAATCTTCGGCAATCGTCGATGGTCATGAGCGTCTGCAATTTCTAGCGAGGACTGCCGCAGACTAACATGTCGCCCAGCGGCTCACAAGAATTGTGCGAGTGCAGAGCGGGCCCTTTTCCCGGAATTCGCCGCAGCGCACAACTTGCGGCCAGGGTAGCTCGAGCAAGCCGTTGGGCCGGATCGCCGCGCGTCACTTCAGCGGCGGAACGAACGGTATGTATTGCGCGAACAGCCAGCAGAGGAGGAAGACCAGCGGGATGTGAATGAACATCTGGAGCACGGAATAGCCCACCAGGTCCCTGGCGCGAACGCCGAGCAAACCCAGCATGGGAAGCATCCAGAACGGGTTGAGCAGATTCGGCAGCGCCTCGGCCGCGTTGTAGATCTGCACGACCCATCCCAGGTTCACCTGCTGCTGCGTGGCCGCCTGAAGCACATAGGGCGCCTCGACCACCCATTTGCTGCCGCCCGAGGGAATAAACACGCCGAGAATCGCGGAGTACAGGGCGACGAGCAGGGCGTACGTCTTGGGCGTGGAAATGGCCACAAAGAGGTCGGAGAGACGCTTGGTGATGCTGGTGTTCACGATCATTCCAAAAATCACGGCGTAGAAGGGAAATTGAATGATCACGCCGCCGGTGGCGGGCACGGCCTGAGCCACGGCGCGAAGAAACCGCCGGGGACGCCAGTGCAGCAGCATTCCCACGGTGATAAAAATCAGGTTGTAGTTGTTGAGATCGAGCGCCGCGAGCGGCCCGGTGGGCGAGTTGCGGAAGAGGTCCACCAGGAACCAGCACAGTAATCCGCCAACCAGAAGGATCAGGATTGGGTTGTATTCCAGCCACTCGCCCGGCTTCTCCCGCGTCACCACAGTCACATCAATCGGTTCATATTTCAGGCCAAAATCTTCGGCCGTTTTGGCCCGGTCTTCCGAGGGGGCCGAAAAATACGCGGTGAGAATGGAAACGGCCATGAGCGCCACGATGGTCCAGAGGTTCGGCCAGATAAAGAGGGTCCGGGTCAAAGGGATAACGCCGCTGATGTCGTACAGCTTGGGAGGAATCGCACCCTTGGTGGCCATCATGAGCGCCGCAGAGGAAGAAAGTCCCAGGGCCCACACGGCGCCCAATCCGAGGTAGCCGGCGGCGCCGGCAGCCCGATAATCCAGCTTCCGCACCGTGCGAGACATCTCGCGCACCAGCAGTGCGCTGAAGATGAGGCTGAATCCCCAGGAGATTAAAGAAGTGGCCATGGAGAAAAACGCGATCCAGGCGATGGCCGCGCGCGGGTTGGCGGTGATCCGGGCGATCCTGCGGATGAGCCAATAGACCAACGGGGTGGACGCGACGACGTAGCCGCCAATGATGATCATGGCCATCTGCATCGTGAAGGGCACCAGGGTCCAGAACGACTTGCCGCCTTCAATGGCCAGCTTGCTGGGACTCTCGCCCAGGGCAAGGCCCAGCCCGAACACGATGACGATGCCGATGAGGGCAAAGACCCAGGCGTCTGGGAACCACTTTTCGCTCCACCCGGCGAGCCAGAGGCCGAAGCGCTCAAGAGCGTTCTGGCGTGTTGCGTCGTTGTTTTCTGCCATGGCGGCCACTCCCTCCGAAATTTCGCGGAGCATGGCGCACGGCTGGCGGGCAAGTCAAGCGAAATTGAAGCCGCGGCCGGGTACCGCGGCTCGCCGCGTACAGAGTAAGGACTCAGATTCCTGCGGCGAGAAGTATGGTCATATCGTCGGCCTGTTCGGGAGTGCCGGCCCACTGTTCCACGGCAGCGACCAAGGCGTCGAGGATGGTTTCCGGCCGCTGCGTGCGGTTGCGCTGGATCACATCGATGATGCGGTCGCGGCCGAATTGCTCGCCGTAGGCGTTCTCGGGCTCGCTGATGCCGTCCGTGTAGCCGGCGAGCAGGCTGCCGGGCTCGAGCGTCACGGTGCCCTGCTCGAATTCACAGCCGGCGAACATGCCGACGATGGTGCCGCCCACGTCGAGGCGCGTCACACCGGAAGAGGAAAAATAGAGCGGCGGGAGATGGCCGGCATTCGTATAGCGCAGCGCGCGCGTATCTGAGTTGTAGATCCCGAAAAAGAGCGTGGCGAAACGGTCCTCCGGCGTGGTGGCCAGAAGATGGCGGTTGAGGAGCGAAATCACGTCCGCGGTCGAGCCGATGCGCTGCTGGTCAAGCAGTTGGCTGCGCAGCGATGCCTGGAGGCTGGCCATCAGCAACGCCGCAGAGATTCCCTTCCCGGCGATATCGGCAACGACGAAGGCGAGTTCGTTTCCGCCGATCTGGATGAAGTCGTAATAGTCGCCGGAGACCATGCGTGCGGCGCGGCAGGAGGCGACAAGGTGGAGGCCAGGAACACGCGGGATGGTGCGCGGAAAAAGCTGGTTCTGGACTTCGCGAGCAATGGACAGCTCGTTTTCGAGGCGCTCGCGCTCGCGCTGCTCGTCGATGGAGCGGGCCACGGAGACGGTCATTTCATTAAAGGAAACGGCAAGCGATCCGAGCTGATCGTCGCGCACGTCGCGAATGCGGTGCGAGAAGTCTCCTGCTTTGACGCGCTGCGTGGCGAGATAGAGGTCGCTGACGGATTTGGTCATGGTGCGCGTGAGGACGGCCCCGGTGATGAGTGCGCCCGCCTCGATCACCAAAAAAAGTCCGGCCACAATCATCATCAGGATGTAGGGCAGGCTGCTGAGATCTCCGAGCGAAGCGAACAGCACTTTATTGAGCCGCGAAGGCCGGGCGTAGAAGGATGCAATTACGGGAAGAGTGCCGCGGCGCGCCTGCGGCGTCTCCATGTCAACGGCCTCGAAGTTCGAAATACCGGCGATCTCGAAATCGAGCCAGTGGGCGCGGGGAGGAAGCGTTCGACGCTGGCTGGAGATGCCGACGAGCGGGATATACACCTGCTGGATACCACCCTTAGTGTCCGTAAAATGCACTGCGCCGTTTTGGGCTTCGCCGGGGTGCTCCAGGCGAACGAGGTCCCAACGGATGCGGCCAAGCTCGAGAGAAAAACTGTCGAGGAGATCCGGGGTGACGAGCACGGAAACGGACACTACACGTTCATCATTGGGACTGATGCGGGCGGAGACGGCGCGAAGCCACACGTGATCCCCGCGCTGAACCAAACCCATGAAGTGACGCGGCTCGAGGGGCTTGGCCTCGGGGAGCAGTTCGGTTCCCTCCCCCGGGGCGATCTCGAGGCCGGGGATGGCGAGGGCGAGACGGGCATCACGAGTCGCATTCTCCACTACGTCCGGAAGCGCCGTGGTTCTCTGCGCGGGGCTGGCTGAGGCAGCCGGAATCCGCCGCTCTCCGCGGAGGACGGAGCTATCGAGCGCGCTATCGGCCAGGGCCTCCATCCGCGCGAGGGTGCGATTGACTTCCTGGTTCAAGACGTAGCTGCCGAGTTGGGCGTAGAGAATGTAGGCGGCGATGCCGCCAAGAAGCACCAACAGCAGAATGGGAACGACGGCGATGAATAGATAGGCGACCAGGAGGCGGTTGCGAAGGCTCCAGAGCACACGGCGGCGAAGCCAGCCGAACAACATCAGAAACCAAATGAAGAGCGCCCAGGAGAAAAGGAGACGGAGGAGACCCATGCCGGGGACGTGAAGCCCCGCAGCGGCTGCGGCCGCTGCGAAGGCATAGAGAATCGTAAGGATCGCAGCCACCCGGCGAGTGGGAGTGAGTAAGCGCCAGAGTGACAGCGCGCGGGCGAAGAGCGCGGCGGGCATAAGAATCCCCTATTGTAACTTGGGGGCGCGAAAATGCGGAAAGCGGCGCGGACGGCTGCCGGCCGCAACGAGAGGGATCGCGTACGCGCTACGACGCGCTGCGAATCCGGCTGTGCTTTATGCCATAGCCGAAGTAAATGACCATGCCGATGATCAGCCAGACGACCAGGCGTATCCAGGTGACTCCGTTGAGGCCGAGCATCATCGCAAGCGAGATCAAAATGCCCATCAGGGGTACGAAGGGCACCCAAGGGGTGCGGAAGGGCCGGCGCACATCGGGGCGCGTGCGGCGCATGACCCAGACGCCGGCGCAAACGATTACGAAAGCCATCAGCGTGCCGATAGAAACCATCTGGCCGAGATCGCCGATGGGAACCAGCGAGCCGGTGACGGCGACGAAAAAGCCGGTGACCGCGGTGGACTTCCAGGGCGTTCGGAATTTGGGATGGACGTCGCCCGCCCATTTCCAGAGCAGGCCGTCGTGCGCCATGGAATAGAACACGCGCGATTGGCCGAGCAACATGACCAGCATGACGGTGGAGAGGCCGGCGAGCGCGCCCGCGTTCACCACGTAGCTGCCCCACTTCACGCCCGTCTCGCGAATGGCCAGGGATACCGGCGCGCCGATGTTCAGCCGCGAGTAGTGAACAGTCGCCGTGAGCAGGCCGGACACGAGCAGGTAGAGAATGGTGCAGATGAAGAGCGACCCGAGGATTCCGATGGGCATATCCTTCTGCGGGTTCTTGGCTTCCTGCGCAGCGGTCGAAACGGCGTCGAAACCGATGTAGGCGAAGAAAACCACGCCCGCGGCGCGCAGGATGCCGGACCAGCCGTAGGTGCCGAAGCTTCCTGAATTGGGCGGGATATACACGGCCCAGTTCTGGTGAGCGATATCGGGGTGGCCGAAAACGTACATTCCGGCGACGATGATGAAAACAATCACGGCGATCAGCTTGACGAAGACGATGGTGGTGTTGAAGTTGGCGGATTCCTTGATGCCGATGATCAGGATCGTGGTGACCAGGATGATGGCGAAAAAAGCCACGAAATTAGCGGTGGTGGTGGCGTGCTGGGTGGCGCGGGCGAGCTGATCCACGCTAAAGGTGGATTCAGGCCCCCAGCGGCCGTCGACCATGGCCCACTTGGCGCCGGGGACATCGCAGATCTGCGGCGGCAGGTTGATGTTGTAGTCCTGCAGGAAGGCGACCAGAGTGGAGCTCCAGCCGGAAGCGACGGTGGCAGCGCCAAAGGCGTACTCGAGAATCAAGTCCCAGCCGATGACCCAGGCGAAGATTTCGCCGAGCGTGGCGTAGCCATAGGTGTAGGCCGAGCCCGCAATGGGGATCATGGAAGCAAACTCGGCGTAACACAGACCGGCGAAGGCGCAACCGAGCCCAGAGACCACATAAGAGAGCATAATCGCCGGGCCAGCGTACTGGGCCGCGGCCTGGCCCGTAAGCACAAAGATGCCCGCGCCGATAATCGCGCCGATTCCCAGAGTGATGAGATTGATCGGCCCGAGAGCGCGTTTCAGTGTGTGCTCGCCCTCTTCACCCGCCTCGCGCATGAGCAGTTCGAGTGGTTTCTTGTCCCAGATTGGGTTCCCCATGAAGTCTCCTCTGGCGAGATATAGCGGTCCCCGGGCCGCCGACTTCGGGAGAGGATTAAACCATTGATTCAGGGAAGAAAGAAGAGAGAAGGCAAGGCAGTGCGAGGAAGACGGAAACCGCGGCGCTCAGCAGTGCCGCGCGGCAGCCGCGGCGCGGAGGTAGCACGCGACGCGAGAGGGCAGATCCGCGGCGGAGGCGAGATCAGCAGCCACGGCGATGGAATCGGCGCCCGCGGCATAAACCTCAGCAGCGCGTTCGGCAGTGATGCCGCCGATGGCGACGAGCGGCTTTTCAGTAAGAGCGCGAGCCTGGCGGATGAACTCGAGACCGACGACGGGATCGGGATTCTGCTTCGTGGTGGTAGGGAAAATCGGGCCGATGGCGATGTAGTCCGCGGAGGTGGCGAGGGCGGCGCGAAATTGATCGAGATTGTGGGTCGACACGCCGATGCAGGCCTCGGCGCCGCAAATTTTGCGGGCCGATTCGACGTGCAGGTCGTCCTGACCGACGTGGACGCCTGCGGCGCCGGAGATGGCTGCGATATCCGCACGGTCATTAACAATCAGCTGAAAATGGAGGGAGTGAGAGAGCGCGACAAGGCGGCGAGCGGCGTCCAGGAGGTGAGCGGAAGAGGCAGGTTTGTCGCGGTACTCGATGAGCCGGACGCCGGATTCGGCGAGGCGGCGGGCCCAGTCATCCAGCGAGCCGATAAAAACGTCGGGGGAGAGTATCGCGTAGAGAGGCGGGATCATCGCCTGGGTGAATCGAGCAGGTGATCGAGGAAGCCGGTGTGGAGATCGCCACGCCGGAATTGGGGATCGTCCATGATGCGGCGATGGAGGGGGATGGTGGTCTTGACGCCTTCGATGACGAACATTTCGAGCGCCCGGCGCATGCGAGCGATGGCTTCCAGGCGGTCGGAGGCGCGCACGATGAGTTTGGCGATCAGCGAATCGTAATACGGCGGGACCACGGCGTCGCTATACATGGCCGTGTCCACGCGAACTCCGTGGCCTCCGGGAAAATGGAAGGCGGTGATGCGCCCGGGCGAGGGAGCGAAGGTCTCCGGGTCCTCGGCGTTGATGCGGCACTCGATGGAATGGCCGCGGAAGACGACAGCGGGAACGACATCGGCGAGCTTTTCGCCCGCGGCGAGGCGGATCTGGGCCTTGATGAGGTCCACGCCGGTGACGGACTCGGTGACAGGATGCTCGACCTGGATGCGCGTGTTCATTTCGATGAAATAAAACTCGCCGGCCGCATCGCGGAGAAACTCAACGGTGCCCGCGCCGGAGTAGCCGATTTTTTCGAGCGCGGCGGCGACGCGAGCCCCCATGGCCTCACGCATTTCGGGGCTGACGGCGGGCGAAGGCGCCTCTTCGATGAGTTTCTGGTGCCGGCGCTGGACGCTGCATTCGCGCTCGCCGAGGTGGATGACGCGGCCGTGGCGGTCACCGAGGATCTGGAATTCGATGTGGCGGGGGCGCTCGATGTATTTTTCCATGTATACATCGGGAACGCCGAAGGCCTGCTCGGCTTCGTGGCGCGCGGAGCGGAATGAGGCGGCGATTTCCGCCGGCGAGCGGACAATGCGCATGCCGCGGCCGCCGCCGCCGGCGGTGGCCTTGATCATCAGCGGATAGCCGATTTCCTTGGCTTGGCGGAGGGCGGCGTGCTCGTCTTCGACGACACCGGCAGTGCCCGGAATGACGGGCAGGCCAGCCGACGCGGCTTCGCGCCGGGCGCGGTCCTTTTCTCCCATCATGCGGATGACCTCGGGGGTGGGGCCAAGAAACGTGATGTGCGAAGCCTCGCAGACTTCGGCAAAATTGGCGTTTTCGGCCAGAAAGCCGTAACCAGGATGAATGGCGTCCACGTTGGTGATTTCCGCTGCGGAGATGACCTGGGGGATGTTCAGGTAGCTATCGGCGGCGCGGGGCGGGCCGATGCAGACGGCTTCGTCGGCAAAGCGAACATGGAGGGCGTTGCGGTCGGCCTCGGAATAGACGGCGACGGTGGCGATGCCGAGCTCCTTGCAGGCGCAGATGATGCGCAAAGCGATTTCCCCGCGGTTGGCGATAAGGATTTTGCGGAACATAGCCTTGGGCCCGCCTGCCTGAAGGCCGGGGGCGGTTAGCCGCCGGATGGGCGGAGCGCAAATAACGGCTGGCCGTATTCGACGGGCTGGCCGCTCTCGACGAAGATGCGGACGACCTCGCCGGCTTGATCGGATTCAATCTCGTTCATCAGCTTCATGGCTTCCACAATGCAGAGGATTTGGCCAGGCTTGACCGAGTCGCCGACCTTGACGAAGGGGGGCGCGTCGGGGGCTGGAGAGGCGTAGAAAGTGCCGACAATGGGCGATTTGACAGTGTGAAGGTTTTCTGAAGGAGGAGCTGCGGCGGGCGGACGCGCCACGGCCATTGCTTCTACTTCCAGACCGGGATTGAGCGCGTGCGCCGGGCGGGCAGCAGACTGCGAAGCAACAGGAACGGAGTGAACGATGCCGGGGCCGCTTTGGCGCTTGAGGCGGACATGGAAGTCGCCACGCTGGTATTCGACCTCCTCGAGCCCCCGCTCGGTCATGAACGCGAGAATGCGCTCGATTTCGGCGAGGTCGGCGCGAGGCGCAGCGCCGGGAGCGTCGTTTTTCTTCTTGGCCATTCGATTTCGAGGTGCGGCGATCGACCGCCGTGGATCTCAGACTTCGATCAGTTCCCGGGGCGCAGAGGTAAGTGTCTCGCTCCCCCCCGGGAGAACCAGAACATCATCTTCAATGCGAATGCCCCCCCGGCCGGGGAAATAGACGCCCGGCTCAATGGTCACTACGCTGCCAGCTTGAAGCGCCGTGGTCTGACGCAAACGCAGTGAGGGCCGCTCATGCACTTCAATGCCCAGCCCGTGCCCCGTGCTGTGGATAAAGTAGCGCTCAAGCCCCTCCCGCCGGAGGACGCTGCGAACGGCTTCGTCCACGTCGGACGCCGGGATGCCCGCCCGGACAGCTTTCCGAGCGGAGGTCTGGGCCTCCAGGACGACCTGATACCATCTCCGCACCTCTGCGGACGCGCGACCGATATGGATGGTCCGGGTGAGGTCGGAGCAATAGCCGCGGAGTATAACACCGAGGTCGAGGACGACCAAATCGTTTTCTTTGAGTCGTTTGGCGGCGGCCGCCCCATACTCTTCACAGACCCACGCTTCGACACCCAAGCCGCCGAGGAATGCCACGCGAGCCGTGCCCGCATCGTGATTACGCGCAAGCCGCTGCCGCAAGCGGCCGGAGAGCATCTGGCTCGCCTGCCCCGCAGCGCCACGACCCTGTTCGAGGAGGACAGGCTGACAGTTGCGCAGCT
>JASHSV010000355.1 GCA_030038535.1 Candidatus Acidiferrales bacterium
CTCGACCTGATCCAGGAAGGCAACATCGGCCTGATGAAGGCGGTGGACAAATTCGAATGGCGCCGCGGCTACAAATTCTCCACCTACGCCACCTGGTGGATCCGCCAGGCCATCACGCGCGCCATCGCCGACCAGGCGCGCACCATCCGCATCCCGGTGCACATGATCGAGACCATCAACAAGCTCATCCGCACCAGCCGCCAGCTCGTGCAGGAGCTCGGCCGCGAGCCCACCTCCGAAGAAATCGCCAAGCGCATGGACATCCCAGTGGCCAAGGTGCGCAAGATCCTGAAGATCGCTCAGGAGCCGATTTCGCTGGAAACACCTATTGGCGAGGAGGAAGATTCGCATCTGGGCGATTTCATTGAAGACAAGGCCGTGATTTCGCCGTCGGAAGCCGTGATCAGCCTCAACTTGAAGGAGCAAACGGGCTCGGTGCTCAAGACCCTCACTCCGCGCGAAGAGAAGGTGATCAAAATGCGCTTCGGCCTCGATGACGGGAGCGAACACACTCTCGAGGAAGTCGGACAGTCGTTTGCCGTCACGCGCGAACGCATCCGGCAGATCGAGGCCAAGGCGCTGCGCAAGCTGCGGCATCCTTCACGCTCGCGCAAGCTCCGCGCGTTCCTCGAAGGGCCGGCCCGCGAGTGGTTCTAGCAGGGGGCAGACCGCGTGAAGACCAGCGCCCCGCGTGCAGCACGTTCTTTGACCCCGCTCCTGGCCGAGGTTTGATCGAACTCAACGGGAAGTAGCCCCTCGCAACAACTTCATCCCTGCGCGCGGTGCGCCACTCGCAGCAAACGGGTAGCCACCGATGCGCCCCAGATCTCGGTCGCGGCAAGAAAGATTGCCGTTCCAAGAAAAACCAATCCCCACCCGTCAATATTTATGCTGGAGACGCTGTCGGGCCCCACGAGCAGGAAGTGGACGTAGATATTGAACAGCGCCGCGCAGCCCATCGAGACGAGCAGCACCCATCCGCCGGCGCACAGCCGGCGCGCCACCAGCAGGCCTCCTGCCGCAAGCGGCGCGGCGTAAATGACCGTCGCGACGTACACGCTCTGCCACATCGGCAGGGGGATTTCGTAATGAAAATGTGCCGCGGCGTGCAGCAAAACGACCGCGAAGTGAAACACGATGACGCCGAGCGCGAGGTCTCCCTCGATGGGCAGCGGCGCGGAACGGTCTGCGGCGGTCATCGTCAACCGGCGGGCCGGAATCAGCTCCGGCTCGGGAGGGCCATCGATCCGAGTTCGCCGCGTTTGGCCAGTCGGGTAATGCGGTCCGCCGCACGGAAGGCGAGCGCCTGGATGGTCATTGTGGGCTGGCCGCGGCCCGAAGTGACGAAGCTGCTTCCATCGCACAGAAACAGGTTGGGCACGTCGTGCGCGCGATGGTCAGAATTGATCACGGATGTATTCGGCTCATTGCCCATCCGGCAGGTCCCCAAGAGGTGAATTCCGAACTGCTGCTCTCTCGGCGGCTCGCTCCATTTGCGGATCGCGGGTGACGCATCCAGAAGCTCCTTGGCGCGATCCAGCAGGTATTGGGACGTCTTCAGGTCGTCGGGGTGGTCCTTGTATGTGACGCGCGCACCGGGCAGGCCCCAGGCGTCCTTCACATCCGGGTCCAGGCTGATGCTGTTCGCCGGCACGGGCATCGAAGTGGAGTGGCAAAAGACGTAGGCCGTTCGCGTAAAATTCTGCGCCACCTGATTCTTGAATTCCGCTCCCCACTCCGGGGCACCGGGAGGCAGGCTGTTCAACGCGAACAGAATGGGCATTTGGTCGAAGCGCATATCCAGCCCCCCGCCGCCACAGAAGCCCAGTTTGGGGTCAAGTTCGTAGAAATCGTGCACCACCCGTGTGACCACCTGACTCTTGTATTCGTTCAGCGGGTGCTCGAAGGTCGCGAACGCGCTCGCCCCGCCGTTGAACATCAGGTGACGGCCCACCAGCCCGCTCGAATTCGCCAGGCCGTCGGGAAACTGCGCCGATTTCGACAGCAGAAGCAGCCGTGGTGTCTCCGCTCCGTTCGCGCACACGATCACCGCTTTCGCCTTCTGGAAGTTCTCTCGTTTCTGTTTGTCGAAGTACGCCACACCGGTCGCGCGTCCCGCAGCGTTCGTGCGGATTTCGTTCACGTAGCTCTCGGAACGGATCTCGCAGCGGCCGGTGCGCATCGCTTCCGGTATCACGGTGGCCAGCGTGCTCGACTTCGCGCCCATCTCGCATCCGAAAAACTCGCAATACCCGCAGTGCACGCACCCGGCGCGGTCGCGGTAGTTCCGCGAAAGGATGGCAATTGGCGCGGGAAACGGATGCCAGCCGAGTTTCAGCGCCGCCTTCTCGAAAATCGCTCCCGTGGATTTGATCGGAAGCGGGGGCAGCGGGTAAGGCTTCGAGCGCGGCGGATCGAACGGGCTCGCGCCCGCCTGTCCTGAAACGCCGATCTCCCATTCCACTTTCGTGTAGTAGGGCTCGAGATCGGCGTAGGTAATCGGCCAGTCGACCAGATCCGCGCCCGCGACCGCACCGCGCTTGGAACGCTCGATGAAATCAATCTCGTGGAACCGCCAGTAGTTGGCCGTAAAGTGCACCGTTCCGCCGCCCACCACGCGGCCGTAGAGTAGTGCCGGCTTCGCTGTCGCTTTGTCCTGTTCGCTCGCCCGGAATGTGGTCGGTTGAAGCGTCCAATCGTTGGTCAGCGCACCCCGGAAGAGGGTCCTGTATTCGTTGTGCTGGAAGTCCTGTTCGTGAAGATGCGGGCCCTGCTCGAGGACCACCACACGAAAACCGGCGACGGAAAGTTCGCGCGCCAGAACCCCGCCCGCGGCTCCGGACCCGACGATGGCGAAATCCACCTCTTCGCCGGGACTGAACTTGCGCGCCACCTGCGGCCCCCGTGCGGTCACGGCTTCTCACCCTTGCGGCCGGCGGCCTTCTCCGCCAGGTATTCGGCGTCGTAGTAGCCGAACGGCGGGGTGTGTGTGGGCGCGTGGTCGAAACCGATCAGTCTCCAGCCCACCATGTCGCGGTTCGCGCCGTCTTCCGGATTGCCCAGGAACCCGCAAACGGTAAGGAACCGAAGCGCGGCAAACTCCGGCGTATTTTCAATCGACTTGAGAAATTCGGTCTGCTGCGCCGCAGAGAGCGAAACAAAGCTGGCGGTCGCCGGGAACATTTCCGTGCGCTTGCGGTCCAGGGCGGCAAGGGTCCCGGCGAACTGCTTCTGCTCGTCAGGCCGCGAAGTGCGCAATACGCGATCGATGAAGTAAACCGCTCCCGCCTCGCGGGCGCCGGGCGTGTCCGTGGAGGGAATGATCAGCGCGCTGAGGGCATCAATGTCGGCGGCCTGCGAGGGCGTCAGGTATTCGAGCTTGGCCGGCGCTCCCGCGGCCACCGCCTGCATGGTGTGCTGCGCGTGCTGCTGCGCGGCCAGCACTTCCGGCCACGCCGCCTGGAGCCAGGCCACTCCAGCGCCAGCCATGGAAAGCTCCAGAAAACTCCGCCGCGAAAAGTCGCTAGAGCCCACTTTGACCCCCAGAACGGTAGACGCACCGCAGGCATAGCTCGGTGCGGCTTCCGCCCATCCTCTGAGTCACTTCTGCTGCTGTGCCGAAGACCAATCCACTGCCGTGCCGTAATGATAGACCAGCAGCGCTCCGCGGTCCGCGCCCGCAGCCATCAATCCGCAAAGCACCAGAAGGCCGACGAGAAACGCCGCGCGCAGCATCGCCGTTGGCTTCCGCGGCAAAACGAACAGTCCCACCGCGGCGAGAACGCCGGAAAGGATGCTGGCCGTGATCATCAGATTCTCGTGCAGCTCTTTCACCTCATTTGCCGGTCCGGTATCCGGCACGGACGTCTGTGCCGACCAGCCGCTGAACACAGCAGGCACCGCCGCCAGCGCGCCGAGCGCGAGGACGGCGCAGGCCGTACGGTGCAGCCCCTCCTGTTTCGCCACGCGCGCGGCCAGCTCGAACAGGAGCGCGGCGGTCCACAGCGCGATCGGGAAATGCACGAACAGCGGATGGTAATTCAGCAGGGCCTTCAGGCCGGGAAGCAACTCGCCCATCCGCACCTCCTCCGCGTCCTCCGCCGATTATCGCGGAATCCCTCGCGCGCGTAAACGAACGGAGCGCCCAGCGGGCCGGTGAATCACGCGGCCGCGGCGCCTCCCGGTTCCGCAGCTCCGGCCAAATGCAATTCGCGCGCGCGGATTGCCGCCAGCACCGCGCACCCGTAAAGCAATCCCAGAACGAAAAAGGCCAGCGTCAGGCTCAGATGCTGCGCAAAGTAGCCCAGCGTAAGGCTCATCAGCACCTGAAGCACGTTGGCCAGCATGGAGAACGTGGACTGCGTGCGTCCCATCAGCCTCCGCGGCACCAGTTCCATGATTCCGGTCTGCGACAGCACGCCGCCGAATGCGCGGCACAGGCCGAAGAGAGCATTCATCGCCACGGCCACTCGAAGCGAACCCGCATAGGGAAACAGGGGATGGCCGGCGGCGAGCACGCTCAGCGCCAGGATCAGCAGCAGCGGCGCGGAAAACCATCCGGTGAACACGCCCGCGGAGAGCCCGCCGCTCACCGCGCCAAACGCCCAGCCCGCCTCCATAAAGCCGAAACCGCGCGCGTCGGAATGCAGCACCTCCTGCGTGAACGTCACCACCAGCACGTTCGAGCTGATCACTCCGCCCATCATGCACGCGTAAGTGAGGCCCAGCGCCAGCACGCGCGGCTGGCGGCGCAGGTAGCGGGCAGCTTCGCGCACGTCGCGCACGAACTGGTTGGCCAGACCCGGCTCGCCGAGCGGCTGCCCGAGCGGATCCTCGCGCGCCGCGGCTGCCGCCGGAGCGGTAAGCTCCACTCCGGCCGGCGCGGACTCCTCGTCGCGGTGCGTCTGCGGCGCGACGTGCCCGCTGCGCAGCAGGAACAGCGAGAACGCCGCCACCAGATATGTCATTCCGTCGATGCTCAGGATTCCCGCCAGCCCGGCGGATTTGTACACAAACCCCACCAGGCTGCCCCCGGTCATCATCCCGCCCTGAATGGCGATCAGGACGCCCGCATTCGCCGTGGCGTATTGGCCGCGCGGGATCACTTCCTGCGACAGCGCGTTCACCGTGGACCAGTAAATTGCGAACCCGACCCCGAGCAGAAACACCATGGCGTAGATGTGCCACAGGTGCGCCGATCCGGCGCGGACGAGTGCCGCTGTGCCCAGCACGATCCCCCCGCGGAGAAGATCGAGGACGATTCCCAGGTAACGCCGGTCCAGCCGGTCGATCAGCACTCCACCGACGACGGGTACAACCAGTCCGGGCATCATTACTAAAACGGTCAGCAAACTCACCTGCACCGGCGAGTGCGTTTGCTCGAGCACGTACCACGTCACGCCGGCATAATTCATTCCCGTGCCCAGCAGCGACACGAACATGGCCAGAAACAGGAATACGAAACTGCGGCTCTCCAGGAGCACGCGCCAGTCCGCGCGACGGCCTAGGGGCGATTCCATGACGGGCGATGATGATACCGCCGTCCGCGCGCCACATGAGCCGCCGAATGGTTCTCCAAACGCGTGCCACCGCTCCCGGGTTCGTCCATAATGGGCCGCCCGGCTACGGCCATGCGCCACGGCGTGGAGCGGACTCGCCTCCGCCGGCACGCGCTCCGGGAATCGTGTCACAGGTTTTTCGAGGTCAACGACGGATGGGCCAGCAAATCGAAACGCGCGCACGCTGGGGCGCCAAAACGCTCAAAGGCACCGCCATGCTCGAAACGGACTACATCCTCTTCCGCGGCGCCGGAAAAAAGGACTCCGCGACGCGCGTGAAAATTCCGTTCCGCGACGTTCGTTCGCTCGACGCGCGCGACGGCTGGCTCCGCATCCGCCACGTGGGCGGGGCGCTCGAAATCGAACTGGGCCCGCGCGCGGAAAAATGGGCCGAAAAAATCCGCTCCCCACGCGGCCTGCTCGACAAATTGGGAATAACTCCCCGCGCGGCCGTATCGCTGGTCGGCGCCGCAGACAGCGGCTTCCGCGCCCAGCTCGCTGCGCGCGGCTGCTCCATCGCGGAGGGAATGCCCGCGCCTGGCGCCGCGCTCATCTTTTTCGGTGCCGAACGGCGCCAGGATTTGACGCGCGCCAGAACGCTCGCCGGCAGGCTGGCTCCCGCCGGAGCGCTCTGGATCGTCTATCCCAAGGGGCAGAAACACATCACCGAATACGACGTGATTGCCGCGGGCCGCGCCACCGGACTCAAAGACGTGAAGGTCGTGGGATTTTCCCCCACGCACACCGCTTTGAAGTTCGTCATTCCGCTCGCGAACCGCTGACGCGCCGCGGTTCCTCTCGCCGCACGCCGCACGCCGGTGTATCCTCGGCATTCACGCGAGAATCGAAAGAGAAAGATGACGGACCAGCCCCGCAACGAGCAACTGAACAAAATCGAGGACCGCTTTACGCGCACGGCCGAAGCGTTTGCGGCCTACGTCCTCCAGAAGCGCGGCGCCGATGCCGATCGCCTCGCGGAGATGGCCGAGCCGCTCGCCGGCGACCGCGTGCTCGACGCCGCGTGCGGGCCGGGAACCTACGCGCTCCGTTTCGCGCCTCGCGTCCGCGCCGTCGTCGGCCTCGATTACACGCCGGCCATGCTCTCCAAAGCGCGCTCCACGGCCCAGAAGGCCGGACTGGATAACGTTTCCTTCTCACGCGGCGACGTCACCGCGATTCCGTTCCCCTCCGGCTCGTTCAACGTGGTCGCCTGCGGCTTCAGCATTCACCACCTGCTTGATCCGGCCGCCGCCGTCCGCGAGTTCGCGCGTATCCTCGCCCGCGGCGGCCGCCTCGCGCTCATGGACATCATCGTGGCCGAGCCGGGCCGCGCAGACGTCAACAACCGCATCGAAAAGGTCCGCGACCACTCCCACGTGCACACCCACACCCAGCCGGAATTGCTCAGACTGATCGAATCGGCCGGACTGCGCCTCCGCGCCGCCGAGCGCGTCGAGTCGCCGCGCATGTTCGACCACTGGATGCACGTCGCCGG
>JASHSV010000356.1 GCA_030038535.1 Candidatus Acidiferrales bacterium
GCAAACCATCCGACTAGTCCCGCGAGCACAACCGCCGCCGCGAGCGCCGTTGTTTTCCACGGGATTCGGCCTGCGCGCTCCGCCGGCGCCGCCGCAGCCACACCCGCTACGCTCAGTTCGCTCTGCCGCCGCTTGAGTTGCTCGAGGTCGCGGTGAAGATCGCCGGTCGAGTCATAGCGTTCGCGCGGGTTCTTGGCCAGGCAGCGCTCGATAACCCAGCGGAAGGCCGGCGGCGTTCCCCCGAGCGCCGTGTAGTCCGGCTCCGCTTCGATGATCGCTGCCATCGTTTGCGCGGAAGATTCGCGCGCAAACGCGCGTTTGCCCGCGGCCAGTTCGTAAAGAATCAAGCCAAAAGAGAACTGGTCGGAGCGTGCATCCACTGGCTCGCCACGCGCCTGGTCCGGGCTCATGTAGAACACAGTGCCCAGCACGGTGCCCGGGCTGGTCGCGCCCGCCATTATGGATTGCGTCCGGTTGCTGGGCTCAGCAACCGCAGCCTGCTTGGCCAGGCCGAAATCCAGGATTTTGACGCGGCCGTCGGCGGTGATCAGGATGTTCTCCGGCTTCAGGTCGCGATGGATCACTCCAGCGGCGTGCGCGGAAGCTAGACCGCTCGAGATTTGCACGGCCGCGTCCAGGATTCTGCGAAATCCGCCTCCCGGCGCAATCGGCGCCCCCTCTACATACTCCATCACCAGGTAGTTCGGACCTACGTCGTAGAGATGGCAGATGTTGGGATGATTCAGCATCGCCACCGCGCGCGCCTCGCGTTCAAATCTCTCGCTGAAATTCTCGTGCGCGACTTTCACGGCCACCGTGCGGCCCAGCCGTTCGTCCCGGGCGCGATAGACTTCGCCCATGCCTCCCGCGCCGATTGGTGCGAGAATTTCGTATGGGCCGAGGCGTGTTCCTGCCGGGAGCGGCATAAAAGCTCGTCGAATCTACCACACCGCGAATCCCCCGGACACGCTCCCGGTCGCCGCGGCTCTGCCACTACACCCCGTATCTCCTAGTCCGCTTCTCGCAGTTCTCCCTTGCCCCTCGCCCCTCCCGGCGCTAGATTCGACTTTCCCGGCCGACTCTGTCGAGGAGGCATACATGAGCACTTTGGATCCAAGCCGTCCGATTCCCGCCGCTGCCGCCGGCTCCGCGCGAATCGGCCCGAGCGTGCAGGTGAAGGGCGAAATCAGCGGAAGCGAGGATCTGGAAATCCACGGCAGCGTCGAAGGCACGGTCACTCTCGACGAGCGCCGGCTTACCATCGGCCCCACCGCGAAAGTCAGCGCCGATCTTTCCGCCCGCGAAATCGTGATTTACGGCAGCGTGAAAGGGAATTTGCGCGGCAAAGACCGCATCGAGATCAAAAAGGACGGCTCCGTCGTCGGCGACCTCGCCACTGCCCGCATCATGATTGAAGACGGCGCCTACTTCAAAGGCTCCATCGAAATCGAACGCGGCGCCGAAGCCCAGCGCACCGCCAAAGCCCAGCCCGCCCACGCCGGATAACGCGCCCGTTCCGGCCCCGGATTCGCGGCCCAGCTATTCAATTGATTAACTAACCCTCTGTCTCAACGAGTGGTAGTATGGCGGTGGTTCTCGTCGGTGTGCGAAGACTGGGAGGGCGTCCGTGTCCCGGCCTCTTCTTCTCGCCGCGCTTGTTGTGCTTTTTGCCGTGCCTCTTGGTGCGCAAGAAGCTTCCGATTCCGTCGCTCAGGCCCTGAAGCAGGGCGACGTATTCGAATCCAAACGGAAGTACGATCTCGCCCTCGACTCCTACCGCAAGGCCGACAAACTGTCTCATCACACCTCCGCGGTTGCTTATCTCCACATAGCTATGGTGGAGCGCAAAGAGGGCCGGTTTTCAGACGCTCTCGACGATGCCAAGAAGTCAGCGAAAGCTGCCGGCGACGACAAGTCAGCCGTCCTGCACGCGCTCCTGCTCAGGGCCAACATTCTCGTGCAAATGTCGGGAAAGCCTTCCGACAAAAAGCTCAAAGAGGCCGAAGATGAACTTCACCAAGCCCTGGCGATTTCTCCGAACGAGCCCCTCTGCCACTTTGATCTCGGTTATGTGCTGTTGAAACAGGGACGCGACGCGGAGGGGATCCCCGAGTTGAAAACGTGCGTGGATTCACCGCGCACGGATTCCGCCACGCGCGAGGAAGCACGCCGCATCCTTGCCAATCCCGTTCGCGCCCGTGAACCCTTCGCACCGGATTTTTCCTTTCGAACCCTGGAAGACAAAGAAGTATCAAACGCCGGCCTTCATGGCCAGGTGGTCCTCATCGATTTTTGGGGCACTTGGTGCGAGGCCTGCCGCGAGGCCATTCCGATTCTGCGAAGCCTTCACAAGAAGTATGCGGGTCAGCCATTTCAGCTCGTCGGCGTCAGCTCCGATGACGACGAAGAACTTGTGCGCACATTTGCCCAGGCGCAACACATGGACTGGCCGGAACATGTGGACCTGAACGGTCAGGTGTTGGCCGCGTTCCAGGTGGAATCGTTTCCCACTTTTGTCGTTATCGACAAGGACGGCGTGATTCGCTTCCGCCAATCCGGCGTGGGGCCGGTCACGCAGGGCGAACTCGAAGAAACGATCAGCAAAGCCTTGAAGCGCCCTTCCGATTCCACGCTGGCCGCTGCCGCCGAGATCACTGCGCCCTCCGGTGCGAACTCGAGTGTTAGCGCGTCGGCTCCCGCGTCAGGTGTTGCCGCCGCGCCCCCTCCGGCTGACGAGCCATCCTTTGGAATCGAAGGCTGGACGCTCTCCGCTAATCTTTACAAGAACCCGGCGCTCGGCTTGACCTATGAACTTTCGAAAGGATGGGCTGCCGCCAGACCCGACTCGCTCCGCGCCTTGAACTCGCGAATGGAAGCCGCAGCCAGTGCCTCGATGTTGCAGCAGCACCCGGAATTGAGCGGCCCCACCGTGATGATCGTCCCCAAGTTTCTTCTCTACGCTTCTCGCCGTGGAGATGGCGATCCGCAACGGCCCAGCCTCCCCAGCATGCGAATCTCGGTCTCGCCGTCGCGCACGGACTCGGTGGACCTCGGCAGATTCGAGCAAATGGCCGAATACACCGCTACGGCCATGGGAATGAAGATGACGCGACCTGCCTCCCAGTATACCGTCAAAGACCATGACTTTGTGCGTGCGGACATGACAAAGGATTCCGGAGGCACCAAATTCAGCCATGCCTTAATCGAGACGGTTGCCGGCGACTATCTGCTGAAGATTGAAATCTTTGCCTCATCACCCGATGAGCTCGACAAAATCACGAATACGCTCCAAACGATGATCATCATCGATTCGGACCAGTAATCCGGTTTCCCACCCTCTCGGTGCTCCGTACTCACCGCCGGGAATAGTGATCTGGTCGCGGCTAGAGGAGAGCGCCGGCAGCTAAGACTGCCCTTGCCACACTCCAGGGCGCGTTGACTTCGATATGAGGTTCTAGTACTCTGGAAAATTGTCCCTACAGGGAAAGGTGTGACCGAGCGATGCGCACGTATGTTCCCTCTGGCGATAGAGCCGAGGAATTGAGCAAAGGCAATAACTGGTTCGTCGTGGATGCCAACGGCAAGGTGCTGGGCCGTCTGGCCACGCGCGTCGCGCGCCTGCTGATCGGCAAAGACAAGCCCGAATTCACCCCCCATCTCGATTGCGGCGACCACGTCGTGGTCATCAACGCCGCCAAGATTGTTCTCACCGGGCGCAAGCTCGAGCAGAAGGTTTATCGCACGCACAGCGGCTATCCCGGCGGGCTGAAGGAAACCGGGGTCAAGAAGCGCCTCGCCGAACGGCCCGATGAAGTCGTCCGCGAGGCCATCCTGGGCATGCTGCCCAAGAACAAGCTCCGCGCGCATCGCGCCAAGAAATTACGGATTTACGTGGACGCGAAAGGTCTGGAGCGTCACGCCGCGCAAAAACCCCAGCCGTTGGCCGTATGACGTCCCCCGGCTCGTCAGGGCGCTGCCCGGTTTGTTCGTAACTGGTTTTTAGGGAGGAGTCGTTTTGAGCACACAGCCATCGGTGGTGGTTCCCTCATCCGCGCCGCCGCCCGCGCCGCGCAACTCTGGAACCGCCCGCCCGGCCTACGGCACCGGCCGCAGAAAAGAGGCCGTCGCCCGCGTCTTTCTCCGTCCCGGCTCCGGCAAATTCACCGTCAACGGACGCGCGCTCGATGATTACTTCAGGAATTCCGTTTGGCGCCTGATCGCCACCGAGCCTCTGCGTTTCACCGAGCTCGAGGGCAAAGTGGACGTCGCCTGCACCTGCCGCGGAGGCGGCACTGCGGGACAGGCCGATGCCGTTCGCATGGGCCTTTCGCGCGCCATCTCGCGCCACGATATCGAGCTGCGCCCCCGGCTGCGCAAGAACGGTTTTCTGACTCGCGACTCGCGCATGAAGGAACGCAAGAAGTACGGTCAGAAGGGAGCGCGAAAGCGCTTCCAGTACAGCAAGCGGTAACGGCAGTTCAATTCTCGGCCGGCAAGCCGCCGGCAAAAAAGGACGCTGTCCGCCACGGCGGATGGAAGCGTCCCTTTCCTAAAGGAGGCGCATGGCAGTCGAAATCTCGATGAAAGAACTGCTGGAGGCTGGAGTCCACTTCGGCCACCAGACCCGCCGCTGGAACCCGAAAATGAAAGAGTACATTTTCGGCGAACGCAATGGCATCCACATCGTTGACCTGCAAAAAACCCTGAAAATGTTCCGCGACGCCGCGCGCTACGTCAGCGAGCTGGCCGCGCAGGGCCGCGCCGTCCTCTTCGTCGGCACCAAGCGCCAGGCCCAGGAAGCCGTCGCCGAAGAAGCCAAGCGCTCCAACATGTTTTACGTCAATAACCGCTGGCTCGGTGGCACGCTCACCAATTTTGCTACCGTGCAGAAATCCATCAAGCGCCTGCGCGAGCTCAAGGCCATGAAGGAAGATGGCCGCATGGCCCAGCTCTCCAAGAAAGAAGCCGCGCGCCTCGAGCGGGAGCTCAAGCACCTGCAGGCCAACCTCGAAGGCATCGAAGCCATGACCGCCCTTCCCGACGCGCTGTTCGTGATCGACTCCTCGAGCGAAGAGATTGCCGTCCGCGAAGCCCGCCGCATGGGAATCCCCGTCGTCGCCATCGTGGACACCAATTGCGACCCCGATCTGGTGGACGTCGTCATCCCCGGTAACGACGACGCCCTCCGCGCCATCAAACTCTTCACCTCTAAGATTGCCGACGCGGTAAAGGAAGGCCGCGAGCAATTTGAGCGCTCGCAGCTCGAGTCCCAGAAGGTGGCCGAGCCCGCTCCCGCTGCTGCGGGAGCCGCTCCGGGGGAAGCGGCTGCTTTTGTGGACGCCAGCGCCTACGAGGAGTACGAAAAGCAGGAAGGCTATTTCGTGGACCGGGCCTTCGAAACGCCTGGAGCCGAAGAAATCCTCGCTCCTTCCGAGAAAGACAGCAAGGAGTAGCCGTCCCGCTGCTCCCGATCCCGATCCCGAGGCTTCGGGACTCGGGATCGGGATTCGGGACGCGCGGCGCACCCGCGCGGTACGGCGCCGGGAACCGAGAGAGATTATGACCACGCAGCCAGTCAAGGACGCACAGCCGCAAGTTTCCGCGCAGCTCGTTAAGTCCCTGCGCGAGCGAACCGGCGCTGGTTTCAGCGATTGCCGCTCCGCGCTCCTCGAATCCAAGTGCGATCTGGACGCCGCCGAGGCCGTCCTGAAGGCGAAGGGCCGCGACGAGGCCAAGAAGAAGGCGGCGCGCGTGGCCTCCGAAGGCGCCGTCGGCACCTATTTGCACGCCGGCGGCAAGATCGCCGTGCTCGTGGAAGTCAATTGCGAAAGCGATTTCGTCGCCCGCACCGACGAATTCCAGCGTCTCTGCCACGACCTGGCCATGCACGTGGCCGCGCTCGACCCGCGCTACGTCAAGCGC
>JASHSV010000357.1 GCA_030038535.1 Candidatus Acidiferrales bacterium
CCGAAACAGTAATGGCTCGGCGCTGGGAAGTGCGGCAGCGCCGGATTCCCCGCGAATTCCTGCGCCCATGCGCCGGCGGCTCGGTGCTGCGGCGCGCCGCCGTTGCCTCTTCCGCATCTCTCGTCGGATCCATGCGCTGGCCGTCCTGCGCCGCACATAGTATCCTCCGAGTACCCTGAATCTAAGCCCGGTCGGAAGGGAGTGGATCGATGCGAGTTTTGCGCCGCCTGTGGTGGCTTTCTCCGCTACTGGTGTTTTTTGTCTGCCCCGCGCTTCTCGCGCAGGAAAAGCCGCAAGAGAAACCTCCCGATCGGTCGCTGGAATCGCTGCTCCCCGCCGACACGCTCATTTACGCCTCCTGGCACGGCGAGTCGGGCATGGCTGCTCACAAAGATACAAATTCGATCTTGCAGCTCTGGAATGATCCCGACCTGGCTCCCGCGCGCGCGCTCCTCGCCGGCGCCATCCTCGCCCAGGACACCAAGGATCTTCCGCCCATTACCAAAGACGAAATCACGCTCCTGGCCGGGAATCCCGGAATTGTCGCCTACGTCAAACTTCCCGCGGGTGTGAAGCCGCACGTCAAGCCCGATGAGCCCAAAGCGGAGAAAAGTTCCGCAAAATTTGAAGGCGCGCTTCTGGTTCTCTACGACCGTACCGGGCGCGAAGCGCTTGTCGACAAGCTCATGAAGTGGTCGCCGGAGAGCAAGATCGCGCCCGAAATCGTCAAGACGCAGTTCCACGGCATGGAAATCCAGGAATACAAGAGCGGGGGACAATCGAACTACCGCGTTCTCGCTGGACACTTTCTGGTTGTCTCCGACTACCGCGAAGTGCTCGAGCCGTGGGCCACGCGGCTTTCGGCCGCCACGCCGGCCCGCGGCACGCTTCTGGAGACCGCGGAGTTCCGCACCGCCAATCAGCGCGTGGGCCCGGGTGCGGCCGTCACGGCCTTCTTCAATCTCCGTGTCGTGTTCGATGAAATCCGGGCGAATCTGAAAGAAGAGCATTCCAAACAGGCCTGGGAAGCGCTGCACTTCGACCGCCTTCACAGCGTCATCGCCTCCGTCACCCTTGGCGATCCCGCCACGCGGTTCGAAGTCTCGCTGCTGGGCGACCTCGCTCCCGGCAGCCTCACCGATTTGATCGGCGCGAGCGGCCCCGATTTCTCCACGTTGCGCATGACTCCGGCCGGCGTTTTCTCTTACAGCGCCTTTCGCTGGGATTGGTCGGCCCTCTACCGCTTCCTGCGCTCCATGTTCGAGGCCTTTGCTCCTCCCGGCCAGGGCGTTCTGTTCAACCAGGTCGACAGCATGCTCACCCAGCAGTTCGGCATGAGCATGACCGACATGCTCAAGCTGCTCAGCGGCGATTTCACCGTCATCAAGCAGGAATCGGCGGGCGATATGGCCGAGAGCGTCTTCGTGCTGGGCGTCGACAAGCCCGCCGACGTGCAGCACGTGATTGAGCTTCTGTTCTCATCGAATATCACGAACCAGGAAAACATCGGCGACGTAACCCTGCTCTCCGTCATCTCGCCGTTTGGCGGCACGCCGCCCTCCGGCGATGGCGTGGCCGCCGTCAAGCCGAGGGGGCGCTACTACTGCGTGGCGCTGGCCCCCAAAATGATGGTGGTCGCGCACCGCAAAGCGGATGCCAAGGCCTTCCTCGCGCAGGCTCGCGCATTGGACGACACCAAGAGCCTGGCCAGCGACCCCAAATTTTTGGCCGAGCGCGCTCGCCTGCCGAAAAATCTTTCCGCGCTTTCCTACGCCGACCTCGGAAAAGTGGACTGGAAAGAGATGGTGGACAAGGTGGCCTCGGCGCAGAAGGTGCCCATCGACCCTCAGAAGCTCGAACTGGTCAAGAACATGTTTCCTACGGCGGCCTTCGCGCGGCACCTGCATTCCTTCGTCACTGGCATGTGGCGCGATCGCACCGGCGTTTATTACGACGGTTATCTGCAATAGCCGGCGCGCGCGCGAAGCGTCTTTCCTCGTTTTGATCCCCGGCAGTTTTGCGTGGGAATGCGGCTGGAACGTGCGCTACTCGAATTCCTTCAGTTTTTTCACCATTTCCCGCAGGCGGTTGTCCACCATGCCGAACACGGTGCCTTCCTCGAATTTTCCTTCGCCGTTGCGCGCGCCCGCGCGGCGTCCGGTCAGGATCTCGATCCCCTGCTCCACGCGCTTGATCGGCCAGATGTGGAACTGCCCTCTCGTCACCGCCTCGATCACCTCTTCGCGCAGCATCAGGTCCTCGATGTTTTCGTTCGGCATGATCACGCCCTGCCGTCCGGTGAGCCCCTTCAGCCGGCAGGTATCGAAGAATCCTTCGATTTTTTCGTTGATCCCGCCGATGCACTGGATTTCGCCCTGCTGGTTCACCGAGCCGGTCACCGCCACGTCCTGCCGGAGCGGCGCTCCGGAAAGCGCGGAGAGGATTGCGTAAATTTCCGTCGAGCTGGCGCTGTCGCCGTCCACGCCGCTGTACGACTGCTCGAAACACAGGCTCGCGGAAAGCGACATGGGCTTGTCCTGCGCGAACATCCCGCGCAGGTAGCCGGAGATGATCTGCATCCCCTTGTCGTGCAGGCGTCCGCTCATTCCCGCTTCGCGTTCGATGTTGATGAGCCCCGCTTTTCCCAGCGAGACGGAAGCGGTGATGCGCGACGGCTTCCCGAAATAGTGGCCGCCGTACTCGAAAACGCTCAGGCCGTTCACCACTCCCACGCGCGCGCCGTCCGTGTCGATCAGGATCAGCCCCTCCGCGATCATCTCGCGCATTTTTTCTTCCACCAGCGCGTGCCGTTCGATTTTCGACAGAAGCGCTTTTTGCACGTGCCGGCCCGTCACCGGAGTCTCGCCGTCCTGCCGGGCCGTGTAGCACGACTCGCGCGCCAGATCGAGCACTTCGTTCACCCGCGCCGTGATTTTGTTGCGCCGCCCGGCGCGCCGCACGCCGTATTCGATCAGCGCCGCCACCGCGGTGCGGTCAAACGGGCACAGGCCTTCGTCGCCCGAAAGTTTGCGCAGGTGGCCGCCGTAGAGCGGAATCACGTCCTGCGACATGTTCATCTCTTCATCGAATTCGGCCCGCACCTTGAAGATTTTGCGGAAGTCTTCCTCGTACGTGTACAGCAGCTCGTAGAGCTGCCGGTCGCCGATCAGGATGATTTTCGTGGTCACATCGATCGGCTCCGGCTTCATCACCGCCCCGCCCAGCGGAAACAGGTACTCGAGCGGCTGGATTTCCAGCTTGGCGTGATTCAACGTCCGTTTCAGCGTGCGCCACACCCCCGCTTCGATCAGGCAATCCATCGCGTACATGATCAGGAACCCTCCGTCGGCCCGCAGCATCGACCCGGGACGGATGTCCATGAAGTCGGAGTTCCACGCGCCCCGCGGATCGTAATTGCGATGGATGCTCCCGAACACGTTCACGTAGGTGGGCGAAGTTTCGAAGATGACCGGGAAGGTTTCTTCCGGCGAGTGGGCCAGCAGCACGTTCACGCCGTACACCCGGTAGGGATCGCGCTCCGGCCCGGGCCTCCGTTCCGCCTCCTCCGGCGGGTGCTGATCTTCCGATTCCTCGCCCTCACGGTCCTTGAACAGGTCCAGGTTGTCCAGGATGTGGTGGCGCACCTCTTCCAGGTACTCGCTTACCGTCGGGTCGGCATATTTTTCCTTCAGGTCTTCGATCACGCCGTCGAGCAGCACCGAGGCGGCTTCCTGCTCCAGGTAGCTCATTTCGCTCGCCAGTTCCCGGGAAAGCAGCAGTGTTTTCCTGTACACCACCGTAAACTCCTGCCGGAACTGGTCGTATTTCCGCTCGATCGTCTCCGCCACCACGGTTTCCAGTTTGCCTTCCTGCACGAGCTTGGGCAGTTCCTCCACGGGCACCATCTGGCCGTCGAGCACGGGAAAAATTTCCGGCAGGGCCACCGCCCCCACCTGCATGCGCCCCAGCGCGAACTGCTCCTTGGCGATGCGGCGCGTGAAGTCGTCCATCAATTCCTTTTCGCGGACGGTAAAACGCTCGACGATGCGGCCCTTCTGCCGCTGGAAGGGCTCGCCCTCGAACACCTGCGGGATTCGCCGGCGCAGGAAGTCGATCCCGGCGGCCATGTCCTTCTTGAACGCTTGGGCCTTGCCGCGCGGCAGTGTCAGCAGCCGCGGGCGGTCCGGCGATTTGAAATTGTTCACGTAGCAGCGGTCGGGAGCGAGTTCCGTGTGCGGCTCGAGTTCCTGAATCATGCGCGTGATCAGGCCGCCGCGGCTCGACCCCGCCAGCCCGCACACGAAAATGTTGTAGCCGGGCGCGCCCACCTCCAGGCCCATCTGGATCGCGCGGATGGCGCGGTCCTGCCCGATCACGCCTTCGGCGAGAGGCGCGTCTGTGGTGGTTTCAAACGGGATGGAATCGGGATTGCACCGCCAGCGCAGCCGGTCCGGGGAGAGTTCCGCCGCAGGCGCGGCGGCAGCGGGCGCGATGTTCCCCTGTGGCGGAGTTGCGTCGGTTGCCATTGGATTTCCCGCCAGAGTCTAGCCACGATACGGTCTTAAAAGCAAAACGTCTAGCGGGCCGTTGTCCTGTCGTTTATCCCTCTCCCTTCAGTCGCTTGCCCCGCTCATGGCTGCGTTCTCGCTTTCAGGAACTCATCGATTCGCGCATTCGCTTCCTTCGCCAGCGTAAAAGGAAACGCGTTAAATCCGTGCGCTCCGCCGGGATAAATGGCCAGCTCCGCCTGGTTTCCCGCGGCCGTCCACCGCGCGTACATGAACAGGGTGTCGTCGAGCAATGCGTCGCTCGTCCCCACCGTAAAGAGCGCCGGCGGCAATCCCTTCAAATCCGCATAGAGCGGCGAGATATCGGGATCGCGCCACTTTTCTTTGCTTGTGCCGGTCAGGTAGGCCTCGGAAAATTTCTCCAGGTCAATCGTCCGCAGCACCAGCCGGTAGTCGCCAAACAATTTCTGGCTGGG
>JASHSV010000032.1 GCA_030038535.1 Candidatus Acidiferrales bacterium
TAGCCGAGCGCGTGCGAGGGGACGGTGGTTTCCCAGTCGAATACGGAAATCAGGCGGTTGCGGGCCTTTTCGTCGGCGGTGCAATTGAAGATGGGGTCGTAGGGGAGCAGCGCGTCGCCGGGAAAATACATCTGGGTGACGAGGCGCGTAACGAAAGCGGGACCGAAAACGGAGAAGTGAATGTGCGCGGGACGCCAGGCGTTGAAGTGATTGCCCCAGGGATATTCGCCGGGGCGGATGGTGACGAAGCGATAGCGGCCCAAGTCGTCCGTGAGCGCATGGCCTTGCCCGATGAAGTTGGGATCGAGCGGAGCGTTGTGCTGATCGTTGCGATGGAGATAGCGACCTGCGGAGTTGGCCTGCCAGATCTCGACCAGGGCGCCGCAAAGCGGCCGGCTGTTCTCGTCGAGCACGCGACCGCTGACGATGATGCGCTTGCCGAGCGGGTCGCCATGGCCCTGCTTGGTGAGGTCGGTGGCCTTCAGGTCTGCCGACTCCGGCCCGAACACGGGGCCGGTGATTTCTGAAAGGGTATGCGGGAGGTAGACGAGCGGCTGTGCCGGGGCGCGTTTGAGAGAGGAGCGATAGGTGGGGTGCAAATGGTTCGGCTGAGTGCCCGGATAGGGACGGCGATAGCCTGTGAGCGGTGCCATGGAAGTGTTCTCCTTGGGAAAGAGCGCGAACGGAAGCGCCCGAGGGACTGTACGCAGCGGGGACGGAAAAAGTCAAGGGCGGTAATCGAATTATCGTGCGTATATTGGCCACCATGTATATCCTGCCGCGGGCAGGGCGGCCCCTGCGCACGCCATGACGACGCCGCGCGAACAAACGTTTTACGGCTGGAAGCTCGTGGGAGCTTTGTGGATGTTGGACATGCTCAACATGGGGTTCCCGCTCTACTGCGCCGCGGTAATCCACACGTACATGCTGAAACAGATTCCGATGGAGCGGGCCACCTACGGACTGGGCTATACGCTGCTGAACTTCTTTGTTGGCGTGCCCTCGATGGTGATCGGAGCTGTGATCATCCGCTGGGGCATCCGGGCGACGCTGGTGGCTGGGTCGGGATTGATCCTGGCGGGCTCGCTGTGGATGGCGCTGGTGGCGAAGCTGCCGTGGCACTACCTCGTCGGATTCGGGGTGCTGATCGGAACGGGGATCGGGTTCGGGACGGTGATGCCGATTGCGACGGCGATCACGCGCTGGTTCGTGCGGTACCGAGGCCGGGCGATGGCCATCACGCTGACGGCTTGGGGAGTGGCGGGATTCCTGGGGGCGCCGCAATTCAACCGGCTGCTGGAAGCGAACGGGGGCAACTTCCGCACGGCGTGGCTGATCATCGGGGCACTTTCGGCGGTGTCGGCGGGAATCGCCTGGGTGTTCGTGGTGGAACGACCCGAGGATCTGGGACAGAAGCCCGACGGAGCCGCGGCGCAGGAGCGAGCGAGAGCGGAGCAGCACGACGCCACCCGCGCGGTGCGTGAAGCTTGGAGTGCGAGCGAGGCTTTCCGGACGCGAGCCTACTGGATGATCTACATCGGCTCGATCGCCTGCCAATTTCCGTCCTTCTTCTTTACGGCGCATGGGATCCTGCACCTGAAATTGGCGGGACTATCGGCTGCAGCGGCGGCCTGGGCGATGGGACTCTATACGCTGGGAGGGCTGTGCGGGAGGCTGGTGGGTGGAGTGCTGGTGGACAAAATCGCGGAACGATTCGCGTTCATGATCGGGCTCAGCTTCTACGTGCTGGGAACGGCGCTGGCGCTACGAATCAACTCCGAACAATTGTGGATTGCCTACGCAGCCGCGATGCTCTACGGCGCGGGCATGGGGTCGTCGTTCATTTGCCTGAATACGATAACCGGGAATTATTACGGGCCGGCGGCGTTTCCGCGGCTGAACGGCACGATGATGATGCTCTCCGGACTGGTGTGCTGCCTGGCGGGGGTAATCGGCGGGAAGCTGTTTGACGTGAGCGGGACCTATACGCCGGCGTTTCTGCTGAATCTGGCGTGGTGTGCGGCCGGACTGGCGGCGCTGGCTTTCGCGAGGCGGCCGGAACGTGCGGAAACACTGGGGCGTGGCGCGGCAGTGATAGGAATCTCCTAAGGCCTGACCGGACGCGGCGAGGAAGCTTTGATGCCGCGATATCGCGAAGCGTGCTTTTCGCCCCACCTGGACATTTGCTTGAGGATGGGCGAGAGGCTTTCGCCGTGGCGCGTGAGGGAATATTCGACGCGCGGAGGGACCTCGGCATAGACCTTGCGGCGGACGATTTGATCGCGTTCGAGCTCGCGGAGCTTCTGCGTGAGCATTTTCTTTGTGGCTTCCGGAATCAGGCGGCGGAGTTCGCCGAATCGGCGCGTGCCACTTTCCAGATAGAACAAAATCAGGGGTTTCCATTTCCCGCCGATCGCATCGGCAGTGACGCTCACAGAACAATTGAAGGAATCCACGAAAGGGCGCTCCCTGGATACCAGGTATCGAACGGGTGCCTACTACCACGCGGGGAACTCTAGTCTAGAATTGGCGCCCGCGCCAGATGAAAAGGGGTTGCGGCGGGCGGCGCGCGGAGGCGCAGATGGCGAACAAACGGCCGATCGTGGTTTACGGGGCGAGCGGATTTTCCGGGCGGCTGGTGGCGGAGTGGCTGCGCGAGTACAACCTGCCGTTCGTGGCGGCGGGGCGCAACCGGAAGCGGCTGGAAGAGGTGATGAGCCACGTCCCCGGGATTGAAACAGCGAATTACGAAATCGCGGAGACGGATGGGTCGGTGGACGCGCTTACGCGCTTGTTTGAAGGCGCAAAGGTGGTGTGCAACACGGTAGGCCCGTTCCTGTACAACGGCCCGCGGGTGGTCGAAGCCTGCTGGAAGGCGGGGTGCCACTACGTGGACATCGGAGGCGAGCAAACCTGGGTGCGCACGGTTGCGGAACAGTGGGGCGAGAAGTTCGCGGCGAAGGGATTGCTGGCGGCGCCCGGGACGGCATTCATGTCTGCGATCAGCGATGCCGCGGCGCGAATCATGCTGGAAGCGGCGGCGATCGACACGCTGGAATTTCTGACGATGTTCAACGGGATACCGACATTCGGTTCGACGCAGACGATTTTCGCGGTGATCCCGACCGACGCGTTCTATCTTGAGCAGAACCAGTACAAACAGTGGCCGCGGGCGAAGCCTTACGAAGTGGTGGTGCCGGGGTCGGTGACCACGCAGCTCGCGCTGCCCTGGGGCGGATTCCCGCATCCCGTGTGGTTCCGCGAGCACCCGCAGATCGCCAACGTCAAATCGCTGGGCGGGCTGCTGAACCGGCAGATCATGGAAGCGGTGGTGGCGACGGAAAAACAATTCGAGGAGGAAATCCGGCCGCTGCCGAAGGCGGAACAGGAGAAAAAACTGGCGGAGATGGCGGCAGCCGTGCAGGGAAGCACGCCGCCACGCGAAAACACGCGGGAGCAGCGGACGATCGACGTAGTTCTTGGGCGCGGAAGCACGGCCTCGGCGCAATGCGTAATCTACGGGACCTGCTGCTACCGGCAGACCGGGCTTGTGCAGGCGTTTGCGGCGAAGAATCTGGTGCACCGGGCACCACGGAAGGCGGGATTCGCGTCGGCAGCGGAAGCGTTTGGGGCGCGCGAACTGCTGCGGGAGGTGGAAAGCACCGGGCTTGCGAAAGCGCATATCTCCTGATAACTGTAAGGGGCGGCTTCGGTTCGATATACGAACAGTTTGACGATTTTCGGCCGACCGCCAGAAGCAAACCTGACTCCCTTTGCGGATTCGATGATCCTGCAAATGAACCACCTTCCGCGGAAGACTTCCGCGGCCAGCGCTGAGGATGTGGTGGCCACCCTCCAGTCGTTGCTGGAGGAGGGACACCTGGAGCCCGAGCAATTTGCCAACCTGTACGTTCATCTGGACTGGATCCAGTATCGGCACAATTTTCGCGAAGCGGTGACGGTGGTACCTATTGCGGATGAGAAGACCGGGCGGATTCCTCTGTTCGAAGTGCACGTGGACCTTCGCCAGGCGGCGCCGAGCTGCCTGCGTACGGAAATGCTGAAGGCCATGACGCCGGCGAATCCGGGGTTCGGCCAGCATCCGGCGGAGAACGACGAGGGAATGCCGCTGGAGGAGTTCGGGCCGTTCCGCAGAAGCATCGTCTGGCGATTCAACCATCTCTACTGGCAGCGGCTGGCGGAGTGGGAAGGTTCCACGGGGCACGGTTATGAAGAGGCGCTGCCGGGCGGGAGATCAGACGCGAACCATCCGCAGGCAGTGGCCGACGGAGTCGCAGATTTCTGGACGCTGGCGCGCGACCTGGAAATAAAAAAACAGTTGCCGCCCGAACTGTTTGTGCTGGAGATCGGCGTGGGCATGGGAACGCGGGCTGGGCTATGGCTCGACCGCTTCCAGAAACTGGACAGGGAGCGGGGAACGAATTATTACGCGCGGGTGCGCTTCCTGCTGGGCGACTATTCGCCGGCGACGCTCGAGCGGTCGAAGGCCGCGGTGGCGGGCCACCGGGAGCAGTGCAGTTTTGTGGTGATGGACGCGCTGAATCCCATGCAGACGCTTTCCTTTCTCCGGCACAAGGTGCTGCACATTCACATGACCAACGTGTACGACAACCTGCCGGACGAGGAGTTGGCACGACGCGACGGGCGGCTCTTCCTGGTGGAGGCGCGCGCCTATCTTCCCGCAGCGGAGGCGGAGCGGATTGCGACGGAATTCGAGGTTCCGGGGCGGGATTTGCGGCGCTGCATCGAACGACTGCTCGATGAGGGGCCGGGACATTTCGGCGACCGCGCACGGGGCGTCGAGTTTTGGCGGCAAGTGTGGGCGGCGATGCGGCTGAAAGAACGGATGGTATGCGTGGACGATCTTCCCGCGGAGGCGCTGCCGGGCGAGCTGAACCTGAACCGCCTGGAGGAAGCGCTGCGGGAAGCGCCGAGCGATCTGCGGTTCCACGTGAACTCGGGGGCGATGGAAAGTTTCCGGAACACGCTGCCGCTGCTCTCGACGCGAGGCTACCTGCAGGTGCAGGACATTTTCGTGACGCGATGGAGCGAATACCGACTGAGATACCACGGTCCGGGAAAGCTGGACGGCTCGGTGGTGAATTGGGTGAACGGAGCACTGCTGCGCGAAACGGCAGAGCGGACTGGGTTCGACGTTCATTTCGCGCCGTTCCGCTACCGCGAAGGGTCGCATACTTCGATCCTGTTCACGACGCAACGGGAGTAAGACCATGACACTGCCCATTCTTCCCACTTCGGTGGTCGGCAGCTACTCGATGCCAGGGTGGCTGGAACGGTTGAAGACGGAGTATTTCGCACGGCGGATCAGCCGGCACGACCTGGAAGAGATTCACGACAACGCGGTGAAGGCTGCGATCAAAGACCAGGAAGCGGCCGGGGTGGATGTGATCACCGACGGCGAGATGCGGCGCGACAACATGATGGATTACTTTCTGGAGCGGCTGGCGGGAGTGCAGATCGACCGGTCCTCGAAGAAGTTCTACTACGACTTCTACAATAGCTCGGTGGAAGGAAAACTGCCGATGGTGCCGCTGGGGTTAGCGACCGATTTCCGGTTCCTGAAGAGCTTCACCGAGCGGGAAGCGAAATTCTGCGTGACCGGGCCGCACGCGCTGACGAAACGAATTCACAACGAATTCTACCCGAGCGAGGAGGCGCTGGCCACGGACCTGGCGCGCGCGCTGAATCTGGAGCTGAAGGAGCTGGTGAAGGCGGGGGCGCGAATCATCCAGATCGACGAGCCATACTATTCCGGTTTTCCGGACGACCTCGACTGGGCCGTGAAGGTGCTGAACACGCTGGTGGAAGGCGTGGACGCAAAAATGGTGGTGCACATCTGCTACGGCAACCGGTACGGGAAGCCGTCGTGGGAAGGCAGCTACCGCTACCTGTTCCCGCGAATTCTGGACGCGAAGGTGCACCAACTGACGCTCGAATTTGCCCGCCGCGGAGGCGAAGACCTAGATTTGTTCCGCGAATTCAAACCGCCGTTCGAGCTGGGTGTGGGCGTGATCGACGTAAAAACGCAGGCGGTGGAAACGCCGGACATGGTGGCCGACCGCGTGCGCAAAGCGCTCGAATTTGTTCCGGCAGAGCGAGTGACGGTGCTGCCGGACTGCGGGTGTTTCCACTTGCCGCGCGACATCGCGTTCGCCAAACTGAGCGCAATGGTGGAAGGGACACGGCTGGTGCGCAAAGAATTGGGATGCTGAAATGCCGCAGCCGAACCCACTGCGGGAGGCGCTGCAGAGCGGCCAGTTCTGCTACGTGGTGGAACTGGTGGCGAGCCGGCTGACGCGCGAGTCGCGGCTGCTCGAAGTGGCCTCGCAACTGGCCCGCGTTCCTGGAGTGGTGGCAGGCAGCATCACGAGCTACGCCGGGGGCGCCATGGGGCACGATCCGATCCGCGTGGGGACCGCGGCGCGCGCGCGGGGTCTGACGCCGAACATCCATCTGACCTGCGTGAACCGCGACGTGGCAGCGGCGCGGCACGCGCTCGAAGACCTGAGCGCGCTGGGCATCGAGAACGTGCTGGCGATTACGGGCGATTATCCCAAGAGCGCGGACGCCAGCGCGGAGCCCCCGGTGTTCGATCTGGACTCGGTGCAGCTCGTGCGCATGATGGACGAACTGCGCCGCGCGGGGGCGTCGTTCTGGATTGCCGTAGCGGTTTCGCCGTTCAAATACACCGAAGCCGATTGCCGGTACCAATATCTGAAGCTGGAGAAGAAATTCGCGGCGGGCGCGGACTATGGGATAACGCAGCTAGGATACGACGTGCAGAAATTCCGTGAATTACGGCAGTACCTGGGGGAGCGCGGCATTTCTAAGCCGGTGCTGGGCAGCGTGTATGTGCTGGGCGCGAAGGCAGCGGAAAAAATGTCGAAGGGCGAACCCCCGGGGTGCTGGGTGGCGCCGGAGCTGGTGAAAAAGATTCGCGAGGAAACGCAGGCGGCCGACAAAGGCACGGCGGCGCGGCTGGAACGCGCGGCGCGCATGGTGGCCATCGTGCGCGGGCTGGGATATGCAGGGGCGTATATCGGAGGCGACCATCAGGCCGACCACGTGCGCTGGATTATCAAGCGCTCGGAGGCGCTGGCGCCGCGGTGGGAGGAGTTCGCGGAGGAATTCCAGTACGCCCCCAAACATGGATTTTACCTGGGCCAATCCGCAGCGAAACCGCCTGTGGACCGGGGAATGGTCCCGTGGGTACTCGACGCGATGGGAAAAACGTTCGATGTGCGGACGGAGGGGACGCTGCGCCGAACACTGAGGAGCGCGTTCGGCTGGATCGACCGTCACCCGGCGATGGCGCGCGGCCTGGAGCGCGTGGAGTACGCGGTGAAGCGCCCCGTTTTCGGATGCGAGGCCTGCGGCAATTGTGTGCTGGGGGATATGGAATACGTATGCCCGCAGACGTGCCCCAAACATATGCGCAACGGCCCCTGCGGGGGAACGTCGAACGGGCGGTGCGAGGTGGTGGACAAACCGTGCATCTGGGTGGGCGTGTATGAGCGCGCGGCGGCGGCAAACGAGGTGGAGGAACTGAGGACCTATATTCCGCCGCCCGACCGGAGGCTGACGGGCACGAGCTCCTGGATCAATTATTTTCTCGAGCGCGACAACCGGCCGGGGCACGAGCATGCACTTGTGACCATCCAGCCGGCGCGAACGGCTGCAAGAAGCGAAACTCAAGATTCGACAGTCGAAACTCGGGAAGAATCGGTTCGCGGGGCAGCCCGGAGGATGTAATCACGCACTGGCGCGGGTCGAGGAGCAATGAGCGCGACGGCAACCATGTTTGTTTCGGGACCGGACCAGCGGGGACTGGTGGCGCGCATCGCAAATTTCATTTTCGAGAACAACGGAAATATCGTGCACTCAGACCATCACATCGACGCCGAAACCGGGCTGTTCCTCACGCGCGTGGAATGGGAACTCGAGGGCTTCCGGATCTCACGCCCGGAAATCGCAGCGAGCTTCGCTCCTCTCGCAGAAGGGATGAAGATGACCTGGGAGCTGCACTTTTCCGACGAACGCCAACGGGTGGCCATTTTCGTCTCCAAATACGACCACTGCCTGTACGATCTGCTGCTGCGGCACGCTTCGGGAGAACTGCGCTGCCAGGTCGCGCTGGTGGTGAGCAATCACCCCGACCTGCGGCCGGTCGCGGAACATTTCCGGGTCCCGTACCATGTGTTTCCGATCACCGCGGCGACGAAGCAGGAGCAGGAAGCGAGAGAGCTGGCGCTGCTCCAGCAGCACGGCGTCGAGTTGATCGTCCTGGCGCGCTACCTGCAGGTGTTCACACCGGAATTCGTGGCCCGGTATCCGAACCGGATGATTAACATCCACGATTCGTTTCTGCCGGCCTTTGTGGGCGCGGGACCCTACAAACAGGCCTACGAGCGCGGGGTGAAACTGATCGGGGCGACGAGCCATTACGTGACAGAGCGGCTGGACGACGGGCCGATCATCGAGCAGGACGTAATGCGGGTGAGCCATCGCGACACGGTAGAGGATTTGAAACGCAAGGGGCGCGACCTGGAACGCGTGGTGCTGGCGCGCGCGGTGCGCCTGCACCTGGAGCATCGCGTGCTCGCGTATGGCCGCAGGACCTTCGTCTTCGAGTGAACGGGCAGTACGGAGCCGCCGGCAAAGGGAAAGGAAATCGCCATCAGCATCACGGACCTACGAGTGCCGAAGACGGGCGGAATGAATACGAGCAAGGTCAGCGTGGTGCGCTGGCTAAAGCGGGAGGGCGAGCACATCCGGAAGGGTGAGCCGGTGGTGGAGCTGGAAACGGAAAAGGTGAGTTACGAGCTGGATTCGCCCGTTGACGGAGTGCTGCTGAAGATTCTGGCGCAGGAGGCGGCGGAGGTTCCGATTGGCGACGTGATTTGCCAATTAGAGCGAACGAGCGACAGTGCGCGATGAGACGAAGCAGGAAGGAGACGGCATGACGAAAGCTGAAACGCTGAGCCGCGAGCGATTGATCTGGATGTACACGCAGATGGTGCGCATTCGCGAGTTCGAGGAGCGCGTGAAGCGCACTTTTACGGAGCATCCGGGAGTGATGCGGGGGCACGCGCACCTGGGCGACGGCGCGGAAGGCGCCATTGTGGGCGCGCTGGCCACGCGCGCCGGGCGCGACCTGGTGATGCCCAGTTACCGCTGCCACGGCTACCCGCTGGTACTGGGCACTCCGGCGCGAAACCTGATGGCGGAGATTTATGGGCGCAAGGACGGCGTATGCGGAGGGTTCGGCGGGTCCATGCATCTGGCGGATCCGCCGCGACACTTTCCAGGCACTTCCGGAATTATCGCGCAGAGCATTGCGCACGCGACGGGCGCGGGACTGACAGCGCAGGTGAAGAAAACCGGCCAGTTGGTGTACTGCTTTTTCGGCGATGGAGCGACGAAGCAGGGCGGGTTCTACGAATCGCTGAATCTGGCAGCCATCTGGAAGCTGCCGGTGGTGTACGTGCTCGAAAACAACCAATACCAGGCGTATACGCACGTGAGCCTGGAAGACGCGAAC
>JASHSV010000358.1 GCA_030038535.1 Candidatus Acidiferrales bacterium
CCCATTCCTGCACTACAACTCCTGGTACGACCTCGGTTATTTCACTCCCTTCCACCAAGCCGTCGCGCTCGATGCCATCCACGCTTTCGGCGAAGAACTCCGCGTGAAGCGCGGCGTCCAGCTCGATTCCTTTCTGTTTGACGACGGCTGGGACGACCACAAACTCTGGGGCTTCAACTCCGGTTTTCCGCACGGATTTACGCCGCTCCGGAATGCGGCCGCAAAATACGGCGCCGCACCCGGCGTTTGGCTTTCGCCTTGGGGCGGCTACGGCAATCCCAGAAAGGAGCGCCTCGCCTATGGCGCCGAGCATGGATTCGAGCAGAACGAAGACGGGCTAGCCCTATCCGGCCCTGTGTATTACCGCAGGTTCCGCGAAGTGTGCCTCAAAATGATTCGCCAGTATGGCGTGAATCAGTTCAAATTCGACGGCACGGGCAACGCCGCGCGTGTGATTCCCGGCAGCCAATTCGGCAGCGACTTCGAAGCGGCCCTGCGCCTCATTGCCGATCTGCGCGCCGAGAAGCCCGACCTCTTCGTCAACGTGACCACCGGCACGTATCCCTCGCCGTTCTGGCTCATGCTCGCCGATTCCACCTGGCGTGGCGGCGAAGACCACGAGTTTGCAGGCGTGGGAACGCCGCGCCAGCGTTGGATCACTTATCGCGACGCGGATACCTATCGGAACGTCGTCCAGCGCGGGCCGCTCTATCCCCTCAATTCGCTCATGCTGCACGGGCTGATTTTCGCCAAGCACGCCAAGAATCTGGCCAACGACCCGAAGGGCGATTTCAAGGACGAAGTGCGCTCCTACTTCGGCACGGGAACGCAGCTCCAGGAAATGTACATCACGCATTCCCTGCTCTCCGACGCCGACTGGGACGTGCTGGCCGGGGCGGCGCGTTGGTCGCGGCGCAACGCGGCAGCGTTGGTGGACACGCATTGGATTGGAGGCGATCCCGCGGCGCTTGAGGTTTATGGCTGGGCTTGTTGGTCCGGTGGGAAGGGACTCGTCACCCTTCGGAACCCGAGTGATCGTCCTCAAACCTTCGAACTCGACCTTCGCGCCGCGCTCGAGTTGCCGGAGGAGGACAGGCGCATCTTCCGCGCCGTGGTCCCATGGAAAGATTCCAGCCGGGACGAAGCGATTTCACTCACAGCGGGAGAGCATCATCCCATCCCGCTCGATCCCTTCGAGGTTCTCACGCTGGAGCTGACGCCCGAGGCGCGGCTGTGAGCGTCACTTAGCGCAGCGCCCCGAGCGCCGCGATGTGCTCCGGCGTCGTCCCGCAGCAGCCGCCCAGGATTCTCGCGCCCGCCTGCTTCCATCCGGCGCACTCCTTCTGATACTTCGCCGGCGGATATTCGTCGGTGAACATCCATTCCGGCGGGTTGAAGCGCCCAATGTGCGCATAGGCCCCCGTGGGAATCTTGGCTCGCGGCTGGAGTTGCTTCATTCCCGTGGTGATATCGTCCGGCGGCGCGCAGTTCAGCAGCACCGCGTCCACATTTTTCCTCTGCATGGCCTCGACCGCGTCGCCCAGCGTCTCGCCGGTAAAGAGCTTTCCCGTCTTTGCCGGCACAAACGACACCCAGCACGGCAGTCCCAGCTCGTGCGCCACCTCGGCAGCCACTTGGGCCTCGCCGATGCTGTTTACCGTCTCGAACAGCACCAGGTCCGCGCCGTTCTGTTTCACCACCCCGAAAATTTCACGATATTCCCGCCGGGCCTGCTCGTCCGCGGGCACGAGGTCTGGCCGGAAGCACCATTCGAGCGTAGTAATCGCCGCGGCCACGGCCACCGGACGTTTCGCCGCCACCTTCTCGCGCGCTTCGGCCGCCAGCCGCACCGAGGCTGCCAGCAGCAGGCCGGCGCGCTCGTCCAAATCCCTGGCGCCGATGTGATGCCGGTGCGTGTCATCGCGAAAGTGGTTGCACAGCGCGCGCCGCGAAAGCTGGAAGCTATTTGTGCTGATTACATCCGCTCCCGCGCGAATGTAGTCCTCGTGGATGCCGCGCACGAATTCGGGTTTGGTGGCGAGCTGGTGATCGGCCCAGGTGACGTTGCGGCGCAGAATCTCTGTGCCGATGCCGCCGTCCAAAATCACCATGCCGCCCCGCCCGAGCGTGTCGCGCAGAGGTTCGTAATTCATCTCAGTGGACCCTCCCCGCGCCCAGCAACTCGCGCAGCGCCTTCGTGTGTGCCGGAGTGGTCCCGCAGCACCCGCCCACGATGCGCACGCCCCCGTCCCGCCACCGCTGCGCTTCCGCAGCGAATTTTGTCGGCGGCCACGCCTCCGTCTCGATGAACTGCGGATGAAAATCGAATTTCCAGCTCGGCGGAGAAAACCGTCCGATGTGGGCGAACGCGCCGAACGGCACCTTCGCGAGTCCCCTCATCCGCGCTGCGGCCTTGGTGATGTCGTCGGGCGGCGCATTGCTCACCAGCACCGCCTCCGCGCCGCCTTTCTGCATCTCGGTGATGGCATCGGCGAGCGGCTCGCGGCTCAGCAGCTCGCCTTCCGGCCCGAGCACAAAGCTCACCCACACGGGCAGTTTCGCAGCGCGGCCCGCGGCCAGCGCCGCTCTTGCTTCGTCGAGCCTGTTCATGCTCTCCGCAATCAGAAAATCCACTTTTTCCGCCGCGAACACTTCCGCCATGAGCTGGTGTTCCCGCAGAGCCGTTTCATAGGGCGGCGAAAGGTCAGGCCGGTAGCAATGTTCGAGAGGCGTAATCACGCCCGCGATAGCCACTTTCTTTTCCGCGCCGGCCTTGCTGCGTGCGTTTTTTGCCAGCCCGACCGCAGTCTTCTGCAGCTTCGGCACTAGGTGCTCCAGCCCGGGCGCGCCAATCTGCCGCATATGTTCGAGATCACGGAATACGTGCAGGTACAGGCGTGGATTCAATTGAAATGTGTTCGTGCGCAGAATGTCGGCCCCCGCATTCAGATATTCCGCGTGTAGCGCTTCTACCGCAGGCCCGTCCGTCTCCAGTCCGTGCTTCCGCCAGCGCACGCCGCGCCGGACTAACTCCGACCCCATCGCGCCGTCCAGCAGCAGCGTTTCGCCGCGGTCCAGCCGCGAACGCAACTCGTTGTACATTCGCCCTCCCCTACGCCCCGATCGCTCCGCGCACTGCCGCGGCCAGTTCTCCCGTCCAGCGCTCCACGTCTTCCTCGCGCTCCGCTTCCACCATCACACGCGCTAAAGGCTCCGTGCCGGAATAGCGCAGCACCACACGCCCGCGAGCGCCGAGGGTCGAGCCCGCTGCGGCAAGCGCCCGCGCGACTTCATCCAGGGTTTCCAGGGGCGGCTTCGCGCGCACTCGCACGTTTACGATTCTCTGCGGATACACCTTCAGGTCCGCGGCCAGCCGGTCCAGCGGGCCATGGAGCGACACGAGGCTGGCCACGATCAGCGCGGTGAGCAGCCCGTCGCCGGTGATCGAATCGTCCAGAAAGATCACGTGGCCCGATTGTTCCCCGCCCAAGTTTGCTCCCCGCCGCTGCATTTCCTCGAACACGTACCGGTCGCCCACATTCGCGCGCACCAGCCTGATTCCCTCCTTCTCGAGTGCGCGCTCCAGCCCCAGGTTCGACATCGTCGTGCCTATCACCACTCCGCCGCGCAGCGTGCCCGCCGCCTTCATGTGCCGCGCGGCGATGAACAATACGGCGTCCCCGTCCACAATTCGTCCCGAACTCGACACTAGGATGGCGCGGTCTGCGTCGCCATCGAATGCCGCGCCCATGGCGGCGTTCGCCTCCAGCACTTTCTTCTGCAGGCTTTCTGGATACAGCGAGCCGCAGTTGTCGTTGATATTTTTTCCGTTCGGTCGGTTGTGGATCGGCGTCACATGCGCGCCCAGCGAACGGAACAGAGCCGGTCCCAGCTCGCTTACCGCGCCATTCGCGCAATCGAGCACCAGCGGCATTCCTTCCAGCCGCGCGCCCGGCAGCACGAATCGCCGCAGATAGTCGAGGTACTGCGCGTCGAGCACCGTGTCGGCCGGAAGATTCACGTCTGCAGCGGCCCCCGTGGATTCGCGCTTCTGCAGAATGTCTTCTTCGAGCGCGGCTTCCACCACATCCGGCCATTTGGTGCCCTGCGCGGAGATTAGTTTTATGCCATTGTCCGTGTAGGGGTTGTGCGACGCGGAAACCACCACGCCCGCGGAAAATTTGTTCTCGCGCACCAGGCAGGCCACTCCCGGCGTCGAGATAATTCCCGCGGAAACCACCTCGGCGCCCGCATCGATGGCCCCTCGCGCCAGCCGCGCCGCCAGATGCCCGCTCGACTCCCGCGTATCCATCCCCAGCAGCACCCGCGGCCGCGCTCCACCGCCGGCCGCCTTCAGATGCGCGCCCAGCGCACCGCCCACCGCTTCCAGCGTCGCATCGTCCAAAGGGTATTCGCCCGGCACGCCGCGGATTCCATCGGTTCCGAAGAGTTCTTTGGGCATCGGTGAGTTCCGCCGGGATAGGCGTAAACAAGCGAGTCTAACACAGGCGGGAGAGCGAGAGCCCGCAGCCATGGCGCAGACGTTGCGGCCCGCTAAGGATTCGCCGCTAGCGCCGGAACTGCCGCTCCTAACCCACGCGGAGTGGCTTTACGGTTGGGGCTCGCATGAGGGCGAAACCACGCGCGCCATTCCACCACCTTCGCTTCGGGGCGGCCAATTTTGGGAGAATCATCTCGCTTGGGAGCGTCCTTTTCCGCTACAATGCCACCCTTATGCCGCACCCTGTGCTTGAGATTACGCCGTCAAACGGCTCTCGGCCCGGCCGGCGCGTCCTGCACCTGGCTGGGCGGCTGGGCATCGAGACCGTCCCTGCCTTTCTCGCCGCCGCCCGCACCGAAACCGCTCCCACTTTGATTCTCGACATGGGCGACATCGAATATATGGATTCTTCCGGCGTGGGCGCGCTGCTTCAAATTCACGTCAGCCTGGCAAAAGCCAACCGCCAACTCGTGCTCGCCTCCGTCCCGGAAAAGGTGCGCATGGTGCTGGAAATCGCCCGCCTCCAGAGCATTTTCCCCATGTATTCCTCGGTGGCCATCGCCGAAGAACTCCTGCCCTGAGGGCGGCTGTCCGCTTTAGTCCGGATCCTCGCTTCCCTCGCCGGGTTTTCCTGCTCCGACGGCCACCGGGCCCAGCCCGGCCCGCTCAGCGAGCGCGTTGAACGCCGGCAGATCCTTCTCCAGGATCGATTTCCACTGCGCGAGCGTGGCGGCAAACTGCGTCTCGAGCTCCGCGAACTGCTCCTGCTCCCGGTCGGTCGGAGCGGCGTCCGCGCTCTCCACCCCCGCGCCCAGCAGCGCGTACTTCGCGTCGATCCCGTTGCCGAAATTGAGTGTGTCCTGCGTCCCTTGGAGTTTCGGGTTGATGAAGCCCTTCTCGATTTCATCCAGTTTCTTCCGCAGCGTTTCCGCGGCCGCGGCCACTTCCTTGCGCGCCGCGTCGCCATCCAGCCGCTTGCGGAGCGCCCTCACCTGCCCCCGGATGTCGCGGAGCTGGGTCACCGCCCCGTAGTCCTGCACCAGCCGCTCGTAAATCTTCCGGCGCAGTTGGAACTCCGCGGCTAGGTCCGCTTCGGAAACGTGCTCGCGCGGATCCAGTTTGATTTCGATCGCCGCTTCCTGGCTTTTCCCTTCCGCCGTCAGCCGCACGCGATAGGCTCCCGGAACCACCTGCGGCCCCACGAGTCCCTGTTCGTACTCGCTCGCCGTGTAGCCCGGAATGTGCTTCACCGGCGGCAGCCGCATGTCCCACACGAACCGGTTCATGCCCGCCTCCGCCGTCAGCTTTTCTCCGGTCGGCGGCCCGCTGCCGTCCTCGTCGTCATCGCCCGCCTCGTCGCTTGCGGCCGCCGCGCGGCTCGAGAATTTGCGGATGCTCTTGCCGCCGCTGCCCAGAATCTCCAGCGTCACCTCCGTCTTTTTGTCCGGAGCGGCCTTCAGGTAATAGTCCAGAATCACGCCGTAGGGCGGATTCTGTCCGCCTGGCCCGCGTGGACGGAACCCGCCGCCCCACGGCCCGCGATAGGCCACCGCTGGCGCGTAAAGATGCGCCGCTTCGTTCGCCGTTTCCGCCCGGGTCTGCCGCAGCGGCTCGAGGTCGTCGAGAATCCAGAACGACCGGCCGTGCGTCGCCGCGATCAGGTCATCGTCCTTCACCGCCAGATCGTGCACCGGCACAGTCGGAAGATTCTGCTGCAACGATTGCCAGTGGCTGCCGCCGTCGAACGATACGAGCACTCCCGTTTCCGTGCCCGCGTAGAGCAGCCCTTTGCGCTTCGGGTCTTCGCGCACCACGCGCACGATGGCGTCGTCCGCGATGCCGCCGGTGATTTTCGTCCACGTTTTCCCGTAGTCCGTGGTCTTGAAGATGTACGGCCGGTATTCGTCGTTTTGGTGACGGTCGTAGGCCACGTAGGCGGTTCCCGCGTCGTGCGGCGAGGCTTCCATCATGCTCACGCGGCTGAATGCTGGAATCTCCTTCGGCGTCACATCGGCCCACTCTTTCCCCTCATTGCGCGTTACGTGGATCAATCCGTCGTCGCTACCCACCCAAATCAGCCCTTTTTCCAGCTTCGAAGGCGCGATCGCAAAGATCGTGCAGTAAATCTCGGCGCCCGTGTCTTCATATTCGACCGGCCCTCCGGCCAGCGCCTCTTTCGCCTTGTCGTTTCGCGTCAGGTCCGGGCTGATTGCCGTCCACGATTTGCCCTGGTCCGTGCTCTTCAGCAGCACTTCCGCGCCGTGGTAGATCGTGTCCGGGTCCTGCGGCGAGAGCACCACCGGCGAGGTCCATTGGAAGCGATGCTTCAGCTTCGCCGCGCCCTCGCCGTCGGTCAGGTCCGCGATTTCGCCCAGCTCACGTATCTGGCTGGTGCGGTGGTCGAACCGCGTAATCTGTCCCATGTAGCCCGTGGCGTATATCACGTTTGGATCGCGCGGGTCGGGCGCCATGAATCCGCTCTCCCCTCCTCCCACCGGATACCAGTCCCAGCGCCCGATCATCCCCGAATCCCCGCGGCTCAGGATTCCCACGCTCGAGTTGTCCTGCTGGTCGCCGTACACGCGATAGGGAAACGCGTTGTCGGTCGAGACATGGTAAATCTGCGCCGTCGGCTGGCTGTCTTGCCTCGTCCAGGATTTCCCCGCGTCGTAGCTGATGGTCGCGCCTCCGTCGTCTCCCTGGATCATCCGGTCCGTGTCCGTCGGATCGATCCACAGGCCGTGGTTGTCCCCGTGCGGCACAAAAATGCGCGTGAACGATTTCCCGCCGTCGATCGAGCGGAACATCCGCACGTTCAGCACGTACATCACGTCGGGATTCTTCGGGTCCGCGAACACGTGGATGTAATACCAGGCGCGCTGGAAGAGGTTGCGGTCGCCGTTGATGAGCGCCCAGTGGTCGCCGCCGTCCTCCGAGCGATAGAGCCCGCCTTTCTCTGCCTCGATCAACGCATAAACTCGGCTGCCGTCGCCGCCCCCTACCGACACGCCGATCCTGCCCAGCACTCCGCCCGGCAGTCCGTTGCCCTCCAGATGCTTCCAGGTGGTTCCCCCGTCGGTCGAGCGGTAGAGCCCGCTGCCCGGCCCGCCGTCTGTCATTCCCCATGGCGTGCGATTCGCCTGCCACAGCGCGGCAAACACGATGTGCGGATTCGTGGGGTCGAACGCGAGGTCGATCGCGCCCGTTTGGTCGTCCTTGTAGAGCACTTTTTCCCAGGTTTTTCCGCCGTCCAGCGTGCGGAACACCCCGCGTTCCGCGTTCGGACCGAATTCGTGTCCCAGCGCCGCCACCAGCACGACATTCGCGTCTTTCGGGTGCACGATCAGCCGGCCAATCTGCCGCGTGTCCTTCAGTCCCACGTTCGTCCACGTTTTCCCCGCGTCCGTCGATTTGTACACGCCGTCGCCGTACGAACTCGTCGAGCGGATGCACCCTTCGCCCGTGCCCACGTACACCACGTTGTGGTCGGAAGGGGCCACGGCAATCGCGCCCACCGCGCTCACCGGCTGTTTGTCGAATAGCGGCGTCCAATCCTGCCCGCCGTTCGTCGTCTTCCAAACGCCGCTGCCCGTGCCGCCGAAATAAAATGTTTGCGGATCGCCCGGCACTCCGGTCACCGCAAGAACACGCCCCCCGCGGAACGGCCCAATCAGCCGCCACTTCATCCCGCTGTAGAGCGTCTTGTCCACGCCTCCACTTTCCGACTGCGCGCGCGCTCCCGGCGTGGTCACTAGCGCCGCCGTGCAAATCGCCGCGAGCCCGCACGCGGCCAGCGCGGCCGTGGCGGCAAACCACCATCCTTTATGATTGCGAGTTCTCATGGTTTCCCCCCGATTCCTGAAGCCGCCAATCCTATCGCGTGTCCGCTAGGAGCGATAGTAGTTCCGCCTTCCACTACACAGCCCGGCCGCGATGGTTCCCGGTATTGCCTGTAACCGTGATGGGTGTACACTTCCTCCCTCTCTCGGTAGCCATCGACGGTGGATTTTTTTGGTGGGGTCGTCCGCTCAGCTGCGAATTCCCGATGTCGCCGGGCTCACGCCCGGCGCGTCCCCATGAGGAGAAGAACCCGTGAAGACTTCCAAGATCGGAGTCCTGCTTTTGATTCTCGCTGTGGGTCTGGTCCCGTGCGCCCTGGCGCAAACGAAGGCCGAGGCGCTCGCGAATCATTCCGCGGTTCCCTACCCGACCGCCGACACGCCCAAAGCGATTGATCGGGGCGAGCTTTCGGCGCAATCGGGTGCGGCGCCGATTT
>JASHSV010000359.1 GCA_030038535.1 Candidatus Acidiferrales bacterium
AGGCTCCGGCCACGAAGGCGGAACGCCGCGCCGCACGGCAGGCGCGTGAAGCTCGTCAAGCAGCCAAGCAGCAAGCCCGCGCTGCCCAGCAGGCTCAGTCTGGGGCCAACGCGCGCGCCGGCACACCTCGGCCTGCTCCTGCCGCCACAAACGCTCCCGGCGCAGCTGCCCGGCCGGGAGGCCAGACGGGAGCGAACGCGCGCGCCGGCACGCCCCGCCAGGCTGTTCCGCAGCAAGCGTCGCCGCAGCAATTTGCTTCTCCGCCCGAGCAGACCGGCCAATCGGGAGCGAATGCGCGCGCAGGTACGGCCAGCCAGGTGCCCAATCCAGCCGCTGCCCAGCGCACTCCGCAAAACCCGCCCGCATTGCCTGCTGGATGGCAGCAGAAACTCCAGAATATGCCGCCCGAAGAGCGCGAGCGCTTTCTCGAGAACAATGACAAATTCCGCAGCCTGCCGCAGGATCAGCAGCAGAGGATTCGCGACAATCTCGCGAAGTACGACAAGCTCCCTCCCAAGCAGCAGGACACAATGAAGCGCAACGCCCAGGCTCTGGCAAATATGACCCCGGAACAGCGCCATAACCTGAGCACGAACATCATGCCGCAGTTGCGCAGCATGCCGGCCGACCGCAGGCAGGAGATCACGCAGCGTTTGAAGTCACTCGATGGCTTGAGCGACGCCGAGCGGAATCAGAAACTCAACGATCCGAACTTCTATCAGGGCCTTTCCCCGCAGGAGCACGACGTCGTCAAGCAGCTCGGTGAGTACAAGCTCACTCCCGGCGGTGGTGCCGGAGGGACGTAATTCCCTTCGCTGCGCCTCTCGCCGCGGCAATCCTCGCTAAGCATCCGGGTTCGCCACCACGGGCACAATCGTATAGGTCGCACTCGGCGTACCGTCCGCCTTCAGGTCGAGATTTGGTGGGCGGTAAGTGGGATCGTGCGCGCACCGAATCGCTACGCTGTTCGATAGCTTCGCATCGTCCGCAATCGTTCGCCGCTTCGGGAATCCCCAGATCAGGTTCCACGATTCGTGCTTCTCATCCAGGGCGTGTTTTGGATCGATCGCCTTGTACTGGTCCCACGCCGCGTCCGTGAACTGCAATCCGGTCTGATTGGCCCGGTTCATCATCCAAGAAAGCGTGATGTCCGAAAGACCTGCTTCCGTGTAGCCCCCGCCCACGTCGCAGTGCACGCCCACAAAGTAGATTTGTTCCAGCTTTTGATCGGCTGCGGGCGTGGAAGTCCAGAGCGTGGCCGGAAATTCTCGCCGCCGTTCGTCGATGGCCACGGCATGGAACGCGTTTTTCACATCGGGATGAAGGCTGGTATCAAGAAAGCCGTACAGGGCAGGATCTACTCCGCCGATCACGGCTGGGATACCGAGAGCTCCAACCGTGTCCCAGACGCCGACCATGCGGATTTTCGCATCGTACATCGCGTAACCTCCCAGGCCGGCCAGCAGCGCGGCCCGCTCATTCTTGTTTCGGTAAGCCTGGAATGCCGTCTGCACCAGGTTCTCGTCGCAGGGCCGGGTCGGCAGCCCGCAGATCGCGATCATTCCGGCCAGGCTCCGCGCCGTGTAGGCGCCCCGGCTGAAGCCAAAAATGAAAATGTCGTCGCCCGGTTGGTACGACTGTGCGATCGACTTGTATCCATCGCGAATCTTTTGGAACAGTCCGGCGCCCGTCGCCCCGCCCAGCAGTCGGTCTAGGATCGATCCATCTGCGCCCACTCCGTCGTCATAGAACGGGGCTTGGTTCGGCATGGGCCGGATGGCCTGCCAGATCTTGTACACGTTCGTTTTGTTCTGCGGCGAGTCCCACGTGCCATCGGCGCAAAAGATGATACGTTTGCCCATGCCCGCCTCCCTGCGGAAAAATTAGCGGCAACGGAGCGAAACCCTCGGCCGTTCCCAACTCGGTAGTAACGCATTCTTATACTAGATTCCCGCAGAGGCGTCGAGCCCGCTCGCCTCAAGCCCCGGCCCGCATGGTTTGCGCATCGAAACCGCAAGCTGAAAAAAACGGCCCGGCCTTGGCTTTTGACGCAACGCTCCGTGCGTGCCCTTGCCGCGGCTCCTTGCGTGTTGACCGATTGGATACAAAATCCAGCCACTGCCGCAGCCGGGCTTCTAGGCTTGGCCGAGTACCCCGTCACATCCACTAGCTGTTGTGTGATTCGCCCAGCGCGGCCACAAGATTCGAAGATTTCCACAGACAGCAAGAATCCCTCGAAATTTTCTTGACACTGCTGGGGATACGCGTAGGATGCGGGCAGAAAGTGGCTGGAAGTGGCAGTTAGTGTGAAGTCGTGGCAGGGACGGGGCGTCCCGGCTGGGCTTCCGGGATGGCCTCATCGTGCTACGGGGTAACCATCGGGCGACTGTGGACCCGAAAGGCCGCATGAAGGTTCCTGCGGTCTTTTTGGAGGATCTGGCCGTTTATGGCGACACGTTCTACGTCACCAGTGAAAACGGCGATCGGGCCTACATCTACCCGATGAAGGAGTGGGTGGCCATTGAAGAAAAGCTGGCGAAATTGCCCTCCCACAACCAGGCGAAACAGAAGTTTCTCACGCGCACGAGCTATTACGGGGCAGTGGTGAAGATGGACAGCCAGGGGCGGCTGTTGCTTCCGCAAGTTCTTCGCGAGCAGGCGGAGATGAAGGGCGAAGTGGACGTGATGGGCAAGCTTACTTCTCTCGAAGTCTGGAACCACGCGCGCTTCGCCGAGCACATGAAGGGGAATCCGATTACGGACGACGATTGGAAGGTTCTGAATGATCTGGGCATCTAGTGGGTGCGGGGCACATTCCAGTTCTACTCGCGGAAGTGCTCGAGTGGCTGGCCATCAGGCCGGAAGGCACCTATGTGGATGCGACGGTGGGGCTGGGCGGGCACGCGGCGGCGATCGCGGAACGCCTAGTGACGGGACGTCTGATCGGGATTGACCGGGACCAAGCTGCTCTGGCGGTTGCCCGGGAGCGGCTGGCAGGTTTTGGGCGGCGGGTGGATCTGATGCACGGAACATTTTCGAGCATAGGGGAAATTGCGCGCCGGCTGAACATCAAGGCCGACGGGGTGCTGGCGGACCTGGGAGTCTCCAGCATGCAACTGGACGAGCCGGAGCGCGGATTTTCCTTCCGCGGCGCGGGCCCGCTCGATATGCGCATGGACCGCACTAGCCGCGACTCGTCCGGTCCCGCGGTGGAAGAGATTGTGAATCGCTGGCCGGAAAGGCAACTCGCCGGCCTGCTCTATCGCTTCGGCGAGGAGCACGATTCCAGAAGAATCGCCAGGGCGATCGTCAGGAGCCGTCCGATCCGCGATACCGAACACCTGGCAACGGTTGTGGCAGGGGCCCTGAAAAGGGGAAGGCAGAAACTGCATCCCGCGACAAAAACATTTCTGGCGCTGCGGATAGCGGTGAATAGAGAGTTGGAGGAACTCGAGCAGTTTCTAGAGCAAGCCCCTGCCACTCTGAATCCTCACGGCCGTCTCGTCGTGCTGAGTTATCACTCGCTCGAAGACCGCGCCGTGAAGCAGGCCTTCCGCCGCTACGATCGCGCGGGGGTCCTGCGCGCGCTGACGAAAAAAGTGATTGTGCCCTCGGCGGCGGAGCAGGCAGCTAACCCGCGCTCGCGCAGCGCAAAAATGCGCGTGGCGGAAAAGACCGTGGCGGAAGGCGCGGCATGATGGAGTTCGTCACCGTAAAGCGTATCGACAATTCCCGGCTGGTGCGCACCGTGTCGCAAGGCCACTGGCGGGATCTGTTCAAGTTCGCGGCACTGGGCGCGGCGCTGGTGGCGCTGCTGCTGGCCTATGCCGGGCAGCATTTCCGCTGCCTGCGTGTGCAGTACCAGCTCGAAGAGCTCAAGGCGCAGAGGGCCGAAGCCGTGGAGCGGAATGCACAGTTGAAGCTTCAGGCGGCAGCGTTGAGTGCGCCGGGGCGGATTGACCAGTTGGCCCGCGGCGAGCTCGGCCTCACGGTGCCCGTCCCGGGCCAGGTCGCGCCCCCGACGTCGCCCGCCGATGGCATGTTCGCTCAGGAGCGCTCGCCCCGGACGGATCCGGGGTCGAGCACCGCGCAGTAAGGATTCTGCTGGCTCGCGACTCGGCTGCTGGTGCGCTGGCTCCGCATGGCGGGGGCGCTCCGAATCTGGGCAGCCGGTCTGTGTGAGGGGGTAGCTCGAGCGAACGGTATGGATGGGCGCCGCCCGCGCACGCGGATTTTCTCTCTGGCCTGGATCATTGTATTGGGGCTCGGCGCCGTAGTGGGACGCTTGGTCCAACTCCAGATCGTCCAGTACGGCGACTACCTGGCTCGCGCACGCCGTCAGCAGCAGAGAATCGTGGAAGTCAGTCCCGCCCGCGGCGTGGTTTACGACCGCAACCTCCGCGAGCTTGCGATGAGCATCCCCGAAGATTCCTGTTTCGCTGTCCCCGCCGAGATTTCGGACCCCTCCATGGTCGCTCGCCTGCTCTCCGGCATTTTGGCTATGGACTCCGACGAGATCGAAACTCGCCTCACGGAATCGAAGTCCTTCGTGTGGATTGCACGCAAGCTGCCCGCCGACAAGGTGGAGCGCATCGAGTCGCTGAATCTCCGCGGAATCTACTTCCAGAAAGAAAGCCAGCGTTTCTATCCCAAGGGCGAGCTGGCCGCGCATGCTCTCGGCTACGTCGACATTGATGGGCGCGGGTTGGGCGGCGTGGAGTATCAATACGACGATCGGCTCCGCGGCAAGCCCGTGCAAATGTTGGTCATGGCCGATGCCAGGCGCCGCTGGTACGAGCGCCACGGGCCCGACGCCGGCCAGGCCGAGAACCTCGTCCTCACTCTCGACGTCAACATCCAGTACATCGCGGAAAAGGCGCTTGACGCCGCCATTGCCGCCACGCACTCGAAGGCAGGCGTCATCGTTGTGCAGGACCCGAATACCGGCGAGATTCTCGCGCTCGCCAACTGGCCGACCTTCGACCCCAACTCCGCAGGCGCCGCGCAGCCTGAGGCCCGAATGGACCGCGCCGTGAGCGCTCTCTACGAGCCGGGCTCGACCTTCAAGGTTGTGACGGTGGCGGCGGCGCTCAACGAAGGCGTCACGAATCCCGACGAGGTAATCGATTGCCAGATGGGGTCGATCGTCATCGCCAACCACCTGATTCACGACCACAAGCCCTTCGGTCTGCTCACCGTTACCAAGGTAATCGCCGAATCGAGCGACGTTGGCGCTATCAAGCTGGGGTTACGGCTCGGCCCCCAGAAGTTTTACGACTACATCCGCTCTTTCGGGTTCGGCAGCCCGACGGGCGTAGAGCTGCCCGGCGAGTCCCGGGGCCTGCTGCGCCGCCTCGAAAACTGGTCTGCGATCTCGATCGGCGGAGTCTCCATGGGCCAGGAGGTGGGGGTCACCCCGCTGCAACTGGCGAGCGCCGTCTCTGCCATTGCCGATGGCGGCGTGCTGCGCCGCCCTCACATGGTGCGGGAGGTACGCGCCTGCCCCACTGGAAAGCCGGATTGCACGGCTTCGCCCGACTCGCCGCAAGCGGGAGCAGTTGGTGATTCGGCTGCCAGCCAGATGTCGGCCTCCGCAGATGATTCGGCCCGCCGCGTCGTGCGTCCAGAGACGGCGGCGATGCTCCGCAAGATGCTGGAAGACGTGGTTCTGAGCGGGACCGGCAGATTGGCCCGGCTGGAGGGCTATACCGTGGCGGGCAAGACGGGCACGGCCCAGAAGATCGATCCGGCCACAGGGCGCTACTCGACGCGAGATTATATCGCGTCGTTTGTCGGCTTTGCCCCTGTGAATTCCCCCGCCGTCACGGTGCTGGTCGTGCTGGATTCTCCCGTGGGACAGCATCACGGAGGCGACATTGCAGCCCCCGTGTTCCGCGACGTGGCCCAGCAAACCTTGAGCTATCTTCGGGTTCCTCCAGACATTCCCGTCGCTCCGCCGGAAGAAGTGGCCGCGGCACGACGCGCAGGCGCTGCCGGGGATTTCAGCGATTTCGATTCAAGTCAGTTGCTCGATCCGAACGCGCAGCGCACGGATCAGGTGCTGCCCCTGCCGCCCGCGCCTGCCCCGAGCCAGCCGGGCCGCGAGACGCGAGCCGGCATCATCAATCCGGCCCCCGGCAGCGCGAATCCCGCCGCCCGGTTCGCCAAGCCGGCGCCACCCCGGCCGGGGGCGCACCCGGCGCCGTCGCCTCCCCTGGAGACCACCGTCGTCCTCGACGAGTCGAACGGTGTTCCAGTGCCAAGCTTCGAGGGTCAGACCGTCCGCGCGTTCGTCGAAGAGTGCGTACGGCTCGGGTTGAGCCCGGTGCCCGTGGGTGCGGGGATTGCCGTGGAGCAGTCGCCGCCTTCCGGAACGCGTGTGAGGGCCGGAAGCCGGATTGTGGTGCGATTTGCAGCCTCTTCGGGGGTGCGCGCCATCTCACAAAACAGGAATTGAGTCAGACGGTCGGAGCCGGCACGTGAGCGCAGCACAGACAGAAATTGAAGCGGAAAGAAATTCGATGCAGCTCGGCGAATTGCTTGCTGGTGTGGCCACTGAGGCGGGTGACGCGTGCGACCCCGCGGCCGCCTCGCGCGAAATCAGCGTCGTGGCCTACGACAGCCGCCGCGTCATGCCGCGCGCTCTCTTCGTTGCCATTCGCGGCGAGCGGGCGGACGGCAATCTCTTCGTGGCCGATGCGCTCGCACGCGGCGCTGTGGCCATCGTCAGCGCGCAGCCGCGTCCTGCCGCTGGCGTGCCCGCCGGCGTCGCCTGGGTGCGTGTTGCCGAGCCCCGGCAGGCGCTGGCGCGCATCGCTGCGAATTTCTACGGACGTCCCTCCGGCGCGCTCGAGCTGGTTGGCATCACGGGCACGAACGGGAAAACGACCACTTCATTCCTGATGGATTCGATTCTTCGTGCCGCCGGGCACGCCACTGGATTGTTCGGCACGATTCTCTATCGCACTCCGAAAAGCGAGGTCCCGGCCACACACACCACGCCGGAATCGCTCGAGCTCCAGAAGTTTTTCGCGCAGGTACGCACTGAGGGCGGCACTCACGTCACCATGGAGGCCAGTTCCCACGCGCTCGCGCTCGATCGCGTTTGGGGCTGCCGGTTTGCCGCGGCCATCTTCACCAATTTGACCCGCGACCATCTCGATTTCCATAAAACGATGGAAGCCTACGGAGCTGCGAAGCGGCGCCTCTTCCAAGGCACGGGCGCAGGCGCGCCGCGCGTCGGCGTCGTCAATCAGGACGACCCGTGGAGCGCCCAACTCCAGGGACTGGCGCACCGCAACCTCACCTACGGCCTCTCGCCGGGCGCGCAGGTCACCACCCGGCGGTTCGCCCTTTCCTTCACCGGCCTCGAATTCACCGTCGAAACTCCGGAAGGCAAACTCGAGGTCGTCTCCCCGCTCGTCGGCAAAATCAATGTGTACAACATCCTCGCCGCAGTGGCCGCTGCCGTGGGAATGGGCGTGTCGCGCGCCGCGATCGAACGCGGCATTCGCGATTGCACCAGCGTGCCGGGCCGTTTTGAGCGCGTCGATTGCGGCCAGCCATTCCTGGTGATCGTGGACTACGCGCACACCGATGATGCCCTGCGCAATCTCCTCGAGACCGCGCGCGAGCTGAACAAATCCGGCCGCCTCATCACGCTCTTCGGCTGCGGCGGAGAGCGCGACCGCACCAAGCGTCCGCTCATGGGCGAGGCTGCGGGAACGCTCAGCGAGCTCGTGGTGCTCTCCAGCGACAATCCGCGCGGTGAGGATCCGCTCAACATCATCAACGACGCGCTTGTCGGATTGCAGCGCACCGGCGCCGAATATCTCGTCGAGCCTGATCGCGCAAAGGCTGTTCGGTTGGCCATTGAACGCGCGCGCCCCGGCGACATCGTCCTGCTCGCCGGGAAGGGCCACGAGACCTATCAGGTGCTCCGCGACAAAACCATCGATTACGACGATCGCGAGGAGGCGCGGCGAGTCCTGAAGGCTCTGGGATATCCGCGGTGACACGGAAGTAAGGCGCGTAGCTTTTGCAGTTCGGCTTTTTAGGGGCGCTACACGGTCGCGCCCCAAGCAGCAGAGCGTTGGCGGCCTTGCTGCTTGAATGCGGCGGCGGTCAGGCCCCCTGAGGGGCCAAAGGAGAAGCAGCCGGAGACACATGGCGAACTCGCACCGTGGGACAGCCCAATCCCGCGTCTGCCTGTGGCGCGCCGCGGGAACGCGCGCAGCGAACCCGGCTCGAACTCGAGTCTATGGATTGGACATTGCAACAAGCGGCGCGGGCCATGGGCGCGGTGCCCAGCGCGCCCGCCTCGGCGGAGGCGCTCGATGCGCGCCTTGCGGGAGTCTCGATTGATTCCCGCACGGTGGCGCGCGGAGAACTTTTCTTCGCCGTCCGCGGCGAGCGCCACGACGCCCACAAATTCGTTTCCGCTGCGCTGGCCGCCGGCGCACTGGCCGCCGTCATTGCCTCCGGGCGCGCGCGCGACTACGAACCCGCCCTGCATTCGCGCCTCCTCTGTGTGGACGATCCCCTGGCCGCGCTCCAGAGGCTGTCGCGCGAATGGCGCATGGAATGGGGTCGCCGGGCGCCCGGGCCCTCCGCGCCACGCCGGCTTCTGGCCGGCGTTACGGGATCCGTGGGCAAAACGACGACCAAAGAGATCCTGGCGGCGCTTCTGGGCACGCGGGTCCGTACGTTGAAATCCACGGGGAATTTGAACAACCTGTTCGGCGTGCCCCTCACGCTCGCCCGGCTCGGCCCGGAGCACGACGCGGCCGTGATCGAGATGGGAATGAGCCGCGTGGGAGAAATCGCGCGGCTCGCCTGGATGGCCCGTCCGGAGGTTGGCGTGGTGACTCGCGTCGCGCCCGTGCATTTGGAATTTTTCGCCTCGGTGGAAGAAATCGCCCTGGCGAAACGGGAACTTATCGAAGGGCTCGCCGGCGACGAGCCCGTGGCCGTTCTCAACGCCGACGACCCGCGCGTTGCTTCGTTCGCGAGCGTGATCGAGCGCCGCGAAGGCGGCCGCGCGATCACCTTCGGCCTCAGTCCCGGAGCTGATTTTCGCGCCACGCGCATCACCGAGCGCGGGCTGGACGGCACGCAGCTCGAATATGCCGGCCCCGCGGGAGGCGCCGCGCTGCGTCTGCCCCTCGTGGGCCGCCACAACGTGTTGAATGCGCTCGCCGCGCTCGCCGCGGCGAGCTGCTGGGGCATCGGCGCCGCAGAGGCACAGCGCGCGTTTGCGGGCATGGCGCCCGGCGCCATGCGCGGCGAGATTTTGCGGTTCGATGCCGGCTATACGCTGATCAACGATTGCTACAACTCCAGCCCCGCGGCCCTCGCTGCCGCCGCGTCCACGCTCGCGCACGTTTCCGAAGCGCGTCGCCGCGTGCTCGTCGCCGGAGAAATGCTCGAGCTCGGCCCCGCCTCCGCTCAGTTGCATCGCGAAGCCGGCGCGCAGGCCGCGGCTTTTGGCAGCATCGATTGGATCATCGCCGTCCAGGGCGACGCGGCGCAGATTCTGCGCGGTGCCGCGGCTGCCGGCCACTCCACCGCGCACCAGCGCTTCTTTTCCGGCGCCGCGGAAGCCGCTGAGTTTCTGCCGGGGTTCCTCGAGCGCGGCGACGTGGTGCTGCTCAAAGGTTCGCGCGGCGTTCATCTCGAGCGCGTCGTGGACGCGCTCGTCGCCCACAGTCCCCTCGCCGCTAGCGCGGCCCCCGCCGCTGCGGAAAAGGGCAGGCACTGAAATGCTTTACTACCTGCTCTACGGATGGCTCCAGCGCTACTTCAGCCCGCTGAATGTATTCCGCTACATCACTGTGCGCACGGCGTTCGCGGGAATGACTGCGCTGGCCCTCGGCCTGGTCTTCGGGCCCGCCTTCACGCGCCGTCTGCGCGAGCTCCAGGTGGGCCAATTCATCCGCGAAGAAGGGCCCGAAAGCCACAAAAAAAAGGCCGGCACACCCACTATGGGCGGCCTGCTCATCATTTTTTCGATCGTGCTTTCCACTCTGTTGTGGGCCGACGTGCGCAGCCCGTTTGTCCTGCTCGCGCTCTTTTCCGTGCTCGCCTTCGGCGCCATCGGTTTCGCCGACGATTACGCCAAGATCGTCAAGCGCCAGAATCTCGGTCTGCGCGGCCGCACCAAGCTGTTTCTCCAGTTCCTCACCGCGTTTTTCGCCGGGATCATTTTATTGCTGCTGCGCGCCAAGGGCGTGTACTCCACCGCGCTGATCATGCCGTTTTTCAAGAAAATCCATCCGGATCTGGTCATCACGCCGCTCCTGGCAAATCCCTACCTGTGGACCGTGGCCTATTTGCCGTTTCTCATCTTCCTCACTCTCGTGATCGTCGGCTCGTCGAACGCGGTCAACCTCACGGACGGCCTCGACGGATTGGCCATCGGCTGCGTCGTGGTGGCTGCAAGCGCGCTTACCGCGCTCACCTATGTTTCCAGCCACGCTGGCTTCGCTTCCTATCTCGACCTGCCCCACAGCCCGCGCGTCGGCGAGCTCACCATTTTCTGCGGCGCCACGGCCGGCTCGGCCCTCGCTTTCCTCTGGTACAACGCGCATCCCGCCGACGTCTTCATGGGCGATGTGGGTTCGCTCGCTCTCGGCGGCGCCATTGGAACCGTCGCCGTCATCATCAAGCAGGAGATCCTCCTCTTCTTCATCGGCGGCATTTTCGTGATTGAGGCGCTCTCCGTCATCCTGCAAGTGGGCTGGTACAAGCTCACCCGCAGGCGGATTTTCCGCATGGCGCCGCTGCATCATCATTTCGAACAGATTGGATGGAGCGAATCGAAGGTGATTGTGCGCTTTTGGATCGCGTCGCTCGTCTTTGCGCTCTTCGCCCTTACCACGCTGAAACTGCGATGAACGCGCCCCTCAAACCCGAAGTCCAGCTGCGCGGCAAGCACGTGCTCGTCGTCGGACTGGCGCGCACGGGCGTGGCCACCGCGCTGTTCTGCGCCTCCCGCGGCGCCCGCGTCACCGCAACCGACGCCCTCACGCGCACGGAATTGGTGGGCGCGGCCGCAAAATTGGAGTGCGCCGGTGTCGCCCTCGAGCTGGGCGGCCATCGCGGCGAGAGCTTTCTCGCCGCCGATCTGATTGTCCCCAGCCCCGGCGTGCCCTTCGACCAGCCCGACCTCATCGCCGCGCGAAAACAGGGCATCGCCGTCTGGAGCGAAATCGAACTGGCGTGGCGGTTCCTTCGCGGCCGACTTCTTGCCATCACCGGCTCGAACGGTAAAACCACCACCACCGCGCTCACCGGCCACATTTTGAAATCGGCGGGCCTCCCCGCGCTCGTCGGCGGAAACATCGGCACACCTCTCATCTCGCTCGTCGAGGATTCCACCGACGCCAGCATCGCTGTGGTTGAGGTCTCCAGCTTCCAATTGGAGGCCATCGTCGCCTTCAGGCCCGACGTGAGCGTGTTTCTGAACCTCACGCCCGATCACATCGACCGTCACGGCTCGATGGAAGCCTACGCTGCTGCGAAAGCGCGGATTTTCGAAAACCAGAGGCGCGAAGACGCTGCGGTGATGAACGCCGACGATCCGCCCTCCGCCCGCTACGCCCCCTCCCGCCCGCGCCTGTACTGGTTCAGCCGCAACAAGGAAGTCCCGCGCGGAGCCTTCCTCCGCGGCGACGACATCATCTTCTGCGACGGCGACGCTGAGGCGCGCCTGGCCTCGCGCGCCGATATTTCCCTCCGCGGACAGCACAATCTGGAAAACGTGCTCGCCGCTGCCACCGCGGCGTGCCTGGCGGGCGCGGCGCCCGCCGCCATCGCCGAGGGCGTGCGCTCGTTCCCCGGCGTCGAGCACCGCCTCCAATTCGTGGCGGAGATTGCTGGCGTGCAGTTCTACAACGATTCGAAGGCCACCAACGTGGACGCCACCGAAAAGGCGCTCGAAGCCTTCCCCGGCAACGTACTGATAATCCTCGGCGGCAAGGATAAAGGAAGCGACTATCGCCCTCTTCGCCCGCTGCTGGAACGTCGCGCCCGCCGCGCGTATTTAATCGGCGCGGCCGCGGAAAAAATCGCCGGCCAAATCGAAGGCGCCGTGCCGCTCGAGCGCAGCGGGACTCTCGACCGCGCCGTCCGCTCCGCCTTCGCGGCCGCGCGCCCCGGCGATGTCGTTCTGCTCGCCCCCGCGTGCGCCAGCTTCGACCAGTTCCAGAATTTTGAGCATCGCGGCCGCGCCTTCGTGGCATTGGTGCGCGAGCTGGCCGAGACCTCGGCCGTCCCGAGGGTTCGCGATTCAGCCGGCGGGAGGCGCTGATGCCGCGCGGCATGCGTCCGGACCGCTGGCTGTTCCTCTCCGCCCTCGCGCTTTGCATGATGGGCGCCGTAATGGTGTTCAGCGCCTCTGCCGTCACCGCGCAGAGCCAGACGGGCAGCGCGTACGGCTTCTTTCTTCGCCAGATGGCCGCGCTCGTCATCGGCCTCGCCTGCATGGTCGGACTCTCGCGCCTGGATTATCGTGTGCTCCGCCGCCCTCCCGTCGTATTCACGACGCTGGGCATCGTTCTTGTCCTTCTGCTCGGCGTTCTCCTGCTCGATAGGGCGCACGCCACGCATCGCTGGATTCGCCTCGGCCCAGCGAGCCTTCAGCCTTCCGAATTCGCCAAGCTCGCAACCATTATCTTCCTGGCATGGTTCCTCGAGCCGCGCGTGAAGTCCGGTGCCTGCGGCCTGAATCGCCTCTGGGAAACGCTGGTGCCGGCTCTCGGGCCCGTAGTCGTTCTCGCCGCGCTCGTCGTAATCGAGCCCGACCTCGGCACCTCGCTGATGATTCTGCTCGTGGCCGGGGCCATGTTGTTCGAGGCTGGCCTTTCGCTCCGTTTCGTCGCCGCCGCGATTGCCGCCGCCCTGCCGGTCGTCTATCTCCTCATTGCTCGCGTGCCCTATCGCTACAACCGCCTGATGGCCTTCCTGCACCCCGACCAGGATCCGC
>JASHSV010000360.1 GCA_030038535.1 Candidatus Acidiferrales bacterium
CACCTACGTGAGCGGTGAGGTTACCGAGTCGAAACGGCCGGGGCGCGTAAAGGGCCGCGGCGAAATCATGCTTCGCCTGACCAACATGATTCTTCCCAACGGATATTCCGTCAGTCTCCTCGGCACGCCCAACGACGCGAACGGCGGCGGCGCCGACACCGTGGACAAGGAAGGGAAAATCAAAGGCAATACCAACAAATCCGGTGACGCCAAGACCATCGGCGAAACCACCGCCGGCGGCGCAACCATCGGGGCCATCACCGACGGGGCGAAGGGCGCGGGAATTGGCGCGGGCGTGGGCGCGGCCGTGGGTCTGGGTGCCGTTCTGCTCACGCGCGGTCCGGAAGTAAATCTTCCCCGCGGCTCCTCCTTGGACGTCGTCTTGGATCGCCCTATCCTGCTCGATTCCGCCCGCGTTTCATTCACCGACCCCGGCCGTGCTACCTCCCTCGCGGGCCCGCGCAATCGCTGACTTCGTTCGAGCGTGCTTTCAATGAAAACGCGGATCGCGCCGTTCAGCGCGCCACGGTTTGCGCCCGGTTGGCGAACCGCATTGCGCAAAACGGCTCGACCGGCAGGCTCGTTTTTCCTTCCGTAATCCATTCGCCCAGCGCGCGCGCTGTCGCCGGCGCCAGCAGGATCCCGTTGCGAAAATGTCCGGTGGCAAACCACAGGCCTTCCACGTCCACCGGCCCCAGCACCGGCAGATGGTCCGGCGTGTCGGGCCGCAGTCCGCACCACGTCTCCACAATCGGCGCGGCCGCAAGCTCGGGCATCATGCGCACCGCATCCTGCAGCAGTCGCCCGATTCCTCCCGGTGTCACCGCCTTCTCGTAGCCGGCATATTCCACCGTTGCGCCCACCAGAAGTCTGCCGTCCGCCCGAGGCACTAGATACGCCGGCCCGCGCACCACCCGCCGAATCGGCATCCCGAGGCTTCGGGACACTGGTCGCAGCGCCACCATCTGGCCCCGCGCTGGAATCGTCGGTGCAAAGCGCTCCGCGCCTCGAATCTGCGCGCTGAACGATCCCGCAGCCATCACCACGTGCTTCGCCGCCACGCGTCCCTGGCGCGTCTCCACTCCCCTCGCGCGTCCATCCGCGCAATCAATCGCCGCCACCTCCACCCCTGCGCGTAGTTCTGCTCCCTCGCGCTGCGCCGCGTCCGCCACTGCTGCCGACAATTGGCGGTTGTCCACCGCGCCTTCGTCCCTGAGCAGGGCGCCTGCCGAGGCATCCGCGGCCAGCGCCGGCTCCATCCCCCGCAGTTCGGCGGCATCGAGTGGTTCGGGCTGGAACGCGCTGTCCCGGAACAAAGCCATCCAGGCCGCGCGGCGCTCCTCTGCGCCCTCCCCGAAAAATACCTCGAGCGCGCCCTCGCGGCGGTAATCCATCGAGCGTCCTGTGGTTTGCTCGATCTCCCGCACGAACTCGTTGTACAGCGCAAAGCTCGCTTTCGCGAAATGGACCAGTGGGAGCGCCTCGGCCGATTCCGCCGCCGGCGTCAGCATCCCTGCCGCTGCCCAGGACGCTTCTTTTCCCGGTTCCTGCCGGTCAAGAACCAGCACGCGCTGTTTGCGCCGCGCCAGTTCCCGCGCCACCGAGCAGCCGATGATTCCGGCGCCCACCACGATCGCATCGAAGGATTCCACGAGTCGAGTCTATCGCACCGAAATGCGAAATTCGAAATTCGGGACTCGCATGGGGGACTGCGCGGCAATTTGTCGTGAGGAGCGGGTTGCCCTCACAGCGAATTCGCCAGCTCGATGGAAAGTAGCCGCGCCTTATCCGCCAGGATGTGCGCGCGGTTCCAATCCGGGATTTCGCTGGCCTCCCGCGACTGCGCCAGGAAGTTCTGGATCTTCTCGACCATGTCGCGCTGGGCGTCGTTCAGATCGTGACCGGAGGTTTTGCGAAGATTGGCTTCCGCCTCTGCAATCGATTTTTGCGTCTGGCCTTTCAGTTCCGCCTCTTCCGCCGGCGACATGCGCAGCGTGATTTGCGGCGGCGCTGGTTTGGGCGCTGGCGCGGGCGCGGGTGCTTCCGCGGGCGGGGTCGCTGGCGGATTCGCCGGATGCGGCTTGGGCTCCGCCGGTTTCGGCGCCGGAGTGGACGCCGGTGCGCTCTCCGATGTGGGTTTCGCAGGAGTTGGATTCGCGGGCGCCGGTGCTGCTCCCGCTTCCGGGGCCGTGGATTTGGCGGGCGCGGGCTGCGGGCTCTCCGCCGCTGGCGTTTCGTTCGTGGGCGCTGCCGCTTGCGCAGTAGCGTGATGGCAGCCGATGGCCCCGGCGCAGGCCAGCGCGAGCACGGCCACCTGGACGCGTTGTGTGCTGGGCGGCATGGGCGTCTCAGCGGGCCAGCGGCAACTCCACGACAAACGTGGTGCCCTTGCCCGGTTCCGACTCGAAGTCTATCGAACCGTTGTGAATCTGCACAATGCGAAATGCGGTGGCCAGTCCCAGCCCGCTCCCGGAGGGCCGCGTCGTGAAGAACAGTTCGAAGATCCGCCGCCGGTGCTCGGGTGCAATCCCGTGGCCCGTGTCCGCCACGCGGATCTCCGCCGATTCTCCTTTGCGCCTCAGCGTGACCTCCAGCTTGCCGCCCTGCTTCATGGCCTCGCAGGCGTTGAGCACCAGGTTCATCAGCGCCTGTTGCAGGAGCGCCCGGTCCACGCGCACCGGCGGAAGCGCGTCCGCCTGCGTCACGCTCGCGCGCACCCCCGCGCGCTCGATCTGCGGCCGCGCCAGCGCCAGCACCTCGCCCGCCAGTCCCTCGAGCGGCGTCTCTTCCAGGTGCAGCTCCACCGGCTTCGTGAAGTCCAGAAATCGCTTCACCACGCGGTCCAGCCGGTCGATTTCTGTGTCCAGCACTTTCACCGCCTCTTTCGCCGCCTCGGGGTCCGCCGGCAGGCTCTCGCGCAAATTCTCCAGCCACAGCCGCATCGAGTTCAGCGGATTTTTTACCTCGTGCGCCACTCCCGCGGTCACCCGCGCCAGCGCCGACATGCGCTCGGAGACCTCCAGCTCCGAGTCCAGCCGGTCGAGCGAATCCAGGTCGCGCAGCGTCACCAGCGCCCCCATCCGTGTTCCGCCCTCGGCGATTTCGCGCACGCTCGCTCGCACGCGCTGCGGTCCTCTTCCGCCGTCGAGCGCCACTTCTACCTGTTCGACGGCGTGCAGCCGCCCGTCTGCCAGGCCCAGCGCGCGTCCCAGCGGCTGGTCGGCCGGAAACACCTGCGCGGCCGTGCGGCCGATCAGCTCCTGCGGCTTCTGTCCCACAAATTTTTCCACCGCAGGCGTCGCCAGCACCGCCTGTCCCGTTGCCGAAAATACGAGAACGCCCTCATCCATCCCTGCCGTCAGCGCGCTCAGGTTTTCGCGCAACCCGCTGAAGATCGCGCGCACCCCGCGCAGTTGCTGCCCGATCTCGCTGATTTTCGTGCTCACCTGCCCCAGTTCGTCGCCTGACCGCAGCGGCTGCGCGTCGAACTGGCCCAGCGCGATCCGGTCGAGTTGCGCGGTTATCTTCTGCAGCGGCGCCAGCGTCATGCTGCTGATGAACGCGGCAAGCAGAGCCGAGATCAGCACGCCCGCCAGCGCAAACTGGCTCGCCGCGCGCAGCGTCGGCGAGATCTCGTTGCGCAACAGCGCCGAGTTCAGCCCCACTCGGATTTCCCCGAACGGCTTGCCTCCCAGGTTGAACGGCAGCGAGATTTCGTAAATCCGCGGCGGGCCGTACAGCACGCGGAGCTGCTCCAGAAAGTCGAACTGCATCAGCGTATCCAGGCGCGCTCTGGGCAGTCGCAAATGCCCGGCCAGCGCGGGATCGCTCGACACCAGCACCACGCTCTCGCCGTCCACAATCGCCACTTCGTAGATGGAAGGGGAATAGCCCACCGCGGCTGCCAGCGCGGCGTTCAGCCTCGAATCGCGCTGCAGCACGTCGCGGACGTAGGCTTCCCTGTCCGCGTCGCTCTCCGAAGCGGGGGCCAGCCCGCGCGCCTCCGCATCTTCCAGCGAATGTTGCGCCTCGTCGAACACGAGCTGGCCTACGTAGTTCGCCCGCTCGCCCAGATTCCGGAACGTCTGCCGCGCCAGCGCGGCCACCGAAACTACGCATACGAGCGCGACCACCGTAAGGACCAGCAGCGTCGTCGTGAGCGTGAACTTAGTCTTCAGGCGCAGCCGCATGGTCGTTCCCCGCG
>JASHSV010000361.1 GCA_030038535.1 Candidatus Acidiferrales bacterium
TGGTATCCCGGCCAGGAAGGCGGCCGCGCCCTCGCTGAGATTCTATTCGGCGAAGTCAACCCATCCGGCCGCTTGCCCGTCACATTCGAAAACGCGGAGCAGGATAATCCCACGCGCGACAGCTACTACCCCGAGGAGAATAGCCACCGTGTCGTATACAAAGAGGGCATCTTAGTCGGCTACCGCGGCTACCGGCCGAACGGCGTCCATCCGCTCTTCCCCTTCGGCTTCGGACTGTCTTACACGCAGTTTTCCTACCGCGATTTGCAAGTCGTGAAAGGGGCAGATGATTCGAGCTTCGATGTTTCCTTCGAGGCGGCGAACTCGGGCCACACACCGGGAAGCGACTTGGCTGAATTCTACGTTGCCCGCAAGAGTGACGACCCGCATCTGGCGATTCCGCAGCTCAAAGGCTTTGTCCGCGTCAGCCTGCGCCCTGGCGAGGCGCGGCGATACACGATCGCACTCGGCCCGCGCGCTTTCTCCTACTTCGACCCGGGTTCGAACAGTTGGCGGATTGATGCCGGCGAAGCGGAAATCTACCTCGGCAATTCCGCCGAACAATTCCCGCTCTCGGCCCGAGCGATCATCGCCCGCAGCGCGGCAGTCCACTGAACGGCGCCGGCTCCTCCTCTACCCGCAATCCGGCGCCTTTGGTATGCTCCACGCTGCTCCTCAATGCCCAATCTCGCCGAAAGCAGGATTCTTGCTGCCGTGCGCGCGACCGCTGCGCGCACTCCCGTTGCGCCCGCGCTCGTCTCACCGCGCGAAACGCTCAGCTATGCCGCGCTCGAACGCCGCGCCGCCAGTGTCGCCGCGCTATTGACGAGCGTCGAAGGTGACGTGGTCGGCCTCCTTCATCCCAATGCGCCCTCCTTCGCGTCGGCCCTGTTGGGCGCTCTCTGGGCCGGAAAAACCGTTGCCGTCCTTCCCTGGGTTGCTCCCGCGCCTCTCCTTAAACTCATGGCCGACGAGGCCGGATTCCGCGCCGTCCTGGCCGCCGAAGAGCTCGCGCCGCGCGCTGTCGAAGCAGCACTCGAACCGATCGTCGCGCCGCCCGATGCTGCCCGCACTCCATCCGCCGAGCCACCAACCAAGCCTCTCGCCCTCGACGCAGCAGTCCTGCTCTACACTTCCGGAACCACTGGAAGGCCAAAAGCCGTCGCTCTATCCGAAAATAATCTGCTCGCCAACGTGGAAGGCTGCCGCGTGGCCGGGGAGTTCACCGCCGACGACGTCATGCTCGCTATCCTGCCCCTGTTCCACGCCTTTGGATTGACCGTAACGCTCCTGCTCCCTCTCGTGCTGGGTGCAAAGGTGGTGCTCGAGGACCGCTTCGTCCCGCGCACCTCCCTGCTCTCCGTCGCGGCGCACCGCGTCACCGCCATGATTGGCGTTCCCAGCCAATTTCGCTTGCTTGCCCGCGAAAAAGCCGATGTGGACGCGGCCTCACTCCGCCTCTCGATTGCCGGCGCCGAGCGCCTGGGCGCCCGGACCGCCAGCGCCTTCGAACAACGCTTCGGCCGCCCGCTCCTCCAGGGGTATGGCGCCACGGAGGCCTCGCCGGTCGTTTCCTTCAACCGCCCGCACAACAATCGCCCGGGCAGCGTCGGCCTCCCGCTTCCCAACGTGCAGGTAACCATCCGCGACGAGATGCGCGAATTGTCCCGCGGAGACCATGGCGAGGTCTCAATCGAAGGCCCCAGCGTCATGCTCGGCTACTTTGGTCAACCGGAAGCAACCGCGCACAAAATCCCGGGAGGAGTTCTTCGCACCGGCGACCGTGGCTGGCTTGACTCCGACGGCTTTCTCTATCTCGCCGGCCGCGCCGACGATATGCTGAAAGTCGCAGGCGAAAAAATCTATCCCGCGGAAATTGAACGCGTGCTCGAGCAGATGGAAGGTGTCGAAGAAGCCGCGGTAATTGGACTAGAAGACGCTGCCCGCGGCACCACGCTGGCTGCGTTTGTCGCCGCGCGCCCCGGAGCCACACTCGATCCCGCGGCCGTGCGCCAAGCCTGCCGCGAGCAACTCGAAGCGGCCAAAGCCCCGCGGACCATCACGGTCATCGAGCAGCTACCGCGAAGCCCCAGCGGCAAAGTCGACAAGAAGGCCCTCCTCGAACAGGCCGCTCGCTCCTGAGCGTTCCCGTAGGGGCACGGCACCGCGAAGCTTCGGGACGTTCCCCCGATGGTGGCAACCTTACGGTCCTTTCCGTATCTCTCTGATTGCACTGAAGTTATTGGATTTCCTCCGATTTCGCTTGACATTCATATCGCATATTGCTATAAGGCGATAACGATTCGCTATTGAGGCTGCCGTGACCCTCGGTCAAAAAATTCGCTACCTCCGCCTGGTCGAAGGACAGCTTCGCTCCTTGGATCGCCCCATGACCCAGTCCGAGGTCGTTCGCGCCATTCGCTCCGAACTCGGCCAGTCCATCAGCCAGGCCTATCTCTCCCAGATCGAAAGCGGCGCGCGTCCCCATTTGACCCATCACACGCGCCAGTTGCTCGCGCGCTTCTTCAAAGTCCATCCCAGCCATCTTGTAGACGATCCCGAAGGCTACAACCCCGAGCTGCTCTCTCCCTTGGGCGCCGGCGGATTCACGCTGGAAGCTTGGCTGCGCTCCGGCGCCGACCAATTCCGCCGCGACACGGATGTGCACGATGCGCTCGTTGCTCTCAGCGAATATCCGCTGGCGCGCCGTGCGCTGCTCCTGTTGCATTCCATCATTGAAGTTCCCGGCCTGGTGGACCAGCTCCGCCACACTCTGCATCCTTCGCGGCCGCTTGAGGGCCTGCGGGACGGCCACGCCGCTCGGCGCGAGGCGCGTTCCCGGAGGAAGCCGTCATGACACTCTCAAATTTCTTTCTTCTCTGTTTTCTGGTGGGCTTCACGCTGAGCCTGATTTCATTCCTGTTCGGCACGCTCCACCTGCACCTGCCGCACCACCTCGGTGGACATCTCAGCGGCCATGTGGGCACGGGCCAGGGCGTGTTTCATGCATCGGCCGGGCACGGTCCCGGCCTCGGCCAGGGCGCCGACGGTGCCGTTGCAGCCAAGGGCCCGGCCGGAGGGAGCTCCGGCAGCGTCTCGCCCGTCAACTTTATGACTATCTGCGCTTTTCTGGCCTGGTTCGGCGGTGTGGGCTATCTAGCCACACGCTACTTCGCGCTGGCTGCCGTGGGCGCCATCACCTTCGCCGCCGCGGGAGGATTCGTCGGCTCCTCGATGGTGTTTTTCTTCATGGCCAAGGTGCTTCTGCCTCACGAATCGCGTCTCGATCCCGCCGATTTCGAAATGGTTGGCACTCTGGCCACCGTCACGCTTCCCATCCGTTCCGGCGGAATTGGCGAGATCCAGTTTGTTCAGGAAGGGGCTCGCCGCTCCGCCTCCGCGCGCAGCGACGATGGCCAGGCCCTCGAGAAGGGCGTGGAAGTCGTCGTCGCCCGCTACGAACGCGGCGTGGCCTACGTCCGCAGGTTCGAGGAGATGGTCAAGTAGTGGATTTTGGGCTGAAGCTGGCTTGCACCGAAAGGAGGAGTCATGGGAACGGCGCTCGCAATATGGCTCATCACGGGCATCGTCTTCCTTTCCGTTGTTCTGTTGGTCGTGGTGTTATGCGATTCCTGAAAAACTTCGCGCAAGCGCAGGAATGGCGGATTTCAGGATGAACCAAATCTGACGCCGAAAGGAGGGAGTATGGAAACGGTAGTTACGGTCTGGGTGATTGCGGGCCTCATGGTTCTCACTGTCCTGTTCCTCATGGTGGTGATGGCCAAGATGTTCCGCCGTGCGGGGCCGAACGAAGCCATTGTCGTGTATGGCTTCCGCGGTACGCGCATCGTGAAAGGCGGCGGCACGATCATCTTTCCGATGGTCGAGTCCTGCCGCGAACTCTCGCTCGAACTCATGTCGTTCGACGTCGCGCCACGACAGGACATGTACACCAAGCAGGGCGTGGCCGTCACCGTCGAGGCTGTTGCGCAGATTAAGGTGCGCAGCGACCCCGAATCCATAACCACCGCCTCCGAGCAATTCCTCACCAAGCAGCCTCAGGAGCGCGAGGGCCTTATCCGCCTGGTTATGGAAGGCCACCTCCGCGGCATCATCGGTCAGCTTACCGTCGAGCAGATTGTCAAGGAGCCCGAAATGGTCAGCGAGCGCATGCGCTCCACCTGCGCCGAAGACCTGAGCAAGATGGGTCTCGAGGTCGTCTCCTTCACCATCAAGGATGTGAAGGACAAGAACGAATACATTCTCAACATGGGCCGCCCCGACGTCGCTCGCATCAAGCGCGACGCGGAAGTCGCTGCCGCCGAGGCCGACCGCGACATCGCCATCAAGCGCGCTGAAGCCCAGCGCGTCGCGGCCACCGGCAAAGCCCAGGCCGACCAGGAACGCGTCCTGGCGGAAACCCTCTCGCTCGCCAAGCAGGCCGAGTCCCAGCGCGACCTCGAAATCAAGAAAGCCAACTACACGGAGGAGGTCAAGCGCCAGCAGGCCCGTGCCGACAAGGCCTACGAGATCGAAACCAACGTCATGCAGCAGAAGGTCGTGGCCGAACAGGTCACCGTCCAGCAGGTCGAAAAGGAGCACCAGGTCAAGGTCCAGGAAGCGGAAATCAGCCGCCGCGAAAAGGAGCTGATTGCCCAGGTGCTCAAGGAAGCCGAAATCGAGCGCCAGAAGATCGAGACGCTCGCCGCCGCCGAACGCCAGAAGAGGATGGTCGAAGCCGAAGGCCAGGCTGCCGCGATTCGCGCGCAGGGCCAGGCCGAAGCCGAAATCATCTTCAAGAAGGGCGAAGCAGATGCCAAAGCCATGAACGTCAAGGCCGACGCCTACAAAGAATGGAACCAGGCAGCCGTCGTCGACCGGCTCATCTCTTCCCTTCCCGAAGTGATGAAGGCCATTGCCAGCCCGCTCCAAAACGTCGACCGCATCACAGTCGTCTCCACGGGCAACGGCGATTCCGCCGGCGTCAACAAGATCACCGGCGACATGACCAAGATGGCCGCGCAAATTCCGGCCGTCTTCGAAGCGCTTTCCGGCATGCAGATGTCGGAGCTGTTCGCCAAGATCCGCCAGATTGGCGCCTCCGGCTCGCAACCGCCGGCCGCGCCCCAGCCCGCTCCCAAGAGCGGAGACTAGCCGTGCAGCCAGTGTTCACCACCGGACAATCGCTCCTCAGCCCGGCCCATACTCTGCGGGCCGGGCTGAGGGCGCATTTCGTCGCCCTGTCGCAGCTCCTCCTGGGAGCATCCCGACACCGCGGGACCGTGCCCCAAACACTGAAATCGCATCCGTCATCTCCAGTCTCTTGTTTCCCGCAAGGAGGAAGACCATGGGACTTATGGAACGTGTGACCACTCTGATTCGCGCCAATCTGAACGATTTGATCGACCGCGCCGAAGATCCGGAAAAGCTGCTCAAGCAGATCCTGCTCGACATGCAGAACCAGCTCCTGCAAGTCAAGACGCAGCTCGCCATTTCGGTCGCCGATCAGCACCTGCTCGAAAAAAAGCGCAAGGAGAACGAATCGAAAATGGCCGAATGGATGCGAAAAGCCGAGCTCGCTGTGGACAAGAAGCACGACGACCTGGCTCGCGCTGCCCTCGAGCGCTACCAGAGCTGTGTCACTCTCGAGCAGGGCTTCGCCGAGCAGATTGAAGGCCATCGCGCCCAGGTCGAAACGCTCAAGAAGGCGCTGCAGAGCCTCGAA
>JASHSV010000362.1 GCA_030038535.1 Candidatus Acidiferrales bacterium
GGACGTAATAACCCTCGCGATGGCGCATGACGCGGTAGGCCATCTTGCGCGCGCCCCACTTTTCCTTCTTGTCCACTTTGCCGCCGCGCTCGGTGACGGCGTGCTCGAGGGTGGAAATGATCTTGTCGACTTCCTCCTCCGGCGTGGCGGGCCGGCAGATGAAAATCAGGTCGTAGAGTCGTTCTTCCATGCTGTCCTCACTTCCTCAAATGGGGGACGATCCCGAAGCTTCGGGCCGTGCCCCTACAGAGCTTCTCCATCCGCCGGCGGCTGCGCCTTGCGGTTGAAGCGATTCATGGCGCGGCGCACGCCCTCACTGACGGCACATTCCACGGCATCCGCCGCGAGTGAGACCAGCTCGGCAGCGGCATTGCGCTCCGCCTTGCCCATGCGGTGCAGGACGTAGGCGGCGAGATCGCCGACGGGATACTCGGGCTGAATCCCGATGCGCAGGCGAACGAATTCATCCGTGCCCAGCGCGGCAATGACCGACTTCAACCCGTTGTGGCCGCCGGCGCTGCCGCGTTCGCGGATGCGCAGGCTGCCCCAGGGGAGAGCGACATCGTCCACCACAACCAGAATCCGGGCGGGCGGGACCTCGCAGCGCTCCGCGAGATCGGCGACCGCCATGCCGCTCAAGTTCACGTACGTCTGCGGCTTGACCAGCACCACATCCTCATGGGCAACTCGGCCCTTGCCTACATACGACTTGGCCTCCGGCCGCTCGACGCGGATGGCGGCGCGCCCGGCGAGAAGGTCAATCACCAGGAAGCCGAGGTTATGCGGCGTCCAGGCATACTCGTAACCGGGATTTCCCAATCCGACGATGAGCCACATGGACGCTTCCGACAAATTCCCGCGGCTCGCAGCCGGATTGCCGCGGCGCAGTAGCGAGCGCCGCGGGGCTCCCGGAGGCCGCTACTTTTTCTTCTCCGATTTCTCGGGCTTTTCGGCCTTGGCGGGCTTCTCCGCCTTGGCGGCCGGGGCCGCTCCCTCTTCGCCCTCGCCTTCCTCTTCCTTCTTGCCCTTCTTGATGACTTCGGGTTCGGCCGGCGTGGCCGCGGCGGCAGCGGCAGCTTCCGGCGCGACCTCCTCTTCCTTCTTAGGCGCCACGACGTGCGCGATGACGGTCCTGGCCTCGCTGACGAGCTTCATCCTGGCCGGGTCGAGAGGCAAATCCGAGAAACGAAGCTGCTTGCCGATCATCAGGCCGGAAACGTCCACGCGGAACTCTTCAGGGATGTCCATGGGCAAGCACTCGATTTCGACCTCGCGCGAAATGACTTCGAAGACGCCGCCCTGGAGCTTGACGCCCTGGGGATCGCCGGTGGTGTGAACGGGAACGCGGACGCGCATACGAACGTCCTTGGCCACGCGGAGCAGGTCCACATGGAGCAGGACGCCGTGGAGGGGGTCGCGCTGCCAATCCTTGAGGACGGCGAGTTCTTCGCTAAGCCCTTCAATTTTTACGTTGAGAAGGGCGTTGTGGCCCGATTCGGTGCGGAACAGGGGAGCCAGTTGGTGCGCCTCGAGGGCGACGGGGACCGGCTGGCCTGTTCCGCCGTAGAGTACGCCGGGCACTCTTCCGGAACTGCGCAGGCGGCGCATGGCGTTCTTGCCGCGGTCCTCCCGCTTCTTTCCCTGAATCACAATCTGCTGCATACGTCCTTCCCCGCCGCGCGCACCGGAACCCGGGAGGCGCGGCTGCTGATCTCGATTCGATTTAGATGAACAACTCGCTAATGGAACTTTCCTCGTGAATCGACTGGATGCCACGTGCGAACAGACTCGCCACGCTGAGGGCTTTGATCTTCCCGCAGGCCTTTGCAGCGGGCGTGAGAGGAATCGTGTCGGTGACGACGACTTCGGTGAGCGCGGATTTCGAGATGCGCTCGACGGCGGGGCCGGAGAGCACGGCATGGGTGCAGCAGGCGGAAACTGCTGTGGCGCCGTGGTCGAGGAGGGCCTCGGTGGTTTTTACGAGCGTTCCGGCGGTGTCAATCATGTCGTCGATGATCAGCGCAGGCCGGCCGCGAACGTCGCCGATGACGTTCATCACTTCGGCTACGTTCATTTCGACGCGCCGCTTGTCCATGATGGCGAGAGGAGCATTGATTTTCTTCCCGAAGAAGCGGGCTCGCTCGACGCCGCCGGCATCCGGCGAAACGACGGTGTACTGTGCCTTGGCGAGCTTGGCGAAGTAGTCGACCATCACCGGAGTGGCGTAGAGATGGTCCACGGGAATGTTGAAATAGCCCTGAATCTGCGGGGCGTGCAGATCCATGGTGAGGGCGCGGCTGGAGCCGGCGGTCTCGAGCAGGTCGGCCACAAGCTTTGCGGATATGGGGACGCGTGGCTTGTCTTTGCGGTCCTGACGGGCGTAGCAGTAGTAGGGCACGACGGCGGTGATGCGCCAGGCCGAGGCGCGCTTGAAGGCGTCGATCATCATCAAAAGCTCAACCAGATGCTCGTCCACCGGATGGCAGCAGGGCTGAACGACGAAGACGTCGGCTCCGCGCACGTTTTCGAGGATCTGGAAATAGATCTCACCGTCGCTGAAGCGGCCCAGGGCGCATTGGCCCAGCGGGACGTGCAGTGCGCGTCCGATTTCCTCAGCGAGCGGACGATTGGCCGAGCCCGAAAACAGCTTGAATCGCTCGTCAACCAACAGAACCCCCGACAGCCGCGGCGAGCGCGGCCTGGAATTCGAGAAAACGGCGAAGATACCGCCGCTGCCACCGGCCCGGCTTCGCCGAACCCGGCAGGCCATCCCACGCGCGCGGGCCCAGCTAGCCCTCTAAAGCGCGGAGATACTCTTCCCTGGTAACCGTCTCCGTGATGAAAACCTGGTCGTCCGGAAACAGATTCGCGGCACGGCGCGCGTGCGCTGGGGACTGGAATTCACCGAACACCGCCGAACCGCTGCCCGCCAGCGCTGCTCCCGCAGCTCCATGTTCGAGCAAGGCGCGCTTGATGCGCGCCAGCCGGGGGTGGCGGCGAAACACCGGTCCCTCGAAATCGTTCTCGAGGGAAGACCCCTGGCCGCTCCAACAGAGAGCGCAGAATCCATTAAGTTTAGGGGCGGCGAGACGAGATGTCAACCGCGGCGCGCGGAGCCAGCCGTAGGCCGCGCGCGTGCTGACGGCAACGGCCACGGGAGAAACGACCACGACGAACCGCTTGGGACGGTCGGCCAAGGGGTAGAGTTCCTCGCCGCGGCCCAATCCGAGCGCGCGACCTCCGTAGAGAAAAAAGGGAACATCGGAGCCGAGTTGGGCGGCAATGCGGGCGAGCCGCTGCGGGCCGAGCCTGCGACCCGCGAGGCGTTCGATTGCCATCAGGGCAACGGCCGCGTCGCTCGAGCCTCCGCCGAGGCCGCGGCCCACGGGGATGCGCTTCTCGAGGCGCACGCGGACTCCGGCGCGAAGTCCGAGAGCACGGCGAGCTGCGGCGACAGCGCGCCACACGAGATTTTCGCGCCCCGCGGGCAGGGCGGGATCGTCGCAGTCGAGGTGGATGGCGCCGCCACGGACGAGTGAGATCTCCAGCGTGTCGTGGAGGCCGATGGATTGAAAAATCGTTCGCAGCTCGTGATACCCGTCGGGACGGCGGCCGAGAATGCAGAGGCATTCGTTGATTTTTGCGAAGGCGGGAAGACGGATGGACCTCATCGGTGTACCGCGAGGGGAGACGTCACGGCTTGGAAGAAGGGGCGGCGCTTTGCGCCAATTCGCGCTTCAACTGGCTGATTTTCTTGTCGAGCTCGGCGGCCTGGTCGGCCTCGTAATCGGCGGGAACGACCTCGTGCCAGAAGGCCTGGGCTCTCGTCCATTCGGCCAGCGCCTGGGTGGGCCGGCCCAGCTTGTAGTACACCTCGCCGAGATGCTCGCGAACGGTGGGATCGTGGGAGGTGCGGGCCTCGGCCTTTTCGAGCTCGGAGCGAGCCGCGTCCAGCTTTCCCTGCTTGAAATAGGCCCAGCCGAGGCTGTCGAGGAAAGCGCCGTTGTACGGCTCGGCGGCCAGAGCGCGCTGGATGAGGCCGACCGCCTCATCGAGGCGGATGCCGCGGTCGGCCAGCATATAACCGTAGTAATTGAGCGTGGAACTTTCGGCCGGGTCGGCGGCGAGGACGCGTTTGAACTGTTCTTCCGCCAGGTCGAATTTTTTCTGCCGCTCGGCAATGGCGCCCCTGAGAAACCAGACCATCACGCGGTCGGGCTTGCGTCCGGCAAGCTTCTCCGCATCCGCCGCGGCTTCTTCTGCTTCGTGAAATTTGCGGCCGCGTTCGTACACCTGGGCGAGGGTGAGGTAGAGCTCGAAATCGTTGGGGGAACTCTTCATGAGGCCGTGAATGAGCGAAGCGCCCTCGAGGGGCTGGCCTTTTTCGGCCAGCAGCGCGGCGCGGGTGATGACGAACGACCGATCATCGGGATACGCCGCGATCGCCTGCGCGGACTCCTCGAGAGCTTTATCGAGCTGGCGGTCCACGCGGTAGGTATCGATCAACAGCTCGCGGGCACGTTTGTCCTGGTCGGGGCCGAGCTGGCGCAGGGCGTCGAAGGTCTCGATCGCAGCCGAATAGTTTTCAACTTCGCGGAAGAGTGCGCCGAGCTGTTCGTAGAGGATGGCCATGGTTGCGGGGCGCTCGGTGCCCTTGGCGGCGGCCACGGCATCGCTGAGGACGCGGATGGCATCGTCAAAGCGGCCCTGGGCACGGTAGGTGAGCGCTTCGTTGTAAATGACTTCCAGATTGCCGGGCGCATTCTCCTTGGCGCGCATCATGTTTTGCTCGGCCTTGTCGAGCTGGCCGAGTCGGCGGTAAATCAGGGCGAGACGGAGAAAATGCTGAGGGTCGTTGGGCTCCAGCTCCGAGAGCCGGAGGTATTGTTCGAGCGCGCCCTCGTATTTTTCCTGGAGGAGCAGGGCCTCGCCCAGACATTTCCGCGCGGAGGCGTTCTCAAGCTGCAGATCGACAGCCTTGCGGCAGGCCTCCTCGGCTCCGGGATAGTTCTGCTGCTTGGAGTAAGCCTCGCCGAGCATCACCAACCAGTCGGCCGAGGGTGTCTTGCTGACTACCGGCTCGAGCAGAGCTACGGCCTCCTGGCTGCGTCCCTGATCGAGAAGCAGCAGAGCCATTTGGCGGAGCAATCCTTCATCGTCCGGGGCACGCGAGAGCGCGGCACGCAGAACAGCTTCGGCGTCGCTATCGCGCTGTTGGAGGCGGTAGAGGCGGGCGAGCCAGAGCTGGGATTCGGAATCGGAGGGATCCAGCCGGACGATTTCGCGGTATTGCCGGATGGCGAGGTCCACCATTTCCTTTTGCCCCGAGTTGGATTCCATGTCGCCGAGGGAGCGAACGTAAATGCGTGCGAGGATGCGGCGCGCAGGAAGATTTGCGGGGTCCTGCTTGAGCACACCTTCGGCCTCCGCAATCGCTTCGGGAATGCGGCCAGCGCGCGCATAGGCCTCGGCGAGGCGCTCGCCGATGACGGAGGAATGCGAATCGAGCTCGTAGGCGCGCTTGTAGGCGGCAATGGCGCGCCCGGCGTATTCGGTGAGACCGGAAACTTCATAGCGATCCTCGTACATCCGGCCGATGGTGAACTGATAATAGGCTTCGCTCCTGCGGTCCAGTTCGGATTGCGGCGCGGGAGGCGTAGTGGTTGCGGTGGGAGGGTTCTGTGGAGCAAGGGGCGGGGGAATCTGGGCCGCGAGCGCAACCGAAATCAGCAGCACTAGGGCGGCGAGCACCGCCATCCGCGGCATTAGGTTCGACTGTGGTCTCTCACGCATAAACAACAAGTATCCTATATCCGGGGCGCGCCAGAAAGATTGGATGCAGGGAGCGGCGGCAGGCGCTGGCCGACGGGCGCTGCCTGGTTAATGGCGGAAATGGCGGATGCCAGTGAAAACCATGGCCATTCTCGCTTTGTCGGCCGCGGCGATTACATCGCTATCGCGCACGGAGCCTCCGGGCTGGATTACGGCCATGGCGCCCGCTTTTGCCGCCTCTTCCACACCGTCGGGAAAAGGGAAAAACGCATCGGACGCAACGACGCTGCCCTCCAGCGGCTTCTGCGCCTTCATCACGGCGAGCTTGACGGAATCCACGCGGCTCATCTGCCCGGCCCCGATGCCGAGCGTGTGCCCTTCGGCGGCAAACACAATGGCGTTGGACTTGACGTGCTTGGAGACTTTCCAAGCGAACAACATCGCGCGCACTTCCGCGTCGGTGGGAGCGCGTTTTGTGGCGGTCTTCAGGTCTTCCGGGCGCAGGCAATGCACATCCGGCTGCTGGACGAGCATTCCGCCGGAAATCTGCTTCCATTCGTAGGGGGAATTGTCTTCGTCGGCAGGCATCTCCATCAGACGCACGTTTTTCTTGGCGGCCATGGCGCTGCGAGCGGCGGAGTCGTAACCGGGCGCGGCCACACATTCGACGAAGAGCTTGGCCAGTTCCTGGGCGGTTAGTCCGTCGAGCGGGCGGTTGAAAGCCACAACGCCACCAAACGCCGAAACGGGATCGCACTCGAAGGCCCGGACGTAGGCGTCGCGCAGTTCCGATTGCTCGGCCACGCCACAGGGATTGTTGTGCTTGATGATTGCGGCGGCAGGGCGGTCGAACTCGCGCACCAGCTTCCACGCGGCGTCGAGGTCCACCAGATTGTTGTAGGAGAGCTCCTTGCCCTGAAGTTGCCGGGCACCCGCGAGCCCCACGGGATGGCGCCCCGAGGGGATGTAGAGAGCGGCCCGCTGATGCGGATTTTCGCCATAGCGCATCTGCTGCTCGCGTATGAAGGCGGTATGAACCCGCTCGGGCAGGGCCGGACGCGCGACCAAGACGAGGCCCCCGGTCTCGGCTGCGAGCCGTTCGAACTCCATGGTAATCATCCCGTCGTAGCGCGAAGTGGTGGCAAACACCTTGCGCGCGAGGCGCAGGCGCGTGGCGAGAGACAACTCGTGTCCTGCGCTTTCAGTCAACTCCTTCGCCACGGCCTCGTAATCGGCCGGGTCGCAAACCGCGGCGACGCTCTCGAAATTCTTAGCGGCACTGCGCAGCATGGTGGGCCCGCCGATATCGATGTTCTCGACCAGCTCTTCCGGAGTGAGCGCCGGCTCGGCGGCGGTGGCTTCAAAGGGATAGAGGTTCACGACCACGAGATCAATGGAGGCAATGCCGTGACGGGCCGCTTCGTCCCTGTCGGCGGTGACGCCGCGGCGGAAGAGGATGCCGCCGTGCACTTTGGGATGCAGAGTTTTGACGCGTCCGCCGAGCATTTCCGGCCAGCCGGTGAGCTCGGAGACGTCTTGCACGCGGAGGCCGGAGTCGCGCAGGAGCTTGGCGGTTCCGCCCGTGGAGAAGAGTTGAACGCCGAGGGCGGTGAGCTGGCGGGCGAACTCCACGACCCCCGATTTGTCGTACACGCTCACCAGTGCCCGCTCAATGGCCATGCCATCCTCCGCGGGCCCGCCGGAGCGGGCCGCCCCCCACAGAGACCACACATTCTACGCGTGAATGAGGCCGCACAGGATTGCGACTGTGGAGCGCGGCGCGCCGCAGCAGGAAATTCGGGGAGAGCGGAGGAGCAGGGCAAACGGTGAGAACTACTGTCCCTTGACGCGAGCCTTCAATTTAATCTGGCCATTCTCGATCTGGACGGCATATTCGACCGCGTCGCATTTGGCCTGCTGCTTGAGCTGCGCGGTCTTCTGACGGACGAAGGAGGTGAAATTTTCGAGGGTGAGGGCGTCCGTTTTCTCCCCCGCGCTCTTTTTGGCTTCGAGCAGGACGGAATAGAGATCGTGAACCTTCTCGCGCTCGCGGTCGGGGTCCGAACAGGCCACCACATAGCCGCCCGGCTCGCCCACAAGTTCCGTGGCGCTCCGGCGGGGCGGCCGGGGAGACGCTGCGGCAACTGGAACCGGAGCCTCGGCAGGGGCTTTGGGCGGAGGAGGCGGGGGCAGGGGCGAGGCCGCGCGCCGCTCCTCTTCAATCGCGCGGGCGGCGGCGCCGAAGTGGCGCTGCACCGTGCCTTCTTCCTTGGCCTTCATGCGCTTGCGGAAAATGTCCTGATACTTGGCAAAGGTCTGGGCGAGGTTGTTGTAGCGGAAGCGCTGGCCATAGGACATGTCGGCGCCGCGCTCGGAATAGCGCTTGACGAGCTGTTCAATGCGCCAGATCGTATCGTTCGGGGGACGAGAGCGGCCGCCACCGAAGTACTGTTCGTACTCGATCTTGAGCGCGCGGATGTCCCGTTCGAGCTGGCCCAATTCCTCGTCGATCTTATCCATAGGGTGATAAGGGCAGGCGTCTTCCATCGTAGAGCCTGGAGTGGACGGGGTCAACCGGCGTGCCTATGCGGTAACTGAACGAGGGGACAGGTTGCGCGGCCCAATGCCCCGTGCTGGAATGGAGTTCCCATGACGCTTCGCGAACGTGATCCTGGCGCCCTGCTCCGCCGTTTGCCCTCGGTGGACGAACTGCTGCGGCGTCCCGCGCTCGAAGAACTGGCGGCGCGGTCAGGCCGCGCGGTGGTGCTGACCGCTGCCCGGTCCGTGCTGGACCGGTTGAGGGCTGAAATCTCGCTCGGAGCGGAGTTCACGGAGGGGAGTTTCGACATCGAGGCGCTGGAAGGCGCAGTGCGGGACGAGGCGGCGCGGGACACTTCGCATTCGCTCCGCGCGGTGATCAATGCGACCGGGGTGGTGCTGCACACGAATTTGGGCCGCGCGCCCATCGGAGGGGCCGCGCTCGAGCATCTGGCCGAATGCGCCCGGGGCTACTCCAACCTCGAGTACGACCTGGCGGCCGGACAGCGCGGCAAACGCGACGTGCACACGGCGCGGTTACTTGCGCGGGTGCTGGGATCGGAGGCCGCGCTGGTGGTGAACAACAACGCGGCTGCCGTGTTTCTGGTGCTCCACGCACTGGCGCGCGGCGGAGAAGCAATCGTCTCTCGCGGCGAGCTGATCGAAATCGGCGATGGATTCCGGATTCCGGAGATCATGGCGGCGAGCGGGGCAGTGTTGCGCGAAGTGGGAACGACGAACCGCACTCACCTCTCGGATTACGAAGGAGCGATCGGCGCGGAGACGCGCCTGTTGATGTCCGTGCACCCATCGAATTTTCGGATTGTGGGCTTTGCCGGACGGCCATCGCTCGCTGAACTGGTGGCGCTTGGCCGGCGCGCGGGAGTGCCGGTGTATGAAGACCTGGGCTCGGGCTGCCTGGCGGACCTTGCGCCTTATGGCCTGGACGAACCTATGGCGCAGACGAGCATCGCAGCGGGGGCGGACATAATCACGTTCAGCGGAGACAAACTGCTGGGGGGCCCGCAGGCGGGAATCATTGCGGGGCGAAGAGCGCTCCTGGAGCGGGTTCGGCGGAATCCGCTCTACCGGGCGCTGCGCGTGGACAAATTGACCATTGCGGCGATGGAGACGACGCTTTCGGCAGTCGTGCGAGGTGCGCTGGACGAGATTCCTACGCTGCGCATGATCCGGATGCCGGCCGAGGAAGTTGAGCGGCGCGCCCGTGCGTTTGCCGCCGCTCTGGCCGCGCGGCTGGCGACGAGCGAGGTGGAGATCGAAGTGTCGCCGGGCCAATCGGTGGTAGGCGGCGGGTCAACTCCGGATCAGCACTTGCCGACCTATTTGATTCGAGTTTCCACGCTCCGTTTCTCCGCGGCAGAAATCGAAACGCGCCTGCGGCAATCTCCCAGCGGTCCATCGCCCGTAATTGCGCGCATCGAAGACGAACGCCTAGTGCTGGATCTGCGCACCGTGGACCCGGGAGAAGAATCGTTGCTGGCGGACGCTCTGCTCGCCGCGCTCGGTTGAACGCGCGATGAATGACCGGCTAGAAGGCCGCGGGCCGACAGAACCGCCGAGTGAATCCCCACAGCCGGACCAAAGCGCGAAGCGCGGCGTTCGCCGCGTTCTGCTCATCATGCTCGGCGGTATCTCGCTGGCCTTCTGTTCCTATGTGGCGTTCTTCAGCCTGGAGCGGCCGGGCGTGGCGGAAAGCGCAGCAAAGGTCACCTACGCATCGCTGTTTTTCGCCGGCGTCATCTTGTTTCTAGGCGGATGCGCTCAGGCAATCGGGCTTTTCTACAAGAGGTTCAGGGGCGATCCTTGAAAGAGGGAAAGCACATCGGCACCTCTAGACGCTCTCCAGCCATGATTGGGTGAGCCGCAGTGATGCTTGCCTGCCGGATCAAAGGAAAACGGCTAGAAGTCGTTGCGAAGGCCGTGCCCAAACCGCTGCCCGGGTGGGCCCTGGTGCGCGTGCGGCTGGCGGGAATCTGCAAGACCGACCTGGAAATTCTGAGGGGATATCACAACTTCCGGCGCACGCCGGGACATGAGTTTGTGGGCGAAGTAATGGCGTGCGGCGACAGTGGCGAGGCGGGGCGGCGCGCAGAGAAGCGCTGGGTGGGGCGGCGTGTGACGGGCGAAATCAACATCACCTGCCGCGGCATGGGCCTGCGAGTGCTGTGCGAATTCTGCCAGCGGGGCATTCCGACGCACTGCGCACGCCGACGAGTGCTTGGGATCATGGACCACGATGGAGCATTTGCGGAGTATTTGACGCTGCCGCTCGCGAACCTGCACGCTGTGCCGCCGGGCGTGCCGGACGAGTGCGCGGTGTTTACGGAGCCGCTGGCGGCCGCGTGCCAGATCGTTGCGCAGGTGCCTGCCGCTGGGCCGGGGGCTGCGGTGGCGGTTATGGGAGACGGCAAACTCGGCCAGTTGATCGTTCGAGTGCTCGCGGCAGCGGGAGCGCAGGTTACACTTTTCGGCCGCCACAGGAAAAAATTGGAGCTTGCAGCGGGACGCGGCGTAACCACAGTTCTCCTGCCGAAACGCCCGCCAGCACGCGGCGGGAGAAGCCGACGCCGATTTCCTTTTGTCGTGGATGCGACGGGATCGCCAGAGGGCTTCGCGGCAGCCATTGGAATGACCGAGGCGCGCGGCACGCTGATCCTGAAAAGCACGTTTCACGGCGCAGCACATGTGGAGACGTGGCCGATCGTGGTGGATGAATTGACGGTGGTGGGTTCACGGTGCGGGGCATTCGAGCGGGCGCTCGAACTGCTGCGGACGGGCCGGGTGGACCCGCGCCCGCTCATCGCGCGCGTATTTCCGCTGCGCGAGGCTCAGGCGGCGATTCGCGAATCACAACGCCCGGGCGTGGTGAAAGTATTGCTCGATCCGCGGGCCTGACCGTTTGGGCAGGCGGCGGTCTAAATGCGGTTGATGCAGGAGGCCACGCAGGCGGCGCCGAACCCGTTGTCGATATTCACCACGCTTACATTCGAGGCGCAACTATTGAGCATGGCCAGCAGCGCGGCGACGCCGCCAAAACTCGCGCCATAGCCGACGCTGGTGGGCACGGCGATGACAGGCGCGGAAACGAGCCCGGCGACGACGCTGGGCAGCGCGCCTTCCATGCCCGCCACGCAAATGATGACGCGGGCGGCGGAAATCTGTTCGCGATGGCGGAGGAGGCGGTGCAGGCCGGCGACCCCGACGTCGTAGATGGCTTCGGCGCGATTGCCGAGCGCGCGCGCTGCGACGAGCGCTTCTTCAGCGACGGGAATGTCACTGGTGCCCGCGGAGACCACTAATATGGTTCCCTTTCCGCGAAGGGCGGGGTCGCGTTCGACGAGAATCGCACGGGAGAGCGGATGGAATTTGGCAGCGGGCGCCAGCCGCTTTACGGCCGCGTACATGGCTTTGTCGGCGCGAGTGACCAGGATGTTGTGCCGGCCGTTGCGCCGCGCCAGCATGGTGCGCACGATGCCAGCGACCTGCAGGGGAGTTTTGCCGCGTCCGAAGACGACCTCGGCGAAGCCCTGGCGGAGAGAGCGATGGTGGTCCACTTTCGCGAATCCGAGATCTTCAAAGGGCAGGTTGCGGAGGCGGTCGATGGCCGCGGACTCGGCGAGGCGGCCCGCGCGGACATCGCGAAGCATCTGGCGCAGTGTTTTTTCATCCATCGCGGCCCGATTCTATCATCGCGGATGGTTCGAATCGTTCGACTGCGCCGGATAGGCTGCAAGAAAACGACGAACCGGAGGCGGAGAACGGCCGAATTTTTTGCGCGGGGCGCACGGGCTGGGTAGACTGGAGTTGATGGAACGGAAGAGCCACTTTCGATACGTAGCCTTGCCGCTGGCGGTGGTGTTGACCGTATATGCGCTGACACTGGGTCTCCCGTGGACGCCCATGCGAGTCGCCGGCGTCGCAATGATGATCCTGGGATTCCTTTTCTGGGGGATCGCGCACGTCCAACTCGGCGACTCTTTCAGCGTGAGGCCGGAGGCGCGACAACTGGTGACCCACGGAATTTACTCGCGTATCCGGAATCCGATTTACGTGTTCAGCGCGATTGCAATAGCGGGAGCCCCCCTGGCTTTCGAGAAGCCGCTGTGGCTGCTGGTGTTCGTGGTGATTCTCCCCGTGCAGCTTATCCGGAGCCGGCGCGAGGCGCGGGTGTTGGAGGATAAATTCGGCGAGCAATACCGGGAATACGCGCGGCACACGTGGATTTAGGGGCAAATAGAGAGGGTTTTCTTGACTTTGGCGGAAACGGCTGCGTAGCATCGATCAACGGCAGAGTCAGATGACGAACGACGCGGACAAGGTGATCACGGTAGCGGTGACGGGGGCGAGCGGCGCGCTGTGCGCTCAGACGATGGTGCGCATGCTGGACGCCGATGACCGCGTGGCGCGCGTGCACTTTATGGTTACCTCCAGCGGCATGCGCGTGCTGGCCGACGAGTTGGGCATCCGCGCCAGCGAGCCGCGGAAACTGGCGGCGAGGCTGGCCGGAACGCCGGCGGCAAAATTCGAGGGACTGCTGAATGCGGATATCGGTGCGTCCATCGCCTCCGGGAGCCATCCGGCGGACGGAATGGTGGTGGTGCCATGTTCGGTGAACACGCTGGCAAAAATCGCGAGCGGTCTCGCCGACGACCTGGTGGGACGTGCGGCGGACGTGTGCCTGAAAGAAGGCCGGCGACTGGTGCTCTGCGTGCGCGAGACGCCGCTGAGCCGGATTCACCTGGAGAACATGCTGCGGGCGCAGGCGGCGGGAGCAGTCATCATGCCGATAGTTCCGGCGTTTTACGCGGGCGCAAAGACCATCGACGACCTAGTGATGCAGTACGTCTGCCGCGTGCTGGCACATCTGGATTTGCCGCAGGAGGCGCAATTCCGTTGGCAGGGCCAGGCAGAACTCGCAGCGCGGCGGTTGGCAGTAGCGCCGCGCCCCGAGCGGAGCCGCCGAGGCACAAAATAGCGCCCGCCGCGCGGGGGGAAGACTTCTGGTTATGGCTACGCTGCTCGACAAAACCCGAACCACGCTGGTGATGATCAAATTCGAACACTCGGTGTTCGCGCTGCCCTTTGCGCTGACCGGGGCGCTGCTGGCTGCGCGGTACGCAGGGCCGGGCTGGCCGGAATGGCGGCAAATCGGGTGGATCGTGGTGGCGATGGTGGGAGCGCGGTCGGCGGCCATGACGCTGAACCGGATCGCAGACCTGGAATACGACCGGCGGAATCCGCGAACGGCCAGCCGGGCGCTGGTAACCGGGGTGCTCACGCAGCGGTTCGCCTGGAGCTTCGCACTGCTGAGCTCGGCGGTGCTCGTATTTGCGGCGTGGAAGCTGAACCGGCTCGCGCTACTGCTCTCGCCGGTAGCCCTCGGGGCGCTATTCCTCTATTCGTACACGAAGCGGTTTACCGCCTACTCGCACCTAGTGCTGGGATTGTGCCTGGGAATCGCCCCGGCGGCCGCTTGGATCGCGGTGACGGGCTCGCTCGACTGGCGCATGGTGGTGCTCTGCGGCGCCGTGACGCTTTGGGTGGCCGGTTTCGACGTGCTCTACGCCCTGCAGGACGTGGAATTCGACCGAGGCGCGGGACTGCATTCCATTCCCGAGCGATTCGGCGTGGGGCAGGCACTGTGGATGGCGCGAGTGATGCACGTTTTCGTGGTGGCGTTGCTGGGGTGGCTGGCGTGGAGTTTTCAACTGGCCTGGCCGGCGTGGGCGGGAGTCGCAGCGGTGGCAGGACTGCTGGTGTATGAGCATTCCCTGGTGGGGCCGAACGACCTTTCCCGCCTGGACGCAGCATTTTTTACAACCAACGGCTTTATTAGTATTCTGTTCTTTGTGTCGTGGGGCACGGCGCTGTGGGTGGGACGGTAGCGCGCGAACATGCCTGAATTACATATTTCCGACGCACGGCTGGAGCCGATCGCGAAAAAAGTGCTGGCGGGAGTGCGGCTGGACGCGGCCGACGGGCTCGCACTCTACCGCTCACCGGACCTGCTGGCGGTGGGCTGGATGGCAAACCATGTGCGCGAGAAGCGGCATGGGAAAACGACGTATTTCAACATCAACCGGCACATCAATCCCACCAACGTGTGCACGGCACACTGCCGGCTGTGCGCATTTGGACGGTCGCCGGACGCGCCCGGGGCGTACACGTATGCGCTCGATGAGGTGTGGCAGCGCGCAGCGGAGGGTGTGGCGGAAGGCGCGACGGAGTTTCACATCGTCGGCGGGCTACATCCCGATCTGCCGTTCGAGTATTACCTCGACCTGATACGGGGTCTGAAGCAGAGATTTCCGCAGGTGCATTTGAAAGTCTTCACGATGGTGGAGATCGGCTACCTCTCACGCATCACAAAGCTTTCTGTTCGCGACGTGCTGGTGAAACTGAAGGAAGCGGGAGTGGACTCGATGCCGGGCGGCGGGGCGGAGATTTTCAATCCGCGAGTGCGCAAAGTGATCTGCGACCACAAGACCAGCGGACGGCAGTGGCTGGACATCGCGCGAACGGCGCACGAGCTGGGCCTGCGGTCGAACGCGACGATGTTGTTCGGCCACATCGAAACGCCGGAGGAACGGGTGGAGCACCTGCTCTTGCTGCGGCAGCTCCAGGACGAGACGCACGGGTTCGTCGCGTTCATTCCACTGGAGTTTCACCCGGAAAACACGGCGCTGGCGCACCTGCCGAAGCCGACGGGGTATGACGACCTGAAATGCATCGCCGTGTCGCGGCTTCTGCTGGACAACTTCGAACACATCAAAGCGTACTGGATCATGCTGACGCCGAGAATCGCGCAAATCGCGCTGAAATTCGGTGCGAACGACATGGACGGCACGGTAATCGAGGAAAAAATCTACCATGACGCGGGCGCGACCACGCCGCAGGAGCTGACGCGGAGCGAGCTGGAACGGTTGATCCGCGAAGCGGGTTTTGAGCCGGTGGAACGCGACACGCTATACCGTCCCGTGGACCGCTCGAAACTGCCTCCTCTAACCAGGCATCCCAACACCACACTGGTCACTCTCACTACCTAGAGGTTACCCATGAAGAAAGCGTGCCTTTTGGCGCTGGCGATCAGCGCGGGGATTTACTTGGACGCTTCGGCGCAGACCGCAGACGAAATCATCGCGAAAAACCTTGCGGCACGCGGAGGGATCGAGAAGGTGCGCGCAATCCGGTCGATGGTGATGACGGACAGCGTGAGCACGCCGGACGGAAGAGGCACCCCGCTGAGAATATTCGCGCTGCGCCCCGGCCGGATCCGGGAGGAGTTAACGGTGGGACAAAGCAGGTCCATAAAGGCATTCGACGGGCAGACGGGATGGATACAGAATCCAGGGCCCCGCGGTGCGTCGGCGCGGGCGCTGACCGGGGGGGACCTCGACGAACTGCGCGATGACGCCGAGAACGCGATCGACGGAGTGCTGGCCGACTACGCCGCGAAGGGCAGCCGGGTGGAGTATACAGGAACGCAAACCGTAGATGGGAAGCCCTGTTACAAACTAAAGGTGACGCTACACACCGGCCACACGCAGTATCAATACATCGATACCGGGACCTATCTTGAAGTGCGACAAGACATATTGGGAACGATGGACGGCAAAGCATCGGCCATCGAGCAGACGCTAGGCGAGTACCGCAGCGAAGGCGGCGTGATGTTCGCGCACACGATTGTGAGCGTGATGCGCGGCCGGCCGGAGCGAAGCACGATGACAATACAGAGAATCGAAATCAATCCACCGGTTGACGAGAGAGTCTTCAGTATGCCGAGACGATAAGCCTGAGCGCCCGGTCATGCTGCCGAGCTGCGTGAGCGTCCGCCCGATCGAAATGCCTGCCAGACCAGAAGCGCAAAGAACGGCCCGTATTCCAGCCAGAGGAAAAACGGATCGAATTTCCAGTCGCCGGTGATTCCATATCCAATCAGCACATGGTAGGAGAGAAATTGAAGGACGGTGAGCAGGAGCCACGCCGGGTTGGGGAAGAAAACGAGGAGAGGAACAACCCAGAGGAAATACCACGAGAAGGCGTTCTGAGAGAGGAGCGGCACAGCGCCGAACAGCAGATAGGCGGCACGCAGCGGCTCGATGTTGCGAATTGCGGCCCAGAGCGCGATACCGGCCACGATGCCCACGCCGATGCCCCAGGCCCAATCGTCGGACCCGCTGAACCATTTCAGAACCGAGTAGAGGCTGGCGTTATTCACCCAATGTCTGCGATAGGGTTGAAAGAGGCCGAGAATGCCCGGCCAAGCGGCGCGAAAGGGCCAGCACGCAGCGGCTGCAAGGACTGAGGAAAGGCCCAAGCCCGCCCACGAGCGCGGTTTGCGCGGCCAACCGGTGCGCCGCAGCCAGAGCGGCGCGAGCAGGATGGGATAGAATTTCGCGAGCACCGCGGCGCCGAGGGCCAGCGTTGACAGTACTATGCGCCTCTCTATAATCAAGAAGAGCGCGGCGGCGGAAAACAGCATGGCTAGCGGGTCGTTATGCCCGCTGGCTGCAAACTCGACGACCACCAGCGGATTCCACGCATAGATGGCCAGCGAATACTCTCTTCGGCGCGAGCGGCGAATCCAGAACGCCAATAGGGCAATCAGCAGGGATTCTGCGAGGAGCAGGGGGCCTTTGAAGACGAGCAGCTTGGGGGAAGCAGCGGCAGTGCCGCGCAAAACGAGTTCCGTAACCGGCGGGTAGATGTTGGGCATTTCCTGGTTCGAAACGTGGGGCCAATAGGCGTCGCGGAAACCGGCCAGGCGAGGGTCGTCGGGCGCAATCGCATAAGGGTTCCAGCCGGCGCGCTGGATGAGGCCGTCCCAGCGGTAGCGGTAGAGATCATCGGAGAGGCTGGGCTCGAGCCAGACGAGAGTGAAACGGAAGAGGAACGCGGCGGCAAGGATGATCCAGAGAAGCCCGCGACGATCCCCGGCGCGTTCGAGAAAATAGAGCGCGACAAGATACACAACGCCGGCCACGAGTCCAACGAGGATTGTTTCGATGACATGCATTTTCAAGTCGTTGAGGCGCAGGAGCAGGAGGAACAAGCCTTCAAGGGCCGCGGCGCAGGCGCAGGCAGCCAGGAACGGCGAACGGGCGGGAGAGCGGTTGTCGCGGGAGACCACGTAAGGTGAATTCACTCTTTAGCCTGGGAATGTGGCTGGCAGGGACGCAGGGGCCATTCTCCACCGTATGGCAGCGGCTGACGGACAAGACGTTTCGCGGCCTCTATCAGCCGAACGGGTTCGACGTGGCCATCCTGCTGCCGTACTTTGTGGTGCTGGTGGTGCTGGCGGCGTACGGGGGCCATCGCTACTGGCTGGTCTATAATTTTTTCAAACACCGGCACGTGGAACCGGGGCCTCCGCCTGCACAATCCGAGTGGCCAAAGGTTACCATACAGCTTCCCGTCTTCAACGAACGGTACGTGGTGGACCGTCTGGTGGAGTCCGTGGTGCGGCTGGACTATCCGCGCGAAAAGCTCGAGATCCAGGTGTTGGACGATTCGACGGACGAAACCATAGATGTGGCGCGCGCGTGCGTGGAGCGCTGCCAGACGCTCGGCTTCAGCATTCACTACTTGCACCGCGATAACCGCGAAGGTTTCAAGGCCGGCGCCCTCGCGGAGGGGATGAAGACGGCGACGGGGGAGTTCATCTGCATCTTTGATGCGGATTTCCAGCCGCACACGGATTTTCTGCGACGGACAATCCCATACTTCCAGAACCCAAGAATCGGGATGGTCCAGGCGCGGTGGACCTACATGAACCGGCACTATTCGTCGCTGACCGAGGTGGAGGCGATCCTGCTTGACGGCCATTTTGTGATGGAGCACGGCGGGAGATACCGGGAGGGTAGCTTTTTCAACTTCAACGGCACGGCCGGCGTTTGGCGGCGGACGACTATAGAGGACGCGGGCGGCTGGGAACACGACACGCTGACTGAAGACACCGATCTTTCCTACCGCGCGCAGCTCCGCGGCTGGAAATTTCTATACTTGATGGACCTGGAATGTCCGTCGGAGCTGCCGGTGGACATGAATTCCTTCAAATCGCAACAGGCCCGCTGGGCGAAGGGCCTGACACAAGTGGCGAGGAAGAGCCTGCCGCGGATTCTGCGGGCGCCTATACCGTTGCACATCAAAGCCGAAGCGTTTTTCCATCTTACGGCAAACCTCAGCTACCCGCTGATGATGCTGCTCTCGACGCTGCTGCTCCCGGCCATGATCGTGCGGTTCTACCAGGGATGGCTGCAGGTGTTGGCCATCGATCTGCCGCTGTTTCTGGCCTCGACGTGCTCCATATCGAGCTTCTACCTGATGTCGCAGCGCGAGCTCTACCCGAAGACGTGGAAGCGGAGCATCCTCTATCTTCCCTTCGTGATGGCGCTGGGGATCGGAATCGGAGTGCGCAACTCGATCGCCGTGATCGAAGCGCTGCTGGGCATCCGGTCCGAATTCGTGCGCACGCCGAAATTCCGGATCGAGGGAGAACAACCCGAGAACTGGATCGCGAAGGCGTATCTCCGGCGTTCGGGATGGATGCCGTGGCTCGAGGTAACACTCGGGGTTTACTTCGCTCTTGCGGTTGTTTATTCGCTGCAGAACGAAAACTACGCAACCGTGCCGTTCCTGCTGCTGTTCGTGGGAGGCTATGCGTACACGGGCGCGATGTCGCTGGGGCAGGGTTATCTGGAGCGGATGCGGTTTGGACTCGCATCGGGAGAGACGCGGCCAGCGGCGACGGGCGCGCCGAGTTTTTGAAGGGGCGGGCGGCGGATAACCACGGAGAAGGCGACGCCAAGAGCTTTGTTCCTGCGAAGAGTCGCGGAATCCGAATGACGAAACGAGTGGGCGTTTTGTCCTGAGTCGAGGCCCGTCATTCCTGTATGATTCCCGCGTGTCGCCGAGATAGCGGGAGATTCGAGCAGACCGAATGATCCAACTGAGACGAACCGAGCGGAAGCGATGCGCGCGGTAATCACTGGCGGAGCCGGATTTCTCGGCTCGCACCTCTGCGAAAAACTCCTGGATGACTCATGGGACGTGCTCTGCGTGGACAACCTGGTGACGGGAGCGGAGCAGAATATCTCGCATCTGCTGGCGAACCAGCATTTCCGAGTTCAGAAGCACGACGCGAGCCTGTACATCGACGTACCGGGCCCGGTGGATTACGTGCTCCATTTCGCCTCGCCAGCCAGTCCGGTGGATTACGCGCGGCTGCCCATCCAAACGCTCAAGGTGGGAGCACTGGGAACACACAACTCGCTGGGGCTCGCGATGGCGAAGAAGGCAAAATTCCTGCTGGCATCCACGTCGGAATGCTATGGCGATCCGCTGGTGTCGCCGCAGCCGGAAACATACTGGGGCAACGTGAATCCGATCGGCCCGCGCGGAGTCTACGATGAGGCGAAGCGGTATGCGGAAGCCATGACCATGGCTTACCACCGCTGGCACGGAGTAGACACGCGCATCGTGCGCATCTTCAACACCTACGGCCCGAGGATGCGGCTGAACGACGGTCGCGCACTGCCGAATTTCATCTACCAAGCGCTGACCGGTGCGCCGATCACGGTATATGGCGACGGATCGCAGACGCGCAGTTTCTGCTACGTGAGCGATCTGATAGAAGGAATCTACAGGCTGATGCAATCGGACGAGCATCTGCCCACAAACATCGGAAACCCGCGGGAAATCACGATTCTGGAATTTGCCCAACAAGTGAAAACGCTGACCGGATCGGCGTCGGAGATCGTTTTCAAGCCGCTTCCCCAGGACGATCCGAAGCAGCGCTGCCCCGACATTACGAAAGCACGAACGATTCTGAGCTGGGAACCCCGGGTGACGCTCGAAGAAGGGCTCCGGGTCACACTGGACTATTTCAAGGCGCAGATTGAAGAAATGAAGAGGGGTCAGGGCCAGAGGGGCGGCGGCGAGCAAAAGACGAAGAGTTGATTCCTCGCACCCGCCCGTCATCCGTTCTCACGGTCTTTTAGCAATTCGCGCCGCACGTCCCCGGTCAAGCCTTAGTGCAGCCCATTCCCTCGCGGAGCTTACTCTGCGTATTCGTGGGAAAACCTCATCACACGTGCAGTGCCGAGGAAATGGGCGGCGGGGGAAGAGGATTGTGAGAGAGGAGAGGAGGGCCGATCAGCAGGCGGGGGGAAAGGAAGCAGAAGAAAGACCCGGGCAGGAGGGAGGAGTCAGCGCGGCATCAAGTAAGCAGTGGCAACAAGAAGATTGGATCCGCGAGGGTGGGAGCGGAAACTGCCCCGACGATGATTTCGCCGCCGCAGAGATGCCGGGCGGCCTCTCTCACGGGAGTATGGAACCCAGAGGCACTTCGACGGCCGGAAACTCCGCAGGAGTGAAAACAAACTGAATTTCGGGGCGGCCGGCAAGCCGCGCACGAAATTCGAGAATAGGCGCGGGCAATTTGCAGCCGAATCGCGGGCTGATCCAGCCAGTGAGGGAACGAGATGCGAGCTCGTGGGGTGCGAAGGCCGTCCAGACGGCAAGCGAAACGGGACCCAGGCGCCACCGGGAATGAGGCGCCATGCCGGGTGCGGGCGGTGGGGCAGGCTCGGAGCGGATAGTTTCGGGAACGATACCGGGCGCCAAATGGAAATACCATGCGATGGTGACAGGAACGGCGAGTTCGAGAACGTCGTGCACCGCGAGAGAATCATCCGGGAGCAGGCGGAGTCCGCGACGAACGGCAGCGCGTTCAGGCAGGCGCGTGTAGCCGGAGTGTGAACCGGAGAAGAACGTGCCAGAGGAGTCTACCTGCCACCGGTGGTTCCGGCTGCGGGTGTCGTCCACGATGCGGAACAGAAGCGCGGGCCAAAAGCGGTTCTGTTCGGCGCCGGCGACTTCAATGGTGTTGTGATAGCGGGTGGAACGGAACAGATTGCGGAGTTCGGGATCACCGGAATAACAGGGCAGGCCGGGGTCCACTACAACCGGATTCCCATCGAGGGAGAATTCGAAGCTGAGCTGGTCGTTGTGGGCATGATTGGCCCAGCCGCCGACCCCGAGGGGACCACAGCGAATGCTTCCGCGGACGCGGGGCGAAGAGAAAAAATAAAAACCGGCATCCTCGAAGGCCTGGGAGCGTTGGGCAGAATTGCCGCGGAGCGGCGCGGCCGGCTCAGACGGAGGGCCCAACCGCCAGAAAATGTCCGCTTCGACTCTCGCGGGCGTGGGGCGGCCCGCGAAGGCATCGCCGATGGCGGCAAGAACGCGAACTGGTGGGATGGAAGAGCCTCCAAAAGGAAGGACGCGCCCGTCATCGGTATCGCCCCAGATAGGGGGATCGGTCTGTGCCGCGCGGCCGGCACACAGCGCGGAAAGAAACTCGAACATGAGGGGGAGCCGAACAGCGAACGCAGGAGAAGTGGCGCGCGCCATGGCGGCAGCGAGATTTCCGTTGCTTCGGGGGACCTGATCCTGGGAGCGGGCAGCGCGGCGAACCAGGACGAGCGCAGCTGAAAGAAAGAGTTCGGTGACGAAAGCATGGTAGGCCGAGGATCCTTCGCGGGCAATACCGTCGAGGCCGGTCTGAGTGGTCATTTCGCGGAGGAGCTCGCCGCGAGCAAACTCGAGCCACTCGCGGCCTTCGGCAGTGGATTCAAATAACGCGCCGAGCCAAAGCAGGCCGACAACACAGGCGAGGTAGTGATTGGCGCGGGCGACCGGGTTCCACTCGCGAAAAGCCCAGAGATGACGGCCATGAAGAAACAGGCTTTGCGACAGATCGCGCGCGAGTGGCGCGTCCAATTGACCGGAGACGGCGGCGATAGACGCGGCCTGAATCCAATTGACGGCGCGGAGCGCAATTTCCATGGGCATAGCCCAGTGGATGCCGCGAGGCCAGGGATTCTGAGCGATCCAATGCTTTGCCAGGGCAGTGAAAACTTGCGTGAACCGGCGGTCACCGGTTACGGCGGCGGCAGCGGCGAGAGTCAAACCGTGGTGGAAGCGCGCCAGTTCCCACGGGCGTTTCACATCGGAGCCGGCAGGGGCATCGAGCAGGCGCAAATGGCCGGCATGTTCGAGCGGCCAGCAATAACCGGAGATCCAATCGCGGTCCCACTGCGGCTGGGGACCGAGAGCGGCCCAGTCGCCGAAGATCTCGAATTCACCGCGGGAGATACGCTCGGCGCGGGCGACGGTCTCCGCGGCCCATGGCGCGTGCAAAAGGCAGGCGGAATCAAGAGCAGGCGCAGGAATGAACAGAGAGGCTGACGCGCGAATTTCCTCGCTGCCAAGCACGGTGAGACCGTCTTCGAGGGCGGGGTGCATGCGAGCACGTCCGCGGCGCCACAATTCGCCCGCGACGAAGCGGAGAGTAGGGCCGGGCTGCCTGCGCGCCTGAGCGGCAAGATAGGCGAGGAGCTGACTCATCGAATCCTGAAGACCAAATTCGCGGGACGGGGGAGAGTGAACGATCAGCGGCGAACGCCCGCAGCGGCCTTCAGCGATGCGGCAGCCAGGGGCGCGGGAGCGACGAGGGGAGTGGCAGAGCGCGATTCCTTAAGCGATGCCATCAACGCGGGCCCAAAGGTATCGGAAATCAGCTCGACCAGAGACTGCATGCGGAACAGCGGCGCGCGGCGGTCGAAGGCGTGGCCGATGCGCACGAGGCCGGAGGAGCCGAAAGAGCCCGCCAACGGGATTTCGAGCGCCCACATGGAATCCTGCCGATAGCCGGAGCTGCGCGGGAGGCCGGTGCCAGCAGTCGAACCAGCATAGGGCTCCCATTCAAATTCGCTCACAACGTCCCCGTTGGCGGTGCGAACCTCGCAGCGGGCCTGAGCAAAACCGAGAAGCTCGAGCAGGCCCGAAAGACAGGTCCACATTTCCTGGGCCGAAGCGGCGCTCTGCATCTCTCCAATAGCCTTGCGAATCGCAATCTGGTTGCGCAACACAGCAGGCTGGCTGGAAAGAGCGAGCCGGATGTGTGCATCGAGCTCGGTGAACTCCGGATACCGCATCTGCGCGACAACGATCCAAGCGAGGGCACCGCAGACGACGGCAATCAGGGGAGCCACCGAGCCGGAGTAGTTGACCAGCAGAATGGAACTCAGCGCGAAGAGGGCTGCGAGAGCATAAAGGACAAATACGGCGAGGCGCTTGGCGACGCCGACTTTGAGGAGGCGATGATGCAGATGGTCTTCGTCGCGGGCGAACAGAGGACGTCCGCTGAGCAAACGCCGCAGAGTGGTGACGGCGACTTCCAAGAGGGGCAATCCAAAAATCAAAATCGGAATGGCCATGGTGACCATCACCGGCCCTTTTTGCTCGCTGACAATGGAAAGCGCACCGAGCGCGAGGCCTACGGTGAGGCTGCCGGAATCGCCCAGATAGATTTTCGCGGGATGAAAGTTGTGCGGCAGAAAGCCGAGCAGAGCACCAGCAATTGCCGCAGCGGCCGCAGCGACGAAGACATTGATGCCGAGAGCAGCCAGCAGGAACAGGGAAACACCGGCGAACATGCCGACCCCCGCGGCCAAGCCATCGAGTCCATCGATCAGGTTAAAAGCATTTGAGATAGCGGCGAGCCAAAGGACGGTGATCGGCAACCCGAACCAGCCAAGAGCAAGCGGAGTGTGCGTGAACGGATTGGACAGGATGTCGACGCGAAAGCCGAAGGCATAGAGGGCGAGTGCAGCGGCGATCTGGACGGCAAGTTTCTGCCAGGGGCGGGCCCCTTTCAGGTCGTCATACAAGCCAACAAAAAAAACAGCAAGACAGGCAACGGCGAGCGCAATGCCGGGCTTGCCCGCCGCCAAGAGGAAATCGGTTACCATATTTCGAAGCAGGACGGCGGCAGCGAGCGAAAGCAAAATCGCGGCGAAAACGGAAAGCCCGCCGAGCCGGGGGATGCCGTGACCGGAAGTATCGTCGCCCTCGCGCTTGGCCCAGCCATGCGCGGCGGCCAGACGCGCGATCCAGAAGGTGATGAGATAGGAAAGCGCACTGGCAGTGAGAAGAATGAATATGTACGTTCTCATCCGGGCTCCTCGACAGATGGAAGTGGACTGGAATGCGACCGGGCTGAATCCGATGCAGCAGAGGCGGGCGCGAGACGCGCGAGCAGTTCGGAATAACCTTTCGCGAGGCTCTCACGCAGAAATTCACGCTCGACAAATTGGCGACCGCTCTCTGCGAACCGCCGGCAAAGGGCAGGGTCGGACGCAAGGAGGCGAATTGCGGCGGCGAGCTGCCGGGCATTTTCCGGCTCGATAGAAATCCCGGCGGAGGCGCGCTCAAGCAGGCCGCGGGCTTCGCCTTCTACCCCGAGGATGACGGGACGGCCGAGGGCCATGATTTCGAGCAGTTTGGAGGGAACCACGGTGCGGAAGGTATCGTTGCGACGCAGCAGTACGGCGCAGGCGGAAGATTCCGCGATCCAGCGCGGCACCTCGGCGCGAGGCCGTTCGCCGCAGAATTCCACGTTGGTGAGCCCCCGCGCACGCGCCTGGGATTCCAGTGCCTGCCGGCAGGCTCCCTCGCCGACGAAGCGGAAATGAAACCGGGGATCGTCGCGTAGGAGGGCGGCGGCTTCCAGAATCGTTTCCAGGTGATGGGCCATCCCGATAGTGCCGATGTACGTGACCTCGAAAGGCCGTCCACCGCATGCGGCCGCAGAATCCGAAAGGGGCGCGCCCGCAGCGAGGAAGGCGCGGTCCACGCCGTTCGGCACTACGGTAACGCGCTCTGCCGGAACGCCCATGCGCACGATGACCTCGCGCTGCGATTCTGTAACGGTGACGATATGCGCAGCGCGCGCATACAAACCCCTTGCAATCCGCTCCAAGCCGCGCACGAGCAGCGACTGTCTGCCGGAGGCACCCACCGCAATCAGGGACTCCGGCCACAGGTCGCGCACCTCCATGACCAGGGGCACCCGAAACCATCGTGCGAGGAGTTGACCCGCTGCGGCGCAGAGCAATTGTGGCGAGGTGGCAACGATCACGTCGGGACGCGGCAGGCGCAGGGCTCCGGTGAGGAAAGCAGAGGCCATAAAAGACGAATAATTGAGGGAGCGGCGGATCTTTCCGCGATTGGCAGCGGGGAAAATCCACGTGCGGTGAACGTGGACCCCGTCCAACTCTTCACGCAGGAAGCCGCGACGAAACGCACGGCGGTAATCGGGGTGGATGCGACCGGTGGGATGATGCGGGAACCCGGTGAGGATATGAACATCGTGCCCGGCGGCGGCCCAAAGGCGTCCCAGACCGGCAACACGGCCCGCCGGCGCTCCCATTTCCGGCGGGAAATAGTGCGAGACGTAGAGGATTCTCATGCGACTGCCTCCGCGCGCTGCGGGACCGGGTCCGCAGGACGCGCGGCGTCCAAATACTGCCGGGCCCACTCTTCCAACACGAGCAGGCCCCAGAGGTGCAAAGCGTAATCCCTGCGGCCGCTGGAAAATTCCTCTCGCAGTTTCGCCACAGCCTCCGGACGGAACCAACCGCGCTGACGAACGGCCGCGGGAGAAAGATAACGATCGACCAGTGGGGCGAGTTCGTTGCGCAGCCAGCGTCCAAGCGGCGGGTTCAGGCCCAGCTTGGAGCGGCGGAGCGTTTCTTCCGGGAGCATCGGCTGCATCGCGGAGCGCAGGAGGCGCTTCGTCAGGCTGCCACGCAGCTTTTGATGGGCCGGAAGGCGGAGGGCGAATTCCACCAAACGGTGGTCCGTGAACGGCAGGCGGAGCTCGAGGCCGTGAGCCATGCTCATGCGGTCGCCATACTGGAGAACGTTGTGAGGGAGAAATGAGTGCAGATCGACGTAACAGGCTTGGCCCAGGGGATCGCAGCCAGCAACTTCCGCGAACCGCCGTTCGAGGAACAGTTCGGCGGAGTGGTCTCCAAGCGCGGCGCGAAATTCCGACGAATACAGTCCGGTGCGCATGGCCGGATTGAAGTAGGCGACCCAGGAGATGTACGCGCTCTGCCAGGATCCGTTGTCGCCGGCGAGAAATTCGCGGGCGCGGCGACGAGCGTGACGGCCGCCGGTGCCTTCCGGGATGCGCTCGGCAAGGACGGCTGCAGTGCGACGGAGCGGCCCTGGTATCGCACCCCAAACGCGGCGCAGTCGCACGCCCAGGTAGCGGGGATAACCTAGAAAAAGCTCATCACCGGCGTCCCCCGCGAGCGCGACGGTGACGTGGCGCCGAGTGGCTTCCGAAAGTGCATGGACGAGGAGCGCAGTCGGGTTGCCAAACGGCTCGTCAAAGAGCGACACAATGCGCGGCAAAAGATCTGCACAATCGGGGCGAATGGTCAGTTCGCGATGATCGGTTCCGTAGCGACTGGAAACCAGGCGGGCGAACTCGAGTTCGGTGTAATGCTCCTCGCCGGCGCCGAAGCCGAGACTGAACGTGCGCACAGGGCCAGCCTGCCCACGCGCAGCGAGGGCAACGATACTGCTGGAATCAAGGCCTCCGCTGAGAAATGCGCCGAGCGGAACATCGCTCACCAGGCGCAGCCGCACGGATTCGTCCAGCAGGGCGAGCAACTCGCCGGCATTGGCTTCGGCCCCCTCTCCGGCAGGGAGGGGGCGGGGCTGCCAGTAGCGGCAAAGCTGCGCGGCGCCGTTCGAATAGCGCATCCAGTGGGCAGGCGGGAGTTCCTCGATATCCTCGAAAATGGTCTGAGGTGCGGGAACGTAGAGATAGGCAAGGTAGTCGTCCAGCGCAGAGGGCCTGAGGCGCCGCGAAACTGCAGGGTGCGCGAGCAGCGCTTTGATCTCGGAGCCGAACAGAAGGCGGCCGCCGGCCGTGGAGTAATAGAGCGGTTTGACGCCGAGGCGGTCGCGTACGAGCCATAAGGCGCGCTCGCGAGCGTCCCAAATGACAAATGCAAACATGCCACGGAGGCGTTCGAGTGCGCCCACATCCCAGCGAGCCCAAGCCTCAAGCAATACTTCCGTGTCCGATCTGGTGTGAAAGACTGTGCCGAGAGATTCGAGCTCGCGGCGGAGCTCACGGAAATTGTAGATTTCGCCGTTGAAAACGATCGTCCAGCGACCATCGGCGCTGGTCATCGGCTGGCGACCGCCCGGAAGATCGATGATGGCGAGACGGCGATGGCCAAGGCTGGCGCCCGCAGGCCCCGGGGCGTGGAAGTATCCCTCGCCATCGGGGCCACGGTGGGCCAACGCCGTGGTCATGCGCTCGAGCACCCGGGAATCGATTTCGGGTACTCCGCCTGTTATGCCGCACATGGTTGTGTGGAGTGGAGTGTGCGCAGTCGAGCGAGAATCAGGAATCAGGCCACGTGTGCGGCAACCGCCACGCGAGCCGCGCGCTGGGCAGAGAGCTCGCGAAGGAGCTCCAGGAGCCGCAGCACGTGATCTTCCCAAAGGAAATTACGCACCCTGGCGGCCCCTCGCCGCGTCATCTGGGCGCACAGCGTCGCGTCCCCGGCCAAACGCTCCAAGGCGGCGGCAAGAGCTTCCGCATCGCGCGGCGGAAAATATTGCGCCGCGTCGCCGCAAATCTCCCGGTGAATGGGGATACCGGAAGCGATCACCGGCAGTCCGGCCGCCATCGCTTCCACGAGCGGATGGCCGAATGATTCGCAGAGAGAGGGAAAGACGAAAATATCCGCGAGGCGATAGGCCTCCCAGATCTCCTCGTAAGGCAGAACGCCAAGGTAGCGGACCGAGTCGCCGAGCCCTGTGAGAAGCTGCCGCTCGGCCGGCGGCATCTCTGTGTGCTGGCCGCGCTGTGAGCCGTGACGGGGGGACTCGAGCGTTAGCGCCAGTTCGATGTTGGTTCGACCGCGTTCGCGGAGAAAGGAAACAGCGCGGAGAAGAGTGGCGAGATCTTTGTGGTCGGCATAGTGCGAGACCCAGAGAACGCGGAGAGTGCGGTCCGGCTGCGCGGCGGGCGGCGGTGGAAGCGTGACGGTGGAGAGCCTCGCTCGCGGCACACCGTAGGGAATCACGCGGGTCCGGGACTCGGGGATGCGGGCATAGCGCAGAAGGTCAGCGAGCATGGCGTCCGATGGAGTGACCACGCAGTCGGCGTGACCGGCAGAGCGGCACACCAGCCAGCGGCGGAGCGCCGTCTCTGCGCGGAACGCGGCGGTTTTTCCGGGGAGCACGTGCTCGCAATATTCCGGTGAAAAGTAAATCGGGATACGAACCAGCAGGGCTTGCGGGCAGGGACAGGCGATCATTCCGAAGTTTGCGGAACTGAAAAGCACCTCGGGGCGCTCCTGCGCAACGAGCCGGCGCAGGGTAACCTGGTCCCACCACCAGCGGCGCGCGTACGAGCCAGAAGCCGCGCGGCTTTCGAGGATGCGGACGCGTTCGCTCTCGACTGCAATTTCGCGGGCGCGGTCGGGGGGAACGACGAGTACAAAACGATCCTCGTGCGCTGCGAGCGAATCGAGCGAGCGGGCAAGATTGCGCACGTAGGTAGCGGCGCCACCCAGTTTCGCGGAAACGGCGTTGACCAGAACCTTCATGCCGCCAGATTCTGCGCTGCCCAGTGCTGCAAGACGTAAAACATCCAGACGCGCGACCAGTGACAACGGCCCGCGAGGAACCCCGACCAGATGTCGCGCACTCCCTCCCAATTGATGGCGGATTCGAGGACGGGGCCGGGCTCGGCCAGCGCCGACTGCACGGAGGATCGCAGTTCGCCGCGAAGCCACTGGTCCCACGGGAATTCGAAGCCGCGTTTGGGCTGGTGGAGGATCTTCGGCGGAAGCTCGCGGCCCGCAGCGACCACCAAGAGCGGTTTGCGCTGGCGGCCCTGGAGTTTCCACCGGCCGGGGATCTCGAGGGCCTTCTCGGTGACTCGATGATCGAGGAGCGGAACGCGCACCTCGAGCGAATTTGCCATGCTCATCGAATCCGTGTCGCGCAGCAAGGTGTTGCGAAGATATACGAGCAGTTCCAAGCAGGAGACGCGGTTGACCGGATCGTGGCGCGCGATGAGCCGCTGCTGCCGCGCGAATTCTTCGCCGAAAACCTGGAATTCGACTTCGAGCAGTCGTTCGGGCCGAAGCAGGCGGGCAATCTGATCCGGAGAAAAGATGAGGCGGGAAACGTAGAAGGGGTGGGGAAACGCGTCGCGGCTGCGCAGCCAGAGGGCCATCTTCTGGCCGCGGCTGCTGCCACCGAGGAACTGGCTCATGGAACTGCCGGCAGCCCGGCGAATCCATCCCGGCACAGCGCGTTCGGTCCATTCCATGCGGGGAACCAGCCGGAAGCTGCGATAGCCTGCAAACTGCTCGTCGCCGCCGAGGCCGGAGAGCGCGACAGTGACGCCGGCCTGCTTGGTGACGCGAGAAACCATATAGGTGTTTATGCCGTCCACGGTGGGCTGGTCCATGGCGGCCACAGCGGTGGGAAGGTTCGCGATCAGGTCGCTCTGAGAAACGGTGATCTCGTGGTGCTCGGTGCCGATGAGGCGCGCCACCTGCCGGGCCTTGACGCCCTCGGCGAATTGTTCTTCGGCAAAGGTGACCGTAAACGTCTTGAGCCGGGTGCAGTGACGCGCAGCGATGGCGGCGACCACGGTGGAGTCGAGGCCACCGCTCAGAAAGACGCCGAGAGGCACATCGCTGACCAGCCGCATGCGCACGGCCGCATCGAGCTCGGCACGGAGCTCTTCCACCCGCCCGGAGCGGACGCGCGCGTCGCCGTTGAGCGGCAGTGTGGCGGCCGGCAGCTCCCAAAAGCGCTTGATATCGAACGCGCCGCTCTTCCAGCGCACCAGGCATCCGGCTGGCAGGAGGCGCACGCCACGCACCATGGTGGACGGCTCCTGCACCGCACCGAACTTCAGGAAGGTATCGAGGCCGGTGACGTCCAATTCGCGGGCGATCAGACCGCTGGAAAGGAGCGCGCGCAGCTCCGAAGCAAAAACAAAGCGTCCCGGAGGGGCAGCATAGTAGAGCGGCTTGACTCCCAGCCGGTCGCGGACGACAAGCAGCGTTTGCCGTGCAGGATCCCAGAGCGCAAACGCAAACATGCCGCGCAGACGCTCAATCACCTTCTCTCCCCACTCGCGGTAGCCGACCAGGATTACTTCCGTGTCGCCGGCGGACCGGAACCGATGACCGCGGGCGACGAGCTCGGTTCGAAGCTCCTCGAAATTGAAAATTTCCCCGTTGAAGACGAGCGCGGATCCCGTGACAGGGTCCACCATGGGCTGATGGCCTGCCGGCGAAAGATCCTGGATAGCCAGGCGCCGCGCACCAATCCGCAGAGATCCTCCGGAATGCGGATGGAACTCCGCCGAGCCTTCATCATCGGGACCGCGCGGGATCATCTGGCGCAGCATGGCGGCCAGAGGCTCGTGCCGGCCTGCGTCGCGCTCCTCCCACCATCCACAGATGCCGCACATACTCAGGCCGCTCCTGCTGCGGCACGCGCCGCGGTGAGGGCATTCGATTGCCGCGCCACGTAGAGCGCCTCGGGGACCTGGGCGGCCAGCCAGCGTTCCCAGCGCGCGGAAAAATGCTCGAAGCGATACATCAGCTCGACGCGACGGCGGCCTGCCTCCCCCATGGCACGGCGGCGATCCTCGTCGGAAAGCAGGGCGATAAGAGCGTCGGCAAGCTGGTCGGTGCGGCCAGGAGTGACGAGGATGCCGGTGACACCGTCTTCGACCACTTCCGGAGCCGCCGCGGCCCGCACGGCGACGACCGGCAGACGGCTGGACATGGCCTCAAGAAAGACGATGCCGAAGCCTTCGACTTGAGTCGGCAATACGAAGACATCGGCCTGCGCGTAGGATTGCCACAAGTCATCGCTCCGGCGGGCGCCGGGCAGCTCGGTTCGCTCCTCGAAACCGAGACTGCGGACGAGGTCAGCCAAACGCGGGAAGTCGCCGCCGCCACCGACTACGCGGTAGCGAACGCTGGGAAACCGCGCGATGACGGCCGGAAGAGCCTGCAGCACGAGGTCGATACCCTTTCCCTCGCGGTCCGCGCGGCTGAGCCGCGTGACGCTCAGGAGCAGAGGGCCGCCAGAGCGAGATCCGGCAGCGCCTGCAGCGGAGCCGGCGGCCGATTCGCGGATCCAAGCCGGGTCGAGGCCGTGAGGGATGACCGTGATGCGTTCGGGAGAAATGCCCTGAACGTCCGCGAGCTTCTGCGCGGTGAAAGCGCTGGGAGCCACAAAAGAGTCCACGCGCGCGAGACACCTTGCGACGCGCGCCGCGAGCGGCTGCCACACCTCGGTGCCGTGAGCGAGCAAAGCCACACGAGCCTGTGGAGCGAGTGCGCGCACCGCTTCCACAAGAGGCAGCAGCGATACGTGAGTGAACAGCACGAGATGGGGGTGTGCCGAGGCCAGAGTCTTTGTCAAACGCCAAGCCAGACGGCGGCGGCTGCGTTCCCCGCCGTGCCAGCGCACGGGCGCGTCGCCGGTCATCATTGCGGGGAAATGCTCGGATCCATCCATATAGCTGAACACGTCAAGCTGCAGCGGGGTCCGGAGTGCAAATTCACGGAGGGCGTCGACGAGCAGACGATTGACGTACTGAATTCCACCATAGCTGCGGAAAAATTCCGTGCCTACCAACAAAACGCGCAGACGGCGCTGGCGGTCGCGGCTCATGCCGGCACGGGCTGTCGCGCGGCGGCCTTGCGGCGCGCCGCCGTTTCCTCAATGGCATGGAGTGTGGCCCGATTGATGCCGTCCCAGGGGCTCATGCGCGCGCGCTGCTCACCGTTGCTCACGAGGCGACGGCGCAAATCGGGGTCGTCCATCAGCCGGCGCATGGCGCGGGCCAGTGCTGCGGAATCGGCGGGGTCGTCGAGCAGGATGGCGCTCTCGTCGTCCAAAACTTCGGCTACTCCCATCTGCCGGGTGATGATGGACGGAACGCCGCAGGCCGCGGCTTCGAGTGGAACCATGCCGAACGGCTCGTAAAAGGACGGAGCCACAAGTGCATCCGCCGCGGCGTAGTAGGAAATGATGTCGGCGCGGCGCGGCGGGAAGCGCACGCGGCCGGCCACACCTGCGCGCGCCGCGTAGCGCCGGTAGGGCTCGGGATCGTAAGGGCCGACGGCATAGACCAGCGCGCCCGGAACGCTGGCGAGCGCGTCCAGAAGGGTGACCAGGCATTTCCTCACCCAGTCGGTGCCCACAAAGAGAAAGCAAAAATCGGCAGGTGCGAGTCCCAACTCCTTGCGAGCGGAATCACGCAGTTGCCAGCGGCGCTCGCGGTTGAAGGCGGAGGTATCCACGCCCGAGTGCGCGACAACGAGGCGATCGGGCGAGGCGCCGTAGCAGCTCATCAGGTCGCGGCGAACGACTTCGGCGGGACAGATGACTTTTTCGAGCCGGGGCGAGGCGTAGAACCGATCTTCGAGCCGGGAATACCAATTCGCATAGAGCGAGCGATGCCAGCGCCGCAGGCGGTCGTCGAGCGTGGCGGGCGCGGGCTGGAAGCGTCCGCTGCGAAGCAGGTCGCGCTGGCGGGCCTGACAGAAATGCGCTGTAGAGACGTTTATCTGTGCGCAGTTCGCCCCGGGGGAATAGACGCAGTCGTAGGCTCCGTGGCGCCGCTCCCCGCGCCAGACTGCCAGCGAGGCGGCCGCGAAGAAGCTGAGCTGCCGCGCGAGTCCCGGGCCAGGCAGAGCCGGCACGGAATGATGACATACGTGCACGTCCGCCTCGCCGCTCCACAGGTGAGAGTAGAGACACACTTCGTGATCGCGCGCCAGTGCCTTGACGAGCGCCGCTGTAGCGCGCTCGGTTCCACCGGTGGAGTGGAGCTCCGGCGTCACCACAGCGATGCGGAGGCCATTGCCCGGCTGGAGGCCGGTGGTTTGGAGAGCAGGAGCGGTTGCAGCGGCCAGGAGCTACCTCACACAGATGGCCACAAACTGATTGGCCTGACGAAGCTGAGAGCGTTCGATTACCCAGTAATCGGGCACAGCGGCCTCGCCCACGGGCACTTCAAAGGCTTGCTGCAGCCGCTCGCGCTGCCCATTGGGAAGCAGGCGCAGACGCAGATTGAATACATCCAGCGCACGCAGCGTGGAATAGAGCCGGTTGCCCCGCCGGCGCTGACCAAAGATCTGGACCTCGCGGAAGTGCCTATTCAGAACGCGGCGGAAACCGGAAAGATCCAGCATGTTGATGTGAAAAGGATTGGACTGGCCGATCGACTTCATGTGCACGTCGGCGGTAACCACGTTTGGAGTGGAGAGAATCAGCCTTCCCCGGGGATCCAGGACCCGGAGGCACTCCATCAAGAAGTCATCGTGGCTTTCCAGGTGTTCGAAGACTTCGAAGCAGACGATCAAATCGAAACGGGACGAAGGAAAGGCCAGGCGTTGACAATCCATGCGCGCAAAGGCGACGCCCGGACCGGCAAAGTGCTCGCGCGCATACCCGACAGCCTGAGGTGCGTTGTCGATTCCCACAACTGAGTGTGCTTTCTCCCGCAGCAGCCGCGAGCCGTAACCCGTGCCGCAACCGGCGTCGAGCACGCGTTCGCCACCCTTCATGTTTTTGAATGCGAAGCGATACCGAGCCAGGTGGTGGTGGTAGGAGACGCGGTCCGGCCCGTCGGGACGCGGCCGCTCATCATCGAGCGTGAGACTCTGCGGCTTCACGGCACCGGCTCCGTGAGCATTTGCATGCTTTCAATCCTCGTTGCCCACAACCGCCAGAGCTCGGTGGAGAACACCGCCGCTGCGCGATGGGGTTCAAATTCTTCTTCAGCATGCCGCCGGGCGGCCCCGCCTAGCTCAGCCCGCAGCGCGGGGTTCGCGAGCAGGACTTCCAGCCAGGCGGCCATGGCCACTTCGTCTCCCGGGGCGGTGAGCCAGCCGGTGCGCTTGTGGTCGATCATCTCCAGCGGACCGCCGGCGGCGGAGGCCAGGACGGTGCGGCCGCAGGCCATCGCCTCCGCAACCACCAATCCCCATGGTTCCGGCTCGACGGACGCGTGCACTACTACGTCACAGGCGTTCATCCAATCCTCAGGATTCGCGCGGTTCCCCAGAAACCGCACGCGCCCGGCCAGCAGCGGCTCCTCTGCCATGCGTCGAAGCTCCTCCGCATATTCCGGCTCGAGCCCGAACAAAGAGCCGCCCACGACTACAGCCATGAAGCGCGTGCCGCGACCGGCCATCAAACCGGCGGCGCGAAGGAAGATGTGCTGGCCCTTCCAATGCTGCAACCGCCCGAAGATGCCGATAAGCGGCTGGTCAGCCGGAATGCCCTCTTCCTTGCGAACGCGGGCGCCGGCTGAGGGATTCGGACGAAATCTTTCGAGATCCACTCCGTAGCGCACCAACCGGATGCATGGATGCCCCGGAAAATCACGGGCGAGCAGTTGCTCTGTGAACTTGGAATTGGCATAAAGCGCGTCTGCCGCAAGCATGCGTTCGGCGCGAGCAATGGGGATCCTGCCTTCCGGAAGTGACGCCTGCGTATAGCCGTGAACCCACCAAGCGCAGGGACGCCGGGCAATACTCGCGGCTGGGCGGGCAAACAGGTTTGCATGGCCGCCATTGCTCACCACGACGTCGATCTCCTGCTTGCGGATCAGCTTATGCAGCGCCCGAATCTTGGCGGCCGTGCTGGCCACATTGCGAAAGCGCCCACGAGGCAAGCGAAAGACAGGTATCCCCAGACCTTCGAAGAGTTCCGGCAGGCGGCCTTCTCCAAAACCGAGAGAGGCAACTACGGGTTCGACCGCAGTTCTCTCCAAGTTCTCGAGCATGGTCAACAGCGCCACTTCCGCACCGCCGACCTCCGTTGTGCTTTGGACGAAGAGCACGCGGAGCGCACGCTGCGGAGCCGCCGGAGTCAGTTTAGGCATGTCAAAAGGATCGATGAAATCAATTGTTCGTTCTCGCTGCGGATTCGTTTCCGCCTGCGCACTGGTAGGTCCGCACTTCGATCCGCCAGGCTGGCTGCCGCGCGCTGGCGAACCAGCGCTGTTTCCATGCGAACCCGGTGTCGGCCATCTCGCGTTCCACACCGTCGAGATGGCAATTCTCGTCGAGCGCTGCCTCAGTAGCCGCCGTGGATCCCCAGTACGCCTCATCGGTGGCGCCCTTGACCAATAGCGTGGTCGGGCCGTACACCTGTCCCGCCTGGAGCCACTGGATGGGATCAAACAACTGAGGATGTTTCAGCCATACCGGGTAAGAACCGACAAAATCGCTGGCTCCGATCCCGCTCGGGGAGCGCATGGCGTCCGTCAGGTAAAAGAAAAACGAAGGATTGTTGCCGATCACCACCGCTCCCCTCTTCACCTCGCCGGCAGCCTGTTCGGCCACCGGCTCCCACGGCTCGATGAGCCGGGGCGCCGCGTAATACCGCCGGGAAAGAATTCCGAACCACCCGATGGCCGCAACCAGGCTCAGTGCCAGGATCGCGCCTTTTCGAATTCCGGGACGGGTCACGCTGCCAAGCATCGCGGCCAGAGAAATCAAGAGCCACGGGGAAAGGAACAGCAGCCGCTTGGTGTTGATCAGATTCAGCAGCGTCATCACCAGAGTGCAGGCCAGGAAAATCAGGAACAGGCGGCGCGCCGCCGGCGGGCCGTGGCGCAGGACGAGAACGGAGCAGAAGGCGATAGCCGAAAGCGCGGGGATGCTGAAATACCAGAACCACGGGGCAACCGATTCGCTCACAAAAAGCGTGTACAGGTTGTAACCGCAGAAGAACATCGTGGCGACCGCGGAATAGACAGGGCGCAGTATCCCCTGATCCGCGAAGACGCGGAACACCAGCGCATGCAGCAAGGGCACAAAGCCAAGCAGAACGACAACGACGGTCGCACCTGCCGCAGCCACGCGCTTCGCATCGCCGCGGTGCCGGATCCAGAAATCGAGTGCGAGAAAGCCGATCAGGACAGCCAGGAAATAGTTCGTGTAAACGGCCAGCTCGCAGGCCACCACCAGCAACACCCACCTTCCCCATGCCGGTTTCGCTTCCAGCCACAGATACGCGAAGGTGAGTAGCGCGAGGGTGAAGAAGGAAAACGAATACCAACCTGCGATCCTCCCAAAGTGAAAGCCATAGGGGAACACCACGCCGATCCAGAGGGCGGCACGGGAGGCCGCGGCTCCTGCTACCAATCCCGCGGCCTGAACGCTGAACCACAGTCCGAGCAGGTAGAAGGTGATGGCCGGCACGCGCAGCAGGCTGACGCGACCTCCGCTCAAACGCAGCCATCCGGCAAGCAGCAGGTCGTAAAGGGGCGGATGGCGGTGCAGCCCCGTGCCGTTGGTAAAGGAGTGGATGGTCTGCTGAGCCGGAATCGTGGCGTCCAGAAGCATGGCAATTTCATCGTCCATGAACGTGAACCAGCGATTCGTAAGCAACATCACGGTTCCCAGGGCGAGGAGGACCAGGACGGTGAGCAGGGTGTTCCGCGCCGTGTTCTGTGCAGCGTACATGAACGCTCAGCGGGCAAAGCTCCAAGATGGACGAGAGGCGTCAACCGGCTGGCTCGCTGTGGGGCTCTCGGTGGCCTGAATCCGAAGCAATGCCGCCAGCAGACCCAGAAAGAACCAGAAGTAGAAATTCATCGGCGGTATATCGAGCGGCTGGCCGATGGGAAAGGTCAGAATATTGGTTATGCAGAAACTGGCCACAACGCAGCCGATGGTTTTCAAATCCTGATCGCGCAGGGCTTTGGCCTGTCGAAAGCTTTCCAAGAGGAGTGCGCCCGTAAACACAGCGAAGAGGGCAAGGCCGGCCAGTCCGCATTCGTTCCGGATGCGCGCAAACTGGTTTTCCGAACCGACGACAGACACGCTCGTGGATTCGAGCCGGTTGGAGGCCGCGCATCCGATCCCCGCACCGAGCCCCACGATGGGCGATTCCGTGGCCGCTTCAAATTCTCCGACGGCAAGCGCCAGGTTCCTGTCGCGCACCATCTCCATGTCGAAGATGCTGGCGAAACGCGCCTGCACGGTCGGTCCCAGAAACATCATGGAGCTGAACAAACAAGCAACGATGAACAGCGAGGGCATGATCGCCTGCCGAATACGTCCCATGAGGCCGAAGGCCAGAAACAGTGAGACGAACAGGAGGATGAACGGGCCACGGCCGCCTGTGCTGAGTGTTCCGCAGGCCTGGGCCAGCAGCGCCACGCGCGTCATTATCTTGTCCATCGGCCGAGGGGAAATCATCATCAGCGCAATGGTGAGCATCGCCGCCACCCACAAGAACTGCGAAAGTCCGGCCGTGGATGCAAACGTGGAGATGGTGCGAAAGTAGAATCCCATTTCGGGATGCTTTGGGTCGTTCGCATAGAAGATGGCACGCTGAAAATTCGGAGAGATGCGCAACAACAATTCGGGCCCCGTGAAGTATTGCACCACTCCGAAAATGGCTATGGGAATGCTTATCCAGTTCTGGAAGCGCAGAAACCGTATCACCTGCTCCCGGTCGTTGAAGAACCAGTAGCCCACGATGAAGCAGAGGAAAAACAGGAGCGTTACGCGTGCCCCGATCAAGCCGACCAGGATCGTAGGCAGGTACGGATTGAAAATCTCCGCCGTGTAATAGACGGCGAAACCAAAGAAGGGAACCACCCATCCGGTGTGAGGAACGGGAAACATCCGCCGGGCGATCAGGGCAATGGACAACCGGAAGAAGATGAGGAGGAGCTGCGCATCTTTCAACAGATTGAGCGCCGTGGAGCCGTAAGCATTAACCAAAAAGCCCTCGACCAGGACGTAGAAGGCAAAGAGATAGACGGAAGCGCGCCACCAGGCAAACGTGAAACAAACGTCGGCGAAGATAAACACGCCCGCAATCAAGGGCATGTACTGCTGGTAGGCCACGCGAAGCGCGATCCAGGGCAGGGCGAAAACCACCAGCAGCAGCACCGGCACGGTGAGCAGGAGGTCGGGGCCAACACGCCGGTTGGCGGTGATATCGAAGTTCACGTCCTGGTTCCCCCTGGGTCCGTTACGGCCGCCACGGCCCCGCGTTCAACGGAAGGCTGGCCCTCGCCGGAGTCGGGCAGAAGCGCATCCGCCCTGCGGAACGCCGCTGCTGTGATCGGCCAATCGAAACGCGCAGCGTACAGTTCCTGAAGGTTGCGGCCCATGCGCGCCGCCACGGCGGGATCGCCGGCGAGCCGGCGGATGCCGGCAGCGAGAGCTGCCGCGGTGCTCTGTTCAGCGAACCACACATGCTCACCGTGAGTGAATTCGGCCTGGTCGCGGCCGCCGGGCTGGCGCACGGCCACAACGGGCAAGCCGTGAGCCGCGGCGGCCATGAAGGCGCCACTGCGCGTCAAGTGGCCGTCGGGCTGCGGGAGGACGAACACATCGGAGGCCTGAAGCGCGCGGGACATCTCTGCTGCTTCGAGCCTGCCCGACCACCACACGGCCTCTTGAATTCCCGCCGCCTGTGCCGCGAGTTTCAGGCGCGCGACGTAGTCCGGTGAAGCCGCGGCAAAATTGCCGAGCATCCACAGGCGCGGCGGATTCGAACTGCGCAGGAGGGCGACCGCCTGGATCAGTGCTTCATAGTTCTTGGCGGGGTGGAACAGGCCGAACGTGGCGACCACGAGTTCGCCGGGAGCAACACCGCGCTCGCGCCGGAAGCCGGCGCGTTCGGTTTCGGCGAATGGGACTACGGGGATATTGCTCGAATTCGGCCGGTAGCGGATCTTCTCGCGCCACCAGGGGAACAACCGCTCCAGGGACGCGACGCGCGAGCGCATGTTGACCGCGGCCGACTTTACCGCGGCGAGGATAAGCGCCACGTGAAGCCATTGGGCGAGCGCTACAGGCGTCCGGAGCGGATGCTGACGCATACTGATTGCCAGCTCGTGCAGGCCCGCGTGCACGGGAATTCTCCGCCGCCGGAGGCCGAACAAAAGAGCATTGAGCCACCATGCAAAGCCCCAGCGCCCCCAGGCGTACCCCGAGTATTCGAGCTGCACGTGGTCGGGCGCGAAGGCGGCAACGGCCTCGATGGCCGGCTGCAAGTCACGCCAGCCGCGCAGAGATTGTTCGCGTAAGCCGAACGATAATTGGCGTGGCGCATCCGCGGGTTCGGTGAGCACGGTCACGCTGTTGCCGGCTGCAGCCAGTTCTCGAGCGAGGCGGCTGGCGTAATCCCCCACCCCGCAGGAGACCGGCGGAAAGTTCTTCGTGATGAGCAACACGCGCATCGGCTATTGGTGCGGCCTGAGCTGGCCGGCGCCGTCACTGTGATCGGAGGGCCCGGCAATTTGCGAGGTGTTATCGGTGGCCTTGGGCACGTAAATGATGAAGGCGACGCGCGCGGGCGCCGGGAGTCCCGTGGCCAGGCGCCGGGTATCGCTGGCGGGGTACACGATTTCCTGGCCGGGCTGATAATTCTCGAGAAAGTCTGAGCGATACACTGCCGCCACGACGTCTTCGCCCCAGGCGCCATCTTGAACCACCGCGCTGAATCGCTTGTTGCGGAATGCATCGTGGAGTTCTTCGCGCAGAGGGGCGACAGTGCGCGGGTCTCCGGACACGAGGAGCGTGCACAGGTTGAGTATGTGCGCGAAGCCCTGTTTTCCAGCGATGGCTGCGAGGTAGGTGTGGTTGGGTACGTACACAGGGCCTGGAATCTGGGCAATCTTAGCCAGCACTTCTCTGCCCAATTCGACGTCCCTGCTCCCGGGAACCACGAGGCGAGGGTCGTAGACCAGTGCGCAGGACTGAATCAATAACGCGGCGAAAAGCACGCTCTGGCCGAGACGGGCGCGATCGCCGGCGTGCGTTGCAAGGAGGACCAAAGCCCGATGGGCCCCCAAACCGGTAGCCAAGGAGAGGAAGAAATAAACCGGAAGGCGGCCGTTGAGATACGCGCCCCAGTTGAGACTGTAAAGCCAGGAGGCGGCGAGCATGCCCGCCCCGAAACAAAAATAAAACCACGCGTCACGGCGGTCTTTCTCGTGCGCGGCAGCCAGGAAAAAGAGCACACAGAAGGCAACGGCGATGGGAAGAACACGAAAGATGTCGTTGATCCAGAAGAGCACGATGTGGCTTTTCATGGTGAGGAACGAGGAGGTCAGCGAAAACAAATAAAACGTGGACCAACCCCCGCTGCGGAGATGCAACAGCGCTATTCCACCTGCGCCCAGCACGCCCGCCGCGCCGGCAAACGCAGCGAAGAGACGAAAGCCGAGAGAGCCGGCATAAATCACGAGCGGGAGGATGACGATCAAGGCGGTCTGCTTGGTGAGGAAGGCAAGGGCAGTGCATCCGCCCGCGAGCGCCAGCCACGCTGTTCCGCGCTTCCAGCGGAGCAGATAGGCACCCAGGACGAGCAGGAACAAATAGAGCGAATCCGTCCGCGCCAATTCGAGCCAGTCGCCCGTTTCTCGGAATGTGGCCGCGAACAAGCCCACGCTGACCAGCGAACAATAATGGCTGGAGGTTTCCTTGCGGACGAACTGGTAGAGCACGGCAAAGCAACCGAGTGACGCCAGAATGGACACAAGCCGCAGCGGCGCGAAGCCGGGACCCAGCAGTTTCGCTGCCAGCGCTGACACGTAGAAATACACGGGAGTGTAAACCATGGGCACATAATCGAAACTGGGCGCGGCATAGAGCGGTTGTCCGCGCAACACGCGTTCCACCTGCTCCAACGCGCTTCCCTCCAAGCGCTCGAGGTCGAAGGGATAAACCATTCGCCGGTAGGCCACAAAGAGATAGACGCCGATGTACAGAATCGCCGCGCCGATAACTGCCCATCGCAGCGCAGATGGAATCCAGCCGGAGAGGACCTTTGTCAGGAGGCTCCCTGCTGCCGCGGGCGCGTGCGTATCGACGCTGTCCAGGTCTGTGGTCAACGTGGCGGCGGATAACGCTGCCACACCGTGCGCGTCGGGCTTTCCGGGCTGAAGAGGATTCCTGAGTGTCCAGCGCATACGGTCAGTGAGAGGCTGTGGCTGCCGCGGCCGCCCTGGTTCTTGACGAGGCCGCGGGTTTCCGCGCCGTCATCGTAAGAAAAAATCCCCAGCGAGGTTCCACCCAGCCGCGGAGAAACGAGAACGGGAAATATTTCAGGTCGCGGCGAATGAAACAGAAATCCTGCATGCCGGAGAACAATTCGCGCATTTCCCGCTCGGTCCAGAAGCCCGAACGAGGGATGAAGTTGTCCTGCCCGGCGAAGCTCGTGTCTGCGCTTGTGGCGAGCAAACGTTCGCGGGAGAGCCCGTGCTGCTTCGATATGGCGTAAAGATGGCGGAACTTTTCCGGCGCCCAGCGGAGAAACGCTTCGAGCGGGCGCACATGAAGCATCAGCCAAATGAGCGGGCGAACGATCCAGTTGACCAGCAGATAGTGGTACGACTCGCGGTTGTAGAACATTACGCGCACGATGCCGCCGGGCGCCGTGACGCGTACCAGTTCGCGGCAGGCTTCAGGGGTGCCCACGATGTGATGGATCACTCCGATGGACATGGCAAGGCCAAAGGTGTTGTCGGCAAAAGGAAGCGCGACCGCGTCTCCCGTAACGAAACGCTTGCGCAGGCCCGCAAAGTCAAAATGCCTGTGCGCAAGACCGAGGGTGCGGAAGCTGTAATCGAGCCCGGTGTAGTCGATCCCATTTTCCGTGAGGAAGCGCGCGTCCTTGCCGATGCCACAGCCGACTTCCAAAACCTTCCGGCCGCGGCAGGATTCCAGGAAATCGAGGCGCATCTGATCGATGGTCTGCTTCCATTTTTCGTAGATGGCCTCAAAGGACTCGCGGGAGCCGACTTCGTACGGCACGCTGTCTGTGGAAATGGGATGAGTGTCCCAGTAGCGGCGCAGATCCTGCTTCTCCGTTTCCGGCGAATTTCGGGGAGGGGCCGGCGATTCAAGCAGACTCATCGGGCGCCCATCGTCCTGCGGCGGTAAATCGTGACGCGCAAGCCGGCGCGCGTGTCGAGATCGGCGGCGACTGCCAGGCTCTTCATCTTGCTTGCGGCTGAGCCGTAGTTCTCCTGCCATGCAAAAACCCAGGGGTACAGACGTCCGCGAAACGGCGACCCGGGCTCGTGATCGAGAATCACCAGACTTGCATCCGGGTTTTGCGAGAACGCTTTTTCCAACTGCTGGGCGTAGAAGGGCGAAGGCTGCGCCGAGATGCCCCAGCTCGTGGGAAGGTCGGCGTAGGGCAGAGCCGGCATGTCCTGCAACTCGCCGGAAGCAGGATTCATGAGGAATAGCTGGAGCATCGGCGTGTTGATCCCCTCGTCGGCGTAGCCGGCTACCAGCAAGGTCTGCTGGCGGCTGGTATTGTCGCGGATGAAATTCAGCCCCTGGAGCAAGGTTGCTTGTTGCGCGGGGCTCGGGGCTACCTGGGTCTTCGAGAAGAACTGCCCGGCCGATGCGGGGGCTGCCCAGACGGAATATGCGAGCGCGGCAACAAGTACGGCCGAAGCCGCGAAGCGGAGGCTCAACGAAAGCCTGGAGAATTCCCGAGCGAGACTTGCGCCAGTGAGAGACGCCGTTATGGCCACTGCACCCCAAATGAAACGGCCATCTTTCTGCAAGTGCAGGATGGAGCTAACGGCCTGAAGCACAACGTAGAGCAACGCGGTGCGCGCCGCTGGCTTGCTCCATCCCTTCCAGGCCCAGTAGATCACGCCTATGAGAAGTATTACTGCGAGGGCGGGGGTAGAAGCGTATTCCCGGAAAAAGGAGCGTGGGTAATACAGAAGAGAGTCCCCCGGGCCCAACGGGTCGAAGGGAAAGCCGTTAAGATAGCGGAGGAGTTGGCGCACACCATCCACCATTAGAAACGCGGTCAAGGGCAGCAGGGCGCTGGCCGCGAGCAGAAACCAGGGGCGCGTAAGCGGCGCCAGAAATCCGCGGGGGTCTTTCGCCAGGCGCGCGCGAATCTCGGGATAGGCCAATCCGAGGAACAACGCCGTTAGCAGGAAAATCCCGACGTTGCATTTGATCTCATAAGACAAACAGGCCAGAAACCCTGTGGCCACCGCCGCCCATCGCCCGCCGTTTCGGGCGAAGCGGGCCCCGGCAATGAGGCAAAAGGCTGTCGTCACCAGGGCAAAGCTGTCGTAGAGGCTCCTCGAGGTGTAATAGAGGAACATGGGCGAGGTGCCCCAAAGGACGCCCGCTATCGCAGCCGCATAGGCCTTTCCTTCGTCCGCCAGTTCGGCGGCGAGCCACACAATGCCCACCCAAGCGAGAAACCCCGCGACCAGGCTGGCGGTTCGCGCCGCCTGCAAAGTGTTGCTCCCAAAGATAAATCCCAAGGCGAGACAATAGGGCGAGAGGAACGGCCCGCCGAGAATCAGGTGGTAATTCCAGGTTTCCCGCGCGAGGGCATGAAGACCGCCGCTGCGCAAGGCGTGCCAAATCTGAACAGCGCCTCTAAAGTAGCCCGACTCGTCGTAGATCGGCAACCAGGGCGTAGCGATGAACTCCCGGTAAGCCCAAATCAGCAAAGCCATCGCCGAGATTGCGGAGGCTGCGAGGGCTCCCACGGCCGTCCAGTGCCGCGCCGATAAGCGATCCCGCTCCATCGCGGGCTGCAGTCCTGTCCCAGCGAGTTCGCGCGTGCTCACGGAAGCCTCAGGAGCGCCGGCACAATCCGCCGGCGCGCTGCGAACCTGCGGCGCATCTCCCATGCTAAGATAGCGGCCGCTGCCGTTGGATTTTGGGCCACGGAGCATTCGTGCATCCGACCGACGACGCCAAAACTGGTGCGAGCACTCCCGATCCTCTGCCGTTGACGGTTCTGATTCCTGTTTTCAATGATTGGACTGTGGCCGACGCGCTCGTCGCCAAGCTGGATGCCGCATTCAACAAGCACGGACTCACCGGGCGTGTTGTGTTCGTGGATGATGGCTCCACGGAGCCGGCTCCCCAAAAGTTTCCGCAGACGACGCCGCAGACGCTCAAAGAAGTCTGCATCCTGGAGCTCAAAAAGAATCTGGGTCACCAGCGCGCTCTAGCTGTGGGCCTCGTGCATCTCCACCAGAGCGGCGTCCAAGGCGTGATCGTGCTCATGGACGGAGACGGAGAAGACGAGCCCTATGAAATTCCACGCCTGCTGGAAGAATTTGGCAGGCAGGGACGGCGGAAAGTCGTGTTCGCGGCGCGGGGCCGAAGAGCAGAAGGCGTAATTTTCAAGCTCTGTTATCAAATCTATCGCACGATTCACCGGCTGCTGGTGGGATTCGATATCCGGATCGGCAATTTCAGCGCCGTGCCAGCCAGTTTCCTGGAACCGCTCGCCGTGACCCCGGACCTGTGGAACCACTACGCGGCGTGCGTAATCAAGATGAAATTGCCGCACGTATCGATACCGGTCGACCGCTCGAAACGGCTGGCGGGAGAGTCGAAAATGGATTTTGTGGGTCTGGTGATCCACGGGCTGAGCGCCATGTCCGTCTTCGGCGACGCGGTCGGGGTGCGTCTGCTCACAGCCACCGGCGTATTCGCGGTGGCCACGGTTGTTCTGATGATTGCCGCGGTGGTGGTCAAATTCACCACGGATCTGGCGATTCCGGGCTGGGCGACCACGGCGACCGGCTTGCTGCTTGTGCTGTTCTGCCAATGCCTCCTGCTTTCCCTGATTTTCACCTTCGTGGTTCTCTTCAGCCGCGGGCAATCGAGCTTCGTTCCGGTGCGGGACTGTCCGCTCTTCATCCGCGGGGAGAGAACCGTGTTCACACGGCATGACTGAGGCCCGCTACGTCGGCACGGAACTGGAGATCTTCGCTCACGCTACCAACTGGAAGTCCTATGTGCGCTCGCAGGTGCGTCCTTATCTGACGGGCGACGTTCTGGAAGTTGGGGCGGGGATTGGCGCCGCGACGCTCGCATTGAACGAAGGCGGTCCACGGCGATGGGTGTGTCTCGAACCGGACTCCACTCTGGCCGCGAGAATCCAGGCGACCGTCTCCACCTCCCTGCGGAATTGTGAAATTGTGATTGGAACGCTCGACACTATGGATTCGAAAAGCCAGTTCGACGCCATTCTTTACATGGACGTCCTGGAACACATCGAGAACGACGCCGGAGAACTGGCCCGTGCTACGCAACATCTGAACCCAACCGGCCATCTGGTGGTTGTGGCGCCTGCGATGCCGTGGCTCTATTCGCCATTCGACGCAGCCATCGGCCACCATCGTCGGTATACAAGAAACTCCCTGCGCGCGATCGCGCCGCCAGACTTGCAGGAAGAAAAGTGCATATATCTGGATTCGCTCGGGATGCTGGCCTCGGCGGCAAACCGGCTATTGCCGCGCTCGCCAGCTCCTCGTCTCGGCCAGATTCGTTTCTGGGACCGATTCTTGGTCCCAATCTCCCGGTTCACAGACATTGTGCTGGCCCACTCGCTGGGAAGATCGGTTCTGGCCGTTTGGCAGAAAAAGCGCTAGGCATCGTTCCAGGCTCGAACGGGCGTGAAGGTCATGGAACGAAGACTGGACGCTCCTGCGGCATCGGCTGCCAGGGCGGGAGCAGCTTCCTCGCGAGAATCACAGAGCCGAGCATGGCCAAAAGCAGGGCGACGAGAAACCCAATCCATCGCGGCACGTGCACCACCGGGAGAACCCACCACCATACGGCCACAATGCGCAGGGCTCTGGACTCCTCAACCGAGTAGCGCGGAACTTCCCTCTGTCCAAACAGCTCGGAGGCGTTCATGCCCCGCGCATCCTGAATCTCTCGAAAAGCACCCGGCCAGATGTGAAGGAGCGGGGCATGACGAAGAGACCAGGCCGTGTCCGTCCCCACGTGGATCCCCTGTTGTGACAACTCCGCGAAGTAACGCTCGTAGAAGGTGAACAATGTCGGCGCGCTCAATAGAAATCCTAGAAGTGTCAGCACAACGAGGGCCTTCCGGCTGCGGCCCTGCATCAGGCCCGCGAGCGCGCACAATCCAGGAATGCCCGGCAGCAGATACCGCGGCCCCCAGGACCAGCCGCCGCGCCAATCCAAATAGAAAGCGTGGAATACGTGAAAGGCCGCGAAGACAGTGACAATCGCGAGGGCCTCGCACTTCTTTTGCCGCACCGCCAGTGGAAAAGCAAATAGGGCCAGAACAACCGGCGGACAATACCAGAAGAGTCCGCAGCCCGGACTTACGAGCAGCCCGGAGAATCCGGATAGAAAGACGGACGGATCGAAGCCCATGGCGCGACCAAAATCGAGCGGATGGCCGAACCGCATCACGTTGTAGCCCATGTAGAAAACTCCTGCCACACTCGCGCCGATAAGGGGCAAGAGACAGATCCGGAGAGGGGCGCGCTTGAGGAGCAAGTATGCGGACAAAATCGGCGCCAGCAGCACACCCGTGGGCTTGGCGAGTACGGCCAGCCCAGCAAAACAAGCTGCGAGCGCAAGTTCCCGCCGCGATCCGCCAATTGTCAGGCAAAGGGCAGTAACGGTAAGAAACGCGAGAAGCGAGTCGGCATAAAACACTCGAGCATAGGCAAGGGCAACCGTACCCAAGCCAAAACTTACGCCGGCCAGCCAGGCGCCTTTGGTGTCCGCTCCCAATCGCAGAGCGAGCACGACAACCGCGCCTGCCGTGGCTGCCACGAGCGCTCCCATCATGGGCAGCACGGACACCTCGGCAAGATAGTGGAATGGGAGGCCCGTTAGATGACTGACCAGAAGCGCGGCAAATACGAACGGCACGGCGAGGACGGCAAGAAGCGGGTACCAGTTGGAGTAGAACCTGCCACCCACTCCCGGCGTCCCCACGTTTTCGGGCACAGTGAAGTTGTGCTGAGTCACCAAAGACTCTGAGACGGCGAGCGTGGAGGCGCCGTCGCTCGAATAGATCCCCGGAGCCAAGCATGACAGGTAAATCAGGAGGAGCCCGACGGCTACCTGCAGCGCCAGCCGGTATTCCGGCGAGAGCCGTTGCTTTACAGAATCTGCTTTATGACCGGAAAAATCGCGGGTCATTGCGAGCGCACCGATCTCAAAGCCTTTCGCTCAAGCAGCACCCGATATCGGCTTTCGGGCTACGAGTTCAATGCCCTGGGCCCACCAGCGGCGGAAGGGCTGCGGAATCGAATCGATGTTGATGCGCACCGGCCGGCCACATAGCGTTCCCCGGTAATGCAGCCTGTCGACCTCCAGTCCGGGCGGAAGAATCTGTTCCAGCTCGCGAGCGGTGAATTCCCGCACGTGCGAGGGCTCGAGCACCATACGGCGGAGCATGGCGCGGTAGAACCACCGCGGATGCCAGGGGCGAAGATATTGCAACCGGTTCGGAGTGGTGAGCAGGAGTTTCCCGCCGGGACGCAATACGCGGTGGACTTCGCGCAGGAGAAGATCCGGGCGGGCCAAATGTTCGATGACCTCAACCGCCAGGACCCAGTCGAACGTGGCGGAAGGAAACGCGAGCGCGCACGCATCGCCCTCCACGAGACTTTCTACGCCGAACGTCTTCCTGCCGAATTCGAGCAGCCGGGCATCACGATCCACAGCAATCACGGAGTTTGAAGGCTCTCGCTGGAAATACGCAGCCTTCCAACCGGTGCCGCAACCGAGATCGAGAATACGGCCGGCGATGTGAAGATCGTCCCACTGCTCCATCTCGCGAAAGCCATTCGGGGCCTGTTGCAGCTCTTCGCTCAGCTTGACGAGGACTCCGGCGAGGCGTTCGCCGGGATCCTCCCTGAGTTCATCGCTCCACCGGCCTTCCTGAAGAACAAACCGCCGTGGCTGCTTCTCCGTGGCTTCTGCGAGGAGCGTCTCCCATTTTTCGGCGGCCGCATCCCAAGTTAGGCCTCGCGCGGCGTCCCGGGCGGCGGAGCCCAAGCGAACGCGAGTTGGGGCAGAGCCGATGAGGTCAGAAAGGGAACGCGCAAGCGCAGCGGCATCTCCCGGGGGCACGAGGAGACCATTCACGCCGTGCGTGATTACGTCGCGCATGCCGCAGATGTTCGTTGTGACGCAAGGAAGTCCCGCGGCCATGGCCTCGAGGAGCGTGAGCGGCATGCCTTCAAAATGCGAGGGTAGAACGTAAATCTGGTCGAGCCCGAGGAGCAGGGGAAGCTCCTCGCGGCAGACGGAGGGCAAAACGTCCACGGCGCTGCGATCCGCAGGCGCGAAGTCTTCGCGCACTACATCAACCGGAGTCCCCGACCCTAGCACTGCGGCACGCAGGCCGGGCCGGGACTGCCGCAGCTCCGAAAATACAGCCGAGAATTCACGCGTACCTTTTCTAGGGATCCAGGATCCCGCAAACAGAAGACGCGGCTCCGCCATTGGCGCCCACTCGACGCGGAACAAATCCGCATCCACGCCGTTGTTCATGCGGTGGATGCGCGCGGAGGGAACTTCCCAGCGGCGTTCGATATATCGAGCGTCGTCGCTCGAAAGGCATACGACCGCGTCCGCGTGGCAGAGCGAATAATTCGCCTGCGCCAATTCCGTGATCGGATGGACCACTTTTGTCTTAAGGGTTCGCCTGGCTTTCTCCGCTCCCAGGTCCCAGCAGTGTTGCTCCACGCCGTGCGACATCACCACGCATGGCGGGAGCGCGGCGTTCCACTTGCGTGCGAATGTATAAGCCATTCCGGAAGGCTCGTGAATGACCACGACGTCGTATTTCACCGCGTTTCGCGCCACACGCCGCGCTGCAGCGACAGGAAACGCAAAACGTGCAAGACGTCCCGAGCTCAACGCGGCCGAAACGTCCTCGCGCAGAAGCGTTTCGACCGTATGCCCGCGGCGGCGAAGCGCGCTGGCGAGCGAAAGCACAGCGTTCCCGGCGCCCGTCCGCAAATCGCCGCTGAATCCGGCGACGAACAGGATTCGCAGCAGGCGCGTGGCTGCACGCGTGGCTGGGGGCGGCTCGGCTCGCACGGCCGTAACCGGCGCAACCATGGCAGCGGTTTGGTTCATCACCTGCGTCTCACAGTCAGGAGATTTTCTGAAACGCGACGGCCACATTAATGGCCACGTAGGGGCCGAGCCGGGCGTCAATCCCGTCCCAGAGAGCCTCCCAATTGAGGGCGAGCGGACCCGGCTGATACCCGTTGGCCGCGGACGCGGCTTTGCCGTTGCGGGGCGTCAGCAGCTTGTGCAGCGTCCGATGCGGATGGACCAGCAGCCGGTCCATAAGCCTTCCATGCTGGTAGCCCACCGCGCCCGTCACCTTGAGCCCGTAATGTGGCGCCCAGCGACGCAGCTCCGCAGCGCTATATTCCGTCTCCCATCCCCACGGCCAGTTGCCCTCGCGCATGGCCTGATGTTTCCGCAGGGTATAGACATTAAATTTCTGCGGCACGTCTACCACGAGCGCTCCGCCCGGCCGCAGGACGCGAACCTGCTCGCGCATGGCGGGTGCAGGATCGCGGAAGTGCTCGAGCACGCCCTGGCTGAACACCAGATCGAACTCGCCGTCGAGAAAGGGAAGCGCCGTCAAATCGCCCGCAAACGCGCGCAGGCTTACGCCCAACTGGTCCGCATTTTCCCGAGCCACCCGAATCGCCTTCTCCGAAAGGTCGCAAACGTAAGCGCCGAGCGCGGGACGGCCCGCAGCCAACAAACAGCTGTCGAGGGCTGTGCCGCAGCCCACCTCGAGCGTACGCGCCGCGCGCGTCTCCGGCAGCAGCCGCTCCAGTAGCTTGAGCAGCGGCCGGCGCGAACTGCGGTGGATGGCGAGCTGAGTCCCGAGCGGCCCTTTAAAGTGAGCCCAAAATACCTCGTAAAATTGGCGATCGTTCGTTTTCACGGTGAGAGGGATTCGACCGTTTCCGCGGGCAGAAAGTGTCGACGCAGATGAAGCGACGCACCTCCCAGGGCGTGTCGGTTCCGCAGCTTCTCGAACGCCCCGTAGCCAAGCAGCAAACCGACATAGGTCATCAGGCAGCGATAGGCGCGGTACCGGCGCGTCCACAGCGGTCCATAAACGAGGCTATGTAGCTGGAGATGCCTAAAGAACTCCAGCCGCCCCGCCCGCGTCGCGTGAAACCGATTCTGCTGTTCGATGAGGTCGAACCGGCTCATGAAAGCAGCGAGGTCGGGCGCGCGCGTGTCGAAGCCGTGAGCATCGAGCCACGCCCTGGTCTCCTGCGTCAGGGCACTCGTTGCACGCAACCTGCGTTCCACGCGCTCCGCGTCGCCCTCGCCGAAGTGGAAGCGGTTGTTCGTGTGCAGCCGGTATTTGAACAGCGGTTCGTTCAGAATCGCCACCGGAGCAAGGAAGAGCAGCAGCACCTGGAGATAGGCGTCCACCAAGAGGCTCATGGAATCGGGAATCGGGAAAACCGCGCCCGCAATGGATTTTCGGAAAAGCAAACCGGAGGTGGAGCTGGTGCCGTAGCGAAGCAGGTCCATGCGAGTCGGCGGAAATTCCCCCGACAACACCGGAAGATCGGGATCCTCAAGCGACGTCTGCTGGGTGGTGTTCCATACCCACCGTTTGTGGAGGAGCATGCCGCAGGCGGGCTGGCGGTCAAACGTCTCCACGGCGCGGCGAATCTTCTGCGGTAACCACACGTCGTCGGCGTCCAGGAGCGCGATGATCTCGCCTCGCGCGTGGATGTAGCCGAGATTGACGGCAGAAGCCTGTCCGCCGTTTGGCTTCCAGAGATACCGAACGTGATCTCCGAATTTCGCCACACGCTCACGCGTGTCGTCCGTGGAGCCATCGTCGACGAGCAGGATTTCCATTTCCGAAGCGGGAGAATCCTGCGCAAGCACGCTTTCGATCGCCTCTTCGACAAAGCGCCCATAGTTATACGTATTGATCAGCGCGGTGACGCGAGGCGAACTCATCGCAGCTCCAGGGTCTCCGTGCGGCCTGCACCGGCCGCGGACTCGAAATCGCGCCGAAGCGCAGGCACCAACGATTCACGCAGGCGCGGCAGCGAAAGTGAGCGGCGGTAGAATTGCTGCGCGGCATAAAAGCCGTGATAGCCGAGCGCGAAACCGACGCCTGCTTTCAAATCGTCGAAGACCCGGAAGGCGGGCGACCAGAGTGGAGAATAGAGCCGGTGTTGCCGGCGCAAATGCGCGAAAAACTCCGTGCGTCCTGGGGGACGCATGACGAATTGCTGAAGCTGCTCCACCAGCGCCATGCGCTCCAGAATGAGTGCGGCCGCGGGGGTACGGCCGAGGAAACCGTTGCGATCTAGCCAGCGGCGTGTTTCCTCTATCGCACAGCGGAAAGAATCGTTGCTCCTTTTTGCGCGCACCGGATCGGGCCTCGCGGAATAGGTGAGATTGGTGTCGTGCTGACGGTATCGCGCCAGGCACTCCGCAACGGTCGCCACCGGAGCGCAAAAGATCGCCGTGGCAATGATAAAGCTGTCGGCGAGCACCGTCAGGCTCTCCGGCAAGGGGAAGATGCGGCGGGCGACGTCTCTGCGGAGCGTGGTCCACGAGGTGCTCACGCTGCCGAACCGCAAGATGGCGTCCTCCGAGTCGGGAAGGTAGCCGTTCAAGGACACGAACGACGCATCGTCCTCGCAGCGGCCGTCCTCCGGGCACCAATACTGGCAGCGGTGGAAGATGGTTCCGGCATCGGCGTGCTGCGCGAATTCCTCCATGACGCGGCGAATCTTGTGCGGAAGCCACACGTCGTCCGCATCGAGCAGAGCAATGATCTCGCCGCGCGACTGCGCGAATCCCACGTTAAGCGCGGAGGCTTGACCGCCATTCTCCTTGCGGACATAGCGAATGCGATCCGAGTAGTGTGCGGCGACCCGGGAAGTGGAGTCGGTCGAGCCGTCGTCCACCACCAGGATTTCCATCTCGCCTGCGGGGAAATCCTGCGCCAGGACGCTTTCGATCGCCTCCGCGAGGAAGGGCTCCTGGTTGTACGTGTCAATGAGCGCAGTAACGCGCGGATGTGACATGGGTCTGCTACTTCCGGTATGCGTAAATCAACAGGTCTTGAAAACTCTCGCGAGCCGACGTCTGCCAGGGCATAGTCCGAATCTGATAGCCGAAGCCGTTGTCTTCCAACAGGCGAAGCGTATGGGAGAGAGCGTCCTCTCGCGGATTAATGTGATGGTGATATTCGACCACCATCTGCCTGATTTGAGCGAGCCGGCCCGACCGCGCCAGCTCCTCCAACACTTCCACCTCCGCGCCCTCGATGTCCATTTTCAGAAAGTCTACGGGCTCGGTAATGAAGTTCGAGAGGGGAACGCCGTTCACGATTTGAGGCTTACCCTCCAGGCGCGGCTGACGCAGGCTATTCCACCCGGAACCGGGCTGGGTTGAGCTTTCGAAGAGTGCCACGGGCCCTTCAGCCGCCGTCAAAGCCAGATTGTGCAGCTCCACTCCCGTGAGCCGATTGACCTCCACGTTTCGCGAGAGCATCTCGAATGTCTGCTTGCTGGGCTCGAAGGCCACCAAGCGCGCTGCGGGATAGAGCCGCTTGAAGAAAAACAGTGCTACCCCGATGTTGCTCCCGCAATCGAAGACCAGCGGGTTACTCGCTTCGCAGGAGAATTCATAGTCGCGGCGGAGAAAGATTTCCTCGACGAAAAACGAAAGGGACTGGTAGTCAAAAGCCTCCACGGAAAAACCGAGCACATTTTCTTTCACAAATCGCCGGCCCGGTGACAACTTCATCAGAAACTGCTTCTTCCGCATTCGAAGCACGAGCAGGGCGAGCGCCCAACGCTCCGCTCTGCGGGAGTGGTGAAATGCATGAAGCACATCGCCAAACGCACGTGCGGCAAACGCGACTGCGTTCCGCGCCCGGACCAGCGCGGGTACGCCCCGCCCGGGAGAAGCAACGAGCGGCGCCTGGGCCGTCGCTTCCGCAGGTTGCGCCAGGTTTGAGGATGGGGCGCTGGCTGACATTTCTTTTCTAGCGCTTCAGGCCCTGGCAGCGGTCTGTCGCTGGGCCATCTCCGCTTCGAGGATCTCTTTGAGAATCTTATCGAGCGAGTGCGTGATTTCCCAGTTGGGGTAGTGGGACCGGAACTTGGCGAGATTCGAGATGTAGCAGATGTGGTCGCCGGTGCGCGGCTGGTCGCGGTACTCGCGACGAATCTTGTTACCGCTGAGCTGCTCGATGCGCGCGACGGCTTCGAGTATGGAAATGCTGTTCGCGCGGCCGCCGCCGATGTTGTACACCTCACCGGGGCGGGGATTTCGCGCGAATTCCTCGACGGCGCGGATGACGTCGAAACTGTGGATGTTGTCGCGCACCTGCTTCCCCTTGTAGCCGAAAATCGTGTAGGTTTGCCCGCTGAGCGCCACCTTCACCAGATAGGAAAGAAAGCCGTGGAGCTCGACGCCGGAGTGGTTCGGCCCGGTCAGACAGCCCCCGCGGAAAATGCCGACATTCATGCCGAAGTAACGGCCGTACTCCTGCGCGACAAGGTCGGCCGCGGCCTTCGAAGCGCCGAACAGGGAGTGGAGTGTGCGGTCGATGCGGCAATTTTCGTCAATCCCCTCGAAATCCTCCGGACGCGCGTAGTCGTAGCGGGTTTCCAGCTCGACGAGCGGCAGTTCGTTCGGCGCGTCGCCATAGACTTTATTCGTGCTCAAGAAAATGAAGGGCGCCTCGGGGCAAAACTGGCGTGCGGCTTCGAGCAGGCAGATGGTGCCGAGAGCGTTCACATCGAAATCGAGGAGTGGGATTTCGCGTGCCTTGTCGTGCGAGGGTTGCGCGGCGCAGTGCAGGATGAGCTCGAAGCGTTCGGCGCTGAAGAGTTCGAAAATCTTCTCCCGGTCGCGGATGTCGAGATCCAGCGGACGGAAATTCCGAGTCGCACTTTTGAGCCGTGCGAGGTTCCAGGACGTGTCGCCGGGAGGGCCGAAGAAGACTTGGCGCATGTTGTTGTCGATGCCGATGACGCGATGGCCCTGGCGGTCGAAGTGTTCAACGGCTTCCGAACCAATCAGTCCGCTCGAGCCGGTGACGAGGATGCGCAGCAGCTTCACGGCTTGCTTCTCGTCGTTCCCAAGCGGGTCCGTAGCGAGTCAAATCTCTCCTTGCGGAGTCCCAGAGCGTGCCGGAGGGGCCGGGAAACGCGCAGCGAGGCCGAGAGCCCGTTATAAGCCACGCGAGAGAGCGCGCGGCGGATCAACGAAACATGGCGGGACCAGTTAGGAACGAGGCCGCGCGCCGCGAGGCGATGGGTGGCATCGTCAACTGTGCCCACCCAATGAAGGCCTCCGCCCACCTCGATATTTCGCATGGCAAGCTCATCTTGCCACACGCCGATGGCGCCCTGCAGGTGGTAGGCGTAATCGTGGTTCTGATGAATGGCGAGGACCGAGGCCGTGGCGTCGATCACAGGCACGTGCATCGAGAGAGCGCGCCAGACAAGCCAGTTGTCCCAGGCGACCCGGCCGATGACGAAAGGAGGAATCGCGTCGTACAAGCCGCGCGGGAAAACAAAGTAGTCGATCCATTGTCCCGGGCGCTCGACGCCCTCGCATAACGCGCGCTGGCGGAGCCGGGAGGACCAATCTGCTTCCTCGAACGCGATCGGCTCGGTAACGTCCAGATCACGGCGGCGGCCGAGCAGGAGGAAGCGCAGCGACTGTTGCGACACGCGGCGCACCGCCTCCAGCAGGTCCGGCAGAAACAGCATGTCGCAATTGGCGAAACACATCAGAGGATTGCGGGCGATCTGCTGGGCGTGGGCGAAGAAGGCATTCAGATATTTGAGCCCAGACGGGTGCCTTGGCGCCTCGGGGATTTGACGGATGGCCAATTCGCGGGCAACTTCCGATGCGCCCTCGTCGTCACCAAACAGAATGACTTCGACCGCAGGACCGAGGCGCGTCCAACTGGCCAGCGCATTGCGCTGAATGGTGCCGATGTGCCCGCGAAATGGCTTCGGAGTCGTGAACAGTGTCAGCATGGAGATGGCCGGACTCGCTAAGACCGTTGCTTCATTCGGGCCCAGGTCTCGTCAATACAAAACAGCCCAGCGCGTACCGGCTCCGCATCACCTGGTGGTAATCCGCGGTCGCAGTGAAATGCAGAGCTTCGGCCCGATCGACCAGAGCCCACTGACACCGCTCATCCTTCACCCAATAAACTTCCTTGCTCACCGTGAAAGCCTCGAGCAGGCGCGGCAGCCGTTCAGCGCCGTAGACACGATGCAGCGGAGCGAAGACCGCATCACGCCCGACCGGAACTGTCAGGAGCATGCGCCCTCCCCCCTTTAGCATGCGCAGCATGCGTGCCATCGCTAGCAGGTCTCCGTCGCCGTTAGCGTCGTCCTTCGCCACGCTGTATCGCGAAGGAATCCCCACGTGCTCGACGGAGGAGCAGTTAAGAATGACGTCAAAATGATTCTCAGGCATCTCTTCGCGAAGGATGTCGGCCTTCCGGAACTCAACGGATGGATGAGTCCAGAGAAATCGCTGTGGCTCCAGATCCATTGCGAGCACGTGATATCCGCGCTGGGCGGCCAGGAGCGACAAGAAGCCGGGCCCACAGCCGAAATCCAGCGCTTTCCCGGGTCCCGGAGGCAACTCAGCGCCTATAAAGGCGTACTCGACTTCGCGATCACCAGCGAGGCCGCCCACGGCGCCGTCGTCCGCGCGGGAATTGCGCATATCGCGAAGCCGACCGTAGAGCCCTTCGGGCAAATAGAGCGGAACGTGTACGCTGACCCGCTTCATAGAGAACCCGAAAGGCGCCTGCGCACTGAAGCCACTTTTTCCGGCCACGGTTTCGTCAGCAGCCGCCCCAGGCTCCGCAGCGGCGCTCCCAGCCGGTCCCATGCCGTAGTCCAGGGATCCAGTTTGGCGGATGGCTCCGGCACGCTCTCAAGTTGCGACAAATTGAGCTCCCCACGCGAAGCAACCAGCATCGTGCGAGATTTCTTCTGCCGCAGGGAGTTGCGGTAAGCCGGGTGCTCGGGATTCTTCCTAAGGCTATAAACGAAGGAAAAGCCCGCGCGATACATGAGTTTCGCAAGACAAGCTTCCGACGGGTAAAAGGCCACGAACTGAAGGCCCTGATCCGCCGTCCGGCATTCGTCGCGCAATTCCATCAGTGGAAGATTGGATGGAAGGCACATGCTTTCGACTAGGAGAACCTTTCCTGTAAGAGCATGCAGATTGCGCAGAGCCCGAAATGGATTTTCCAGATGATAGAGCAGGCCGAAACAGAGCACCACATCCGCGGGGCCGTACCTCCGTACCCCGTCGTCTTCCAGGTTCGCGGTGAAAAACTGCACCCGGGGATAGCGGCTGGCCGCGAGCACAGCGTTTTCTGCCCTGCCGTCCAGGCCTGTTACGCGAAATCCCTCGGAATGAAGAACGCCCGAGAAATATCCGGAACCACAACCCACATCGAGAGCGGTCTCTGCGTTCAATTTTTTCTTCAGCCCGTCCAGCAGCGGGCGCATGACGGCTTCCCGGCTCTCATTGAGCGTGGCATAGTGAGCCTGGTCGAAGACCGGTGCCGATTTCATAGGCGATTCTCTTCGCTCTCAGCCCGAAACTCCGACGGCAAGTTCATAACGCCGTTCCATTCGTCGAGGGGATGTTGGTGGTTTTCCGTGGCGACGATCATCTCCGGCGCGCCATGCCACATATCAACCAACCCATGGTCATCCCAGAGGCTCACCTGCCAGGTGAAGGCGCCGGGGCGCAGAGGCAGGACGGGGAATCGGTATCGAAACGCGCAGATGCCAGGTGAGAGATGCAGGTTCTGTTCCGCGTGGCCCCAAATCAATTGCTGATTGGAGTCAAACAAGGACACGCCGTGAATCCCGTGGTGGATTGGCTGGTGGACATCCAAAAAGAAACACACCTCGACGGGGCCAAGCACGTCGAGGATGTGCCGCTCTTCCCCGCGCCGCTCGACGATCTCCCAGCGCAGGAAACGTGCCCTGTAGTTCTGATCGCCGCTCGGCACCCGATCCTTGCGCTCGCCCGCGCTCATGGCCAATTCGTATGCGCCGACCACTTCCGCGGTCTTTCCTTGCCGGCGAACCCCGCCTTCCAGCCAAATGACATTACGACACAGCCGTCGAATCTGATTCATTTGGTGACTGACGAAAAGGACAGTGCGGCCTCCGCGGGTGACCTCGTCCATTTTGCCCAAGCATTTCTTCTGGAACTCGAGGTCGCCGACGGCAAGCACTTCATCCACTAGCAGCACCTCCGGCTCGAGGTGCGCGGCCACGGAAAACGCCAGGCGGAGCTGCATGCCGCTCGAGTAATGCTTCAGCGGCGTGTCGAGAAACGTTTCCACACCGGAAAACGCCACAATCTCGTCGAACTTGCGGCGAATCTCCCGGCGCTTCATTCCCAGGATCGACCCGGAAAAGTAGATATTCTCACGGCCCGTGAGTTCGGGATGAAAGCCCGTGCCGACTTCCAGCAAGCTGCCCACGCGCCCGCGCACCTCGGCGCCGCCTTCCGTGGGCATCGTGATGCCTGCAAGGATTTTGAGAAGCGTGGATTTGCCGGCGCCGTTACGGCCGACGATTCCGATCGTTTCGCCCTCCTCCACCGCAAACGAAACGTCGCGCAGCGCCCAGATGTGCGCTTGCCCATTCCCGTTGGAAACCGCGCGGCGGCGGAAGGGCGCCGTCACCGCACGTGCGAGCACGTCGCGCAGGGCGATATACCGCTCCCGTTCGCCCAGACGAAAGCGCTTGCCGAGCCCGTCAACTCGAATCGCCGCAGCAGACATCACAGTTTCGCGGAGGCCGCCCTACACCACATCCGCCACCGTTGCTTCCATGCGCCGGAAATACCAGAGGCCCACAATGAGCATCACGAGGACGGCGCTTGCCGACGCGGCGACGAGCCCCCAGCTGGGAGCATTTTGGCCGGTAACCGACCAGCGAAATCCGTCAATCACGCCAACCATTGGATTTAGACCGTAAAGAGTCCGCCAGCGCTCCGGCACGAGACTGGAGGGATACGCCACGGGCGACGCAAACAGCCAGAACTGCACCAGGAAGGGCATCACGTAGCGGACGTCTCTGTAAAGCGCATTCAGCGCCGCAAGCCAAAGCCCCGCGCCCAGTGCGGTGAGCATCGCGAGCAGCAAAAATGCGGGCAGAAACACAAGCCACGGACCGGGCGTCACACGGTAGTAGAGCGCCATCCCGGCGAGCAGGACGAGCGCGATGGCAAAATCCACGAGGCCCGAGAAGACGGCGGACAGTGGCAGCAAAACGCGCGGGAAATAGACCTTTGTGATCACACGCTGGTTTTCCACCACGCTGGTCGTGGCGCCAGAGAGTGCGCCCGCGAAATACGTCCAGGGCAGCAGCGCGGCATAGAAGAAGAGCGGATAGGGGATGCCGCCCGATGGAATCTTCGCCAGCCTGCCGAAAAACAGGGTGAAGACCAGCATTGTGGCAACTGGCTGAATTACCGCCCAGCCCGCTCCGATCACCGTCTGTTTGTAACGTACTTTGATCTCGCGCCACACCAGGAAATAGAGCAATTCGCTGTAATCGGCCAGCTCCCTCAGGTTCAGAGCATGCAAGCGGCCGGGCGGCGCGATGCGCTTCACAGGAAGCGCGTGTGCCGTGCCGTGCGGCTCGGTGGCCACGGAGGCGCTTCTGGCGGCGACTGCCAGTGCTTCCTCCACGGGATTCGATTTCGTGCTCATGGCCGGATGTATAAAGGGCTTGGGCGCGCGCTACAGAGGAATGACTTCGTACCCCGCAAGTTCGACTGCAACAGCCTGGCGTATGGCGTCCACGGCCACAACCAATCGATCCTGTTTTTTGACCCGCACCAGAATTCCTTCGACTCCCGCTAGAGCACCGCTGGCGATTTTGACGCGCTGGCCGACCCGGAGATAACGGTGCGGGTGGAGCAGTGCTCTCTCGTCCGCCAGCCTGCGGAGCGCCGCGATTTGCTCAGCGGGCACCTCTGCATAGGTCTGCCCGAAACCCACGATGCGCACGACGCCGACCGTGCGCAGGATCGCGGTGCGCTCTGCAGATGCAGGAGCGAATTGCGCGAACAAATATCCACGGAACATCGGGACTTCAACCTTTTGGTAACGGTCCTGCCAACGATGCACTTCCAAGCGCAGCGGCAGAAAAACGGGCAGCCGCTTTCGGTCGAGCTGCTCGGCCACCTGTTTTTCGAATCGCGAGCGCGTGTAAAGAGCGAACCAAGCTGAGGCCCCGACCGCTTCCGTCCTCTGGGGCGCTGTGAGCGGCGCAGCAGGCAGGAAACGGAATTGATGGAGTTCGGACAAAGCTCCGCCCTTGTCGGTTACATGGCAAACACAATGCAACCGACTGAAACCAAAGTCGTTACGACTCGTCCCAGCCGCGCGATGTGAGCAGCGCGGCTAAAACGGCGAAACAGGACGCATTGGCCGGAATATGAAGATTAAAGTCCAGCCACCCATGCACCATAAACGCGATGCAACCCGCGGCGATTGCCGCGAGCAACGCGCCTGTTGCCGTTCCACTGGAACGCGCGAGGTTACGCACTGCCTCGCGTCCCCCGGCGAACAGCATCCACACCGCCAGCAGACCGCCGATCGAACCCGTCTCAGCAAGAAATTGCAGGTAGTCGTTATGGGCGTGCGTCCAAACCAGATCCGTGGCGAAAGAACGCGCGGCGGGAAACCGCGTGGCAAATGTGTCGAGTCCCGAGCCGATCACCGGGGTCTCGCGGATCAGCCGGAAGGTGTCTTTCCACGCCACGATGCGGTATGCGGCCGCGTCTTCCTGCTGGAATTGATTGGGGCGCAGAACGGATTCATAGCGCGCCAACAATTCGCCGCGCTCAAGAGCGAGCACAGCGCCCCCAGTTACGAACATGGCTGCGAGCAGCGGCAGTACAGCGCGTTTTCCAGCGCGCTGCGCTGCGATCAAGAGCGAAAAGGCCACGACCGCCATCCCCAGTGAAAGGGCACCGCCGCGCGAGCCGGAAAGCACCACGGCCCCGCCCATCACCACCGCCAGCGCGGTCCAGAACCAGCGCTGCGCCAGCCGGTGATCCGGCACAAGCGCCTGGCCCAGAGCGAGCGGGCACAGCATTTCCATCAATCCGGCGAAATGGTTACGGTTCACATATGGACCGAACATGCGGCCGCCGTTTTCAAGCTTCCAGGTCCAATACAGCCGCCCATCCGCGGTCAAGTACTGCGCGATGCCCATGACCGCGATCAGAAATCCCGCCACTGCGAGCGCCGCGCAGAAGGTACGCAGCCGCAGCGGCGTATGCACGGTGCCTGCCGCGGCCATGGCCAGCGAGATATAACCCACCCAACGCAGCCACTCGACTTCACTGGCCACCGGAGCCGGCGACAGATCTGTGGCCCAGTGTATGGCCGTAAACGCAACAAGAACGAGTGCGGGAATGGCCATGGGGTGACCCAGCATGGACACACGCCCGCGGAAAATCTCATCCAGCATCCACATCAGGAAGATGCACCAGGACGCCGCCACCAGAACCAAGGCGGCAAGATGCGACGTAGCCCCGAATGCCAGGGGCGCAGCAATCAAGACAGCGCACACGCCACCAGCCACGATGCGACCGGAAAGCGTGGCGTCGGCGGATTGTTCGCGCACCGGCCAGGCTTCGGCATGGCTGATGAGCACGCTCATCGCGCCGTTCCTTTTCCGGACTTTGTGCGCGCGGACTCCGCGCCCGCGAGCGGATCTTTCTGCAGCCTCTGCCAGTGGACGGCTGCCAGGCAGAGTTGACCGCTGGCAGGAGGCTGGTCAGCAGCCACCCCGGGCCGCTCGAGCGCCACCTGCGCCAGATGAGTATGGGGCCCTGCGGCAAACTCGGCGGAAACGTCCTCCCAGCCCGTGCTGCCCACCACACGATCCGTCATCGCGGACTCCTGGCCGGTCGCGCCGAGGCCAGAAACGGAGAGGAATGCGCCGGTGCGTGTAGCCAGATGCCGCACACGAATTTTCGCGGTCAGAAGATACCGATCGCCGGGCTCGACGATTACAGGGTGCGAGATGTGGTAGAAATTCGCGCGAGAGCGGTCTCCGAAATCCGCACACAGGCAAGTTTCGCCCGGCAGCGGCCCCTCATCGTTCACGTACACCGAGGTTTCCGGCTGAGGGACCACTTTCCAGTCGAACCCAAAGCCGAGCATGGGCCGTCGAAAATCGCTGTTGTAGAGCGGCTCGGCAAGGTCTTCCGGATCCGCTCCGATCCAGCCGCGCCGGACGGAATCCGACCATACGCGGCCGGCCAGTTCGCCATCGCCCTGCGCGATCAACGCGTCGAGAAAACGCTGGAGATAGAACCCCGAGGGAGAAATCCCGGTGGCCATGACGCGGTTCCAGAGCGCGGCCGTCGATTTCGGCTCCATGCGGTTACAGACGTACGCGGTTACATCGTCAATGGCCGTGCGGTCAGCCGGCAGAACGGTTTCGATCAACGTACTGAGATCCGCAACCTCGGAGAGCTGCGGAATTACCCTTGACGCGTAGGGCGGCGCGACGGCTAGAAGATCGTGCCCGAACTCCAACGCGCGGCCCGCCTGATTGTTGCGCAGGGCAAAACTCATGGATTGCCACAACATCAGCGGAGTGCGGGGTTCGGCCGCGCGCGCAGTGTCGAGCGCGCTTTCGGCCCCGGAGACGTCACCCGCGTTCTCACGCGCCTGGGAGAGTTCCACCCAATAAGTGCCGGAGTGCGGGTCGAGGCGCGTGGCTTCGTCGAGCGCGGCCACCGCGGCGGCGGGACTTCCGGACTCCGAGAAGAGCTCAGCGCGGCCCAGGCGCCAGTAAATTTCCGCGTTGCGAGGCTCAAGCTGCAGTGCGTGCTCGAGGCTACTCACGGTTCCTTCCTGGGCCAGACGCTCGGCGTGGAAGTGTTTCCATAACTCGAGTGACAAGGCCACCGTCGCCGCGACCAGGAAAGCTGCGGCAAGAATCCTGCTGGGCCAGCGTTCCAGAACCAGTTCCATCGATCTTCAGCTGCTTCTGAAGCCTCCCCTTTCAGCATAAGGCGGGCTTAGACTGCGTTTGTCCACTGGCGCGTTCAGCAAATCATCCCGAGCAAGGCGCGCAGATGCGACCCGGGAGAATCGCCCCCGAACTTCTCTGACCCAGAAAGCTCCCCCGCCGGACTACGATCTGGGCCGCGGCTCCCCGCGCCCATCGCCCTTTTCTTCATGGCCGTAACCATAGCCCTGCCCTTCGACCAGGTGGCGGTAATAGTCGCCGTAGTAGTTCGAGTAGTAGTATTTGTAATCCACAGAACGCACGTCCACATTGTTCAGCACGATTCCCAGGATGCGCGCGTTCACGCTATTCATCAGTTTTGCCGTGTGCTTCAACGTTTCGCGCGTGGTCACGCCGCCGTGTACCACCAGCATGACGCCATCCGCGTGCGCGGCCAGAATCATGCTGTCCGCAACGCTGATCGCTGGGGGCGAATCGAGAACGATGAAGTCGAAGTGCCTGCGCAGCTCTGCGAAGAGCGCCTCAAGCGGTTCCGAGCTGAGCAATTCCGCAGGGTTCGGCGGCGTGGGCCCAGACGTAATCACGTACAAATTCGGCACTTGCCGCACCGGACGCGCCAAGTCCTCTGGCGCGGCCTGGCTGGTGAGAAAGGTACTCAGCCCGCGGTCGTTGCTCATCTGGAAAGAGCGGTGAATGCGCGGCCGGCGCAGGTCCGTGTCGACCAGTGCAACGCGGTCGCCGCGCTGTGCAAGCGTAATTGCCAAGTTTAACGCCGTGGTCGTCTTCCCCTCGCGGGGCTGCCCGCTGGAGATGAGGATAAGCTGCGGCGCGTGGCGCGCGGCAGACAGCAGGATCGAGGTGCGCAACGCCCTGTAGGCTTCCGACACGACCGACTGCGGCTGCGACACGGTGGCAAGCTCGGAAGTCGTCCCGGTGGTCGCCGCGGACTGCGCCAGCGGTCTGCGCCGAGCCGCGTAGGACATCACGCTGGAAACTGCGGGGATGATGCCCAGAACCGGCAGGTTGACGAGCTGCTCGACTTCCTCCGGAATTTTCACCGAATTGTCCAGATATTCATTGAAGAGTGCCAGCGCGCATCCCAGCGCCAGCCCGACCACCACGCTCAGCATCAGGTTCAGCGACTTGCGCGGGCGAATCGGACTGATCGGCGGGCGCGCGCGGTCCACAACATGGATATTGCTTGACCGCAATCCCGACGAGATACCCGCCTCCTTCAGCCTCTGCAACAAGCCTTCGTAAAGCTGCTGGTTCGTTTCGTAATCGCGGCGCAGCAGGCTGTACTCCACCAGCTTGGAATTTAGCGTGTTCGCTTCATTCTTCTGCTGGTCGAAAGCTTTCCGCAGCAACTGTTCCCTGTTGAGAGCGGCCTGGTAATCGGTCTCGATCCGGCTCGCTTCCGCTTGTTCCTGGCTCTGGATCTGCGAATCCAGGTCCTGGAGCTGCCGTTCGAGTTGCAGCACTCTGGGATGCTTCGGTCCCAGCGTGCCTCGCGCGTCCGTCAGTTGGCCGGAAATAGCATAGCGTTGCTTCTGCAGCTCTTGGATCATCGCATTCTGCACGACCGCAGTCAGTTCGCTCAAGCGATGCGTTTTCACCAGCTCGTATTGGGATTCCTTCGCAATCCGGTCGGCTTCGGCCTC